>CAYFHV010000021.1:1622-16037 GCA_964343105.1 uncultured Planctomycetia bacterium | reverse complement strand
GGTTTTGGGTTTGGCGCTCTGGGTTGCGGGGTCGCTCTCTGCCGGACCGGAGGAAGCGCCCCTCGTAGAGGAGCCCCTACCCACCGGAATCGTCTGGCTGGAGGACGAGCTTCCCGCCGACGCCCAGATGCAGGGCACCTGGATTTGGGACGAAGAGCTGAAGGCCAGCGGCACTCGTTCCCACGGCCATCCTCCCGCGCCCGGGGCGCAGGGACACGGCTTCACCGCGGAACCGATCACCCTGCCGCTGAACGGCAGGGTACTCCAGCAGGTCTGGCTCGATCCCCAGGATCCGCCCGAGGGGATCGCGGTCCGGTTCAAGCTGCCCACGGGCGAGGAGGTCGGTGTCTACTGGGAAGGAGAGAAGGAGGTTTTCACGCCCGGCGACTACGAGGAGCTCTGGTACTACGGGATCCTTCCGGAGCTGGGGGTGTGGGTCGATCTGGAGATCCTGGCCGAGGACCTGGGTCTGGAAGAGGAACAGGTGGTCGGGATGAACTTCATGACCTACGGCGGCCGCGTCCTCTGGGACCGGACGGTCGTGAGCGAGCTTCCGGCAGAGGAAGCCGAGGCTCCGGCTGAGGAACCGCGGCCTGAACCGCAGGAGCAGACTGTTCCGGGACCCGCGATCCCTGGCCCGGCTCGGGAGGAATAGTTAGTCGTAACGAAGATTCTGCTATGTGCATCTTGACACTTTCCCAAATGGCAGGTAGACTTTGAGCAAGCTTTCGTATTCGCCGAGATTTAACCTAAGGTAGGCAAACCCGACAGGAGAAAGATTCATGCGCTCCCTATTTTTTCGCCCCGTTTTGTTCGCGGTTATCCTTTCCTTTATCTTCCCTTCCTCTATACCTCCCGCCTACGGCCTGAGGCAAGCCGGCCTCGAGAGCAGTGAGGAGGGCCGTGACGAGCTCGCCAAGGCCCTGCAGGAGGACGATCCTCTCTCCGCGGTGGCCCAGACCGTCGCCTCCAGGGTTTCCCGCTTCCTCGCCCCCCCATCGACCCCTCCTTCACCTGCAACCGGCCCTTCGCCTGCAGCCGCCGGGATGGAAGAATCGCAGCAACGAGCGCAGCAGTGGGGTGGCGGCCCCGGGATCAGGCTGAAAGAGAACGGCGAAACCCAGATCTTTGTCTACGGGCCTGGGGTGCCTGGCCTCGTGGAGATCTTGCTGATTGGGGCCGGTGGCGGCAAAGCAAGACTCCTGTTTACCTCCTTTGACTCAGAAAACCAACTTGCCCCCCAAAGGATTGGGGTACTTCGCAAGGAACTTCTTGAGAAGATCGCCTCAGAAGCTGAGGGGAAGGGTGAGCTGGACCCGAATCTAAGAAGCCGCGCGTGGTCCAGCGAACGGAAAAAACTTGACTTGACGAAGCCGGAAGCACAGCAGCTTCTCGCCAGCCCTCCCATCCGTGATTTTCTCGTGGACAACAAGGAGGCGGTCTTACAGGAACCCCCGGAAGGAGGCCTGGTGCTCGCCTTCAGCGGGGATGACTATTTCATCCTCTTCGACACCTCAGCGGATGATCCAAAAGAGTGGCACCCCGTCGCCGAGAGCTCGGTCCAGCCTTTTGGAAAGAGGGTCCCGTTCAGCTTCAGCGCCCGAAGAGGCGTTCGGATTGACCGCGGGTCGGTCTACCGGGCGCGGACCGCCGGACCCCAAGGCGCCGGCATGGAGGAGGTGAGCTGGGACTGGACCGAGGTCCGGCGGTTGGTGGGGGTGGCGGAGGCACGAATGAATGACCTGCCGAGTAAGAGCAAACCGCAGGCTCTGCGGCTGATCGCCGGGCTTCAGCAAGACCTCAGCGCGCAAAGGCCGAATGTCCGGCTAATTCGGCAATCCTTTAGGAACGCCATGCATGATCTCAGAAACGTGGCCGGGATAGAGCCATCCAAGCAAATTCATCCTCTCGAAGAAGCCCTGCGCCTGCTGGATTCCGGCCACTACCTCGAGGGCAGAAACGTCCTGCCGAGGGAAGCAGCACTGCTCATCCTGGATCTCGTCCAGCAAGGCAGGGTGGGTTCCGTCCGCCGAGGTGAAACGGTCCTGGCCGGGGACACCCTCACCATCGAGAGGATCGAGCAGGAGGCCGGCCAGGTGAACCGGGAGTTCGGCTACCTGAAGGTGAACGTGGATCTGGCGGAAGGGCTCGCCGATCTCGTCCAGCCGGTCCCGATAGAGCAGCTCGAGAGGCGATCCGGCCCGCAATCCGGCATGGAGGAGGCGCCGATCCGGCCGGACCAACTGCGGCTGCTCGTTGCCGATGACGACCCTGGGATTCCCAAGATGGTTCTCGCGCAGCTTGAGCCGGTGCTCGGTGAATTTGGCATTGAGCGCGGTGAGCAGCTCAGCATCGCCGAAACGCCCCAAGGGGTATTGAAATGGGCCGATGAAAAGAGAGGCCAGCCGCTGGTCGTCTTGACCGACTGGAACTTTACACCGGGGGGAGCGGAGGGAAAAAAGATCGTCCAGGTGGTTCTGGTTGCGGATCCCCGGGCCCGCATCGTCGTGATCTCCGGCGCGCAATCGGCCCAGCAAGAGGCAGACCTCGAAGCGCTTGCCGAGGCGCCTTCGGGGCCTCAAGTCATCTGGCTGGGAAAGCCATTCACCATGGCGCAATTGCAGGCGGCCGTCCGCCTGCAGATTCGAGAGCGCCTCGCGCCCCCGGCGGGCCCTTCGCCAGAGACAGGAGCCGGCATGGAGCAGGTGGAGGAAAGGAGCAAGGCGGGTCAGCCGTTGACCGTGACCATCTACAGGACCCCGGAGGAGATCGGACAGGCCCAGGCGGACGAGGTGATGGATCTCTGGAATCACGCGATCCGGCAGGACAAGCCGTTCGTGGTCGGGCTTCCGACCGGCAGCACGCCGATGCCCCTGCTGAGGGAGCTCGTCGCCCGTTTGGGGCCCAAGGGCAGCAGCGACCGCCGGAGCTTCATGGAGAAGCTCTACGTGGTGGCCATGGACGACATCGTGGACCGGACGACCCGCCTGAACGTGCAGCCGACTCATGAGAAGAGCGCCCAGCGGTTCTTCGAGGATCATCTGATTCGGCCGATGCTCGGTGAGGAGCCGACGTGGGTCGCCAGGCATCTTATCATTCCGCGCCCGGGCGCAGTCGCCAGCAGCGCGAATCACGTCCGCAATCTGGGGGGAATCCGATGGCAGATGATGGCCACGGACCCGAACGAAGGCCACGTCGCCGAGGTGGCGGCGGGCGAGCGATACCGGGATCCGGCCGTTCAGGCCGCGAAGGATTTTCCGCGGGAGTTCTCGCCCCTCTTCCTGCAGCACAACCCCTGGGCCAAGGGATACCTGGGCATCACCTTCACCCTGGATGATTTCGTGGACATGATGGCTCCCGAAGGGGTCGTCCGCTTCGCGGCGTTCGGCCAGCCCAAGGCTGACATCATCAGTCGGTTTTTCATCGACAGAGAGTACAACCCGGAGCGGCCGATCACTTTCCTCTGGCTTCCGGAGACGATCACGAGGACCCAGGTCCAGCTCGATGAGCCCGCCGCAATCTATCACTCCACACCGGGCGGCGCCGCCGGCATGGAGGACGACTCCTGGCGGAAACTCCTTACCGTTCCTGCCGTGGTGGCATCCGCAGCGTTAGGGGCGGAGACCCAGGCACCGGAACTTCTCGAGGAACAAGTGGTGGCGGAGGCCAAGGTTTCCTTTGATCAGCGCAAGATCACCGTGAGCGGCCTGCCTGAAGAGCTCCTCAGGGACCGGGCGGCGGCCCTCGTGGCGATCGAGAACGACAAGAAGCGAGAGCCGCGGGTCTGGTACTTCCAGCCCAAGGATCCCGATGGGGCCTGGCACTTTCCGGTTGAGAAGGGTGTGGTGACCGTGACGACCGATACGACGGACCAGAATCGGCTGTACCGGCCCGAGCACGTCTGGATCATCCTGCTCAAGGACGGGAAGGCCGAAACGGCCCTGCGAGAGCGGATCAAGAAGTTGCCGCTGCACAAGGGAGACGAGGCGGACACGTATCTGGTCCAGTCGGTGGGGCGGCCGGACCTGAGCACGCTTCTCAAGGATGAGAAGTTTGTCCAATCCACGGGCCTGGCGGCCTTCCGGGTCACCGGCGATGAGAAAAAGCCGACCCTCGTGCGGCTGGTGCCGAGGAAGGCGGGCATGGAGGAGCAGGATCTGGAGCGTGAGCTCCTTTACCCCTCGACCAGCGAGAGGCCTCGAGACCTGACGTTTGCGGAGATCCGGCGCCGGTACTGGACGCATCCCCGGCGTCTGGAGATGGAGCCGATCGTGATTCCTTTTCTTGCCGGCTACTTTGGCCAGAGTAAGGATTGGGTCCGAGGGCGTTTGGCCAAGGGCAGCGTGATTGCTGTCGGGGGCAACCCGTTTGCGAGCCTCACCGACGCGCTGGCGTTGATCCGAGCCGTGCAGGCCTATCGGGAGATCAACTTAAAGGGAGACAGCCCTCTGGGGGAGGTGGATCTGAACACCCTCGTACCCAGCATTGTCTCCACGATCGACCGCAACGAGTCCCCCCGGGGCCCGTTCGCTCAGGCGGTGCGGGAGATCCTGGTCGGATTCGACGCGAGGGCCTCAGAGGCGCAGCTGGCCAAGCAGATCTGGGATAAGTACGGCCCCGCGGCCGGCTCCGCTCTCCCTCCCGCAGGTCCATCGGTTCCCCCGCCCGCCGAGCCGCCCGCCACCGACATGGAGGAGAAGGCATTCTTAGAAATGGCCTCCGGCCAGGTCGTGGGCGCCCTTCGATCCACTGGGCCGGTGGCGGCTTTTAGCCAGATCTTCCCTCCATTGATTCAGGAGGCGAGTGAGAGGGGCGTTTCCGCGCTGGTTCCCCAGGTCCTGCTGTCGGTATTCCGTTCCCTGGAGACCGATCGGGAAAGACGGCAACTGACTGGCTCCTTGGGACGCGCCATGATGCAGGGCCTGCATGAACTCAGCGAGGATTTCGAACCGGATCCTTTCCCAAGAAGCTTCCCGGGCCGCAGGACGATCTGGACCGTGACCACCAGCCCGACCATTGACATTGACGCAAGGAAAAAGCTGGTCAACTGGGGCGAGCGAAAGGGAGTTTTGGTGGACCCGGGAGGCGGAGGCATTAACGTCGTGATCGCCCTGGCGCGGCGCGGCGTGCGGGCGCGGCCCGTCTTCTTCTACGCGGGGGAAACGGGAAAACTGCTTGTCCAACTTGTCCAGAACCGGGGAGTTTTGGTTCATGAAGGTGACGCCATAGAAGTCAAGGGGGACGAGCAGACCCGGGTGACGATAGGCATCTCCATGGACAAGGCGGGGAGTTTGGTTCCCAAGGGAACACCGGTGAACGCAGAGGCTCGCCTGCAGTTGGAAGGCCGACTCCTGGATTTGGAGAGCGGGGTGAAGACCGACGACATCGTGGTGATGTCGGGAAGTTTGGCGCCCGGCCTTCCGGAGGATTTCTACGCCGACTTGGGAAGGAAACTCATTGCACGCGGTGCAACGGTGGTTGTGGACACGAAGGGGGGGCCTGCAAGGGCCGTTCTCTTTGCCAAGCCGGCCGCTACCACGATCTACTCTCAGAATCATTTCGAGTTCGGTGAGCTGGTCGGAATAGATCCGATGGACCGGGATGCCCTGATCGCCAGGGCGAAAGAGATCCTTGAAGCCCAGCCGCCGGAGCAAGCGATCCGGGAGATCATCATCACCATGGGGGCAGGCGGAGCCGTTTCGGTGACACGCGAGAAGGTATTGAATATACGAGCGCCCAAGGTAGATCCTGTCTCGGAGCTGGGCGCGGGCGATACCAGCTTGGGGGAGCGGGTTTTCCGGGACTGGCAGGGGAAGGAGCACGCCGCCAGTTTTATCTATGGAGTCGCGGCTGGCACAGCCTCGGTTCTGCACCCGGGCACGGGCGGCGGGCTTCAGGCGGAAGTGGATCATCTTGCAGAAGCATTGGGCCTGAGCGAGAAGACTCTGATCAAGGATTCTTCCAGCCCGGGAAGTTCTGACGCCGGCATGGAGGAGGATTCGGAACTCCGCGTGGCACGGGCAGAGCTCAGCGCGGCCGAGGTGGCCCTTGCAGCGGCTCGCAAAGCGGGCGCCTCACTCGATATCATCGGTCCCCTGTCCGCCAAGGTGATCTCCGCGCGAGGGCAATTGGATGCTCTTCTGCAAGCCAGACCTATCCCGGCCGTTGAGCACGCGGTGGCGAGAGCCCTGCGGGACCTCGCCGGCTTGGATCATCTGGTTGGGATCGCGGATGAAATCTTTGATCTGAAGGCGCGTGCGGTCCTCGTGGACGCTTCGGAGGACTGGAGGGTGAGCCGCCTGGCCCAGGCGCTGGCTCTCATGGTGAAGAAGGACCGCTTGGTTGAGCTGGACTTCCGGCTGGTGATCAGCCGGGACTTGGCGGAGCAGGTGATCCGCGAGCTGGCGCAGGTGGATGCCGATGCCGCGGAGAAGTTCCTGCGCCCGCGGATCGTCGCGTTTGACGGCGGAACCGAGACGGTTGCGATCGCTCGGCAGACGGCCCTGGACAACTTGGCGCAGGACGCTGGATTTGATTCCGGCGCGCAGCTCCAGGCGGCCGGGTTCGTCAGGGAGTACCGGGCGCTCACGCCGGGTCTGGCGGCCGAGCTTCGGGCCTTCTTCCAAGCCGGCGGGGTTAACTTTGTCACGGATGAGGCGTTCGACCGCCTGGCCGCACTTCTGGAGGCCGCGTAATGAATCGGAGATTCGTTTCGCTCGCTCTTCTCCTCGCTTTCACGGTGACCTCGGCCGCACCGGCCTTTGGCTTAAGGCAGACCGGCCTGGAGGAGAGCCCGGAGCAGCGGGACCGGCTCGCCAAGGCCCTGCAGGATCGGAACGATCCCGTCGGTGCGGTGGCCGCCACCGTAGCTTCAGGCCTGTCGCGGTTTCTCCAGCCCACCCCGGCCCTTCCCACGGCCACCGGCATGGAGGAATGGGTGGCGATTGCCAGCCAAGCCCTGCCGGCCGGTCTCTGGCGTGACCTGGGGGCGTACGGAGTCGGGTTGGTGGGGGTGGAGTATCGGGTGCTCAGCCCTCCCACCAAGGGCGATCGAAGAGAAGCCCTTCAGCCGTTTGCCCACGACGGAGCCGACGTGGCCATCACGGCCTCGGTCAACGACGGGTTGGGATCGGTCCTTTTCCACGGGATCGGGAAGGATCAGCCGCCGGAGAGGATCGAGGTCCACAAGATCACGGTGGATGGCAACGCCGTCTTCATGGGCTACCATTCGCTGATTGACTACACCCTGAGGCACCGGGATGTGGCGCTGCTCATCCGGGGAGACGAGGGGGAGCAGGATGCCTCCATCGCCCTGCGGGTGGGGAGCATCTTCTTCCGGGGCGAGGTGATCAAATTTAAGGATCTGCCGACCCTTCGGGCGGAGCTGAGGCGGTTGCGCGAATTGCGCGATGACGATGCGCCCAACGGCGTCACGATCCGCGGGGTGATCGGTGATGCCCTGGAGGTGACGACCAAGCTTGTCGTGGGTGATCAGGATAGCTGGGGGCTTGTCGCGATTGTGGACCTTCCGCAGGATCCGGAATCCTTGGAGAAGATCACCCTCATCCCAGATCACCTGCGGCGCAGCGGCTGGCTCTACCGGGCGCCGCGTCCAATCCCCGTAGACCAGCTCAATCCGTTCACGCCCCCGACGGAGGGCTTCCCGCTGATCGGGCTGGCCAACGGCATCGATCCGGCGCAAGACGCGGCGGGTTACGCCGGTTGGATGGCCCGGCAAGGGTTGGTTACCCTCGGCGGGGAGCACCCGGCCCTGGGACCCAAACGGGGCACCCGCCCCTTCCTGAATGCCATCCGGAGCGACGGGGGAAAGCTCGCGGAGGCCTACCCGGGCTTTGATCCTTACCCCCCGACCGACGGCACCGTGGCCCCCGCCTTCTTCACGGCCCATGGCATCGAGGTTAATGGGCGGACCTACGCGCTGGACGTCCGGCACGGCTACAACGAGGCGGAGATCGTCCAGGTTTTCGTGAAGAATGCAGGGCCAAGCGTTCATTACGTGCATACGGACACCTCACCCAAGGGCACCAAGAAGGCCACCTCTCTGACGAAACAGACCGCGCACAACTATACCGCCGATGAGCGGAGCGGGGCGTCGGGATTCGGGCTCGGTGCCGAGCGGCTGGAGGCCTTCGATACCGAGGAGAATTCCGGATACACCGGCGTGGTGGCGATGACCTCGGTGAATGGTGTGACCAAGCGGCTCGCCGGCGGCTTGGCGGGTTCCATCCAGGGGATTCAGTTCATTCTGGACCCCAGCGGCTACGGAGGAAGGATTGTCACCCACACGCTCGTGTCGGCCCGGGATGGCTCCAGCTACATCGTTCGCTCGACCTTCCGGGCCGACGACCTTCCCGAAGCCAAGGAGTGGATCAAACTGGCCAGCCGGTTGCCCTCCCCGGTACCTCCCCCTCTTGAGAAACCGACAGGGGAGGTGCAGACGTTGGACGGCCTGGCCGGCGTGGTGGCTCCGGGCAACATCGGTTTTGTCCAGGGACGCGCGCAGCAGGAGGTCTCCCGAACGTTTCGGTATCTCCTGCCCCAACATCTGGCGAAGCTGATGGGCGAGCTGGGGATCGGTTACCACCTGACCTTCCTTCACCCGGGCCAGATCGGGCAGGCGGAGGAGGCGGAGTTTTACCGGACACGCGGGCACTTCCACTCCGAACCGGTCGCAGAGCTGGTGGAGATTTACGACGGCAGAGGCGAGGTCCTGCTCTGGGAGACGCAGCCGACCGACCGGGCCTTGGCGACAAGGGCCGTTCTTCTCTCCGTGAATGCCGGCGACATCTTCTTTGTTCCGTGGGGATGGGGCCACATGTCGTTGAATCGCGATCCAGGTCAGATGCTGGTCTTCGGAACCTGGCTTAAACAGGGGGTTCGTCTGGATTACCCCGATGCCAGCCTTCGCGGGGCGCCCTACTTTATCGGACCTGAACCGGCAGGGAACCGGGGCAATGGCAGCTATGCCAGCGTCCCGGACCTGGCCGTGCGCGTCCCCAATCTGGACTACATGAAGCCGTCTTTGGAGATCCCCGATGACCGCTCCCTGTGGAGTGTGGCCATCACCGATGAAGCGCGATTCATCCGAATCCTGAAGCATCTGCTCGTGCCATCCCACCCGGCCCTGAGGCCCGGGCTGCTCTTCACTGCCGACGCCGCCGCGGGCATGGAAGAGGTTCCTGCTCTGTTCCAGCGGTTCCTTCATACCGAAGGGGTGAAGTGGGAGCTGGGGGAAGGGAAGAGGATCTACGTCAGGTACGAACGGCCCCCAGAGGATGAATGGAACGAGGGGTCAAATCTCCTGTTGCAGTTGGCGGATCCGGCTGGCAGGGAGAAGCTTGGTATTTCGGGTCTACAGGCAGAACTGGATACCGAAGAGAACCGTGTCATCCTCACAGACTCGGAAGGGAAGATTCACCGAGCGCTACGGCAGGCCGCCGGGATGGAGGAGTCGCCAGCGATCCGTGAGGCGGAGGGCGAGGTCCGTACCCTGGAGATTCAGATCGCTCAGGCGGAGCGGGAAGGCGACACGGGGCTGGCAGGAATCCTGGGGATCGGGCGAGTGAATGCGGAGGATCGGCTCAGCCGGCTGCGGGCCGAGGCGGAGCGGCGGAGGCGGATACCGGAGGATGCAGGGCCGAAGCTGGTTTTCGACGACTTCGCCGGGATGGAGGAAGCGAAGCCAGCCGTCCGCCGGGTTCTGATACTGGGAACTGACCAACAGGAGATCGATCGGCTGGTGCGGCGGATCCAGGGGCTCGGTTTGCAGTTGCAGGTGGACACGGCCTTGCTTTCCGAGGCTGCGCCGGAGGCGTATGGGTCGCTTGTTGACCGGCTCGGTTCTAAAGGAGCCCCCTCGGCGGTTCTGGTGGCGGGTGGCTTTGCCGCCAGCGAGGATCGGCGGATCGCTGGATTTCTTCGGCACCTGGATGAGACTGGAACCGTGAAGTACTACGTGGCGCTTCCACCGTACGAACCGCATGAGATCCGGCAGCTCCTCGACGAAAGCGTGCCGCCCGGCCTTCGAATCGGGCCAGGTCCCGGCACCGGCATGAAGGAACGGGTGCGGCTGTTGAGGGATACAGAGGGTCTTGTTACCGTGGTGACGACGCCCAGGGATTCCGCGGGCAGGTTGGCCAAAAGGCAGGCGGACATCTCCAGGATTACGACTCTCATCCAGACGGGAGGTTCGGAGGTCCAATATCTGCATCCGGACACGTATTGGGCGGAAGCGATGGAACGCCACAACGCGGTACTCCGCACCGCGTCTGCGGCAAGGGAGGTCGTTGCTGCGAAGCCGACCCAGTTTCTCGCCGCTATCGATTCGCTATTTAAAGGGCCCCTGATCGATGACTTCGCCGGGATGGAGGAGGTGTGGGTTCTTCCGGTGGAGCCGATCGAGAACGTCGTGGAGGCGGTGCTGCGATTCACGAAAGGAAGCGGAACCGATGCGCCTAGGCTGGTCGATTGGGTCTCATTTTTCGGGCGGGACATGAGATACCGGATGCAGGGAGTTTACTTCTCTGAGGATACCAATGCCCTGCAGGGCCGGCTGAAGCGTGTGGCGAGGGAAGGGAGCGAGGCCCGGTACATCCGGCTGGCGGTGAAGAATGGGATTCTCAACGTGGATCCGGCCCTGAGAGCCAAGCCAAAGATGGCATCGGCCTGGCGACCAGGAGCCCAGGGAGAATCCCCTCTGAGGATCATCTTCCGCCCGGAGAACGCGGGGTTGGCCTTCCTTCTTCCGGAACGGGGGGTGGACGTTCGGGTTGTGGTTGCCGATCTCGCCCAGCACAACATCCTCCTCGATCTGCGCCCCGATCTGGCCGGGAGATTCATCCAGGCGGATGAGTCGGGTGGGGTGGATGCGGCCCTTCGGCAGGCGCGGCAGGAGCTGGGGTGGGGGGCGATCGAGGTGAATTTGGATCTCAGCCACAATCCGGCCACGCTGGCCGCGCAGATCCAGAGGTGGCTGAAGCGATTCCCCTGGAAGCACGCTAAGCTGACCGACCAGGTGACGGACGCGGTCCTCGCAGGCACCCAGGCGTAGCCCGGTCGGCGGACAGGTCGGCCGGCGCCATTGACTTTTTGGCTTGGGGTGTTAGAATCCACGGTGGAATTCCGGATTATTGATTTCGGATTGTCTGTTGTGCACCCGTTTCAATCCGCAATCTGCAAATCCGCAATTGGGGTCTATTCAACTTGAGGAGGATTTTGCCATGATGGGGCAAGTAAGGTCCGGGTGGTGGGTGGCAGGGATCTCTGCAGCGGTGGTGTTGACCAGCATCGGTTACGGGATGGGCCGGCGGGCTGCCCTGAGGGCGTTGGGGCCCGAGGCGGGGCTGAACCCCGCAGGATCGCCCCTGCCCACGATCCAGATTGAGCCGATCCAGCCGCAGGAAGAGCTGGCCTCGATCAGTCCCGCGACCGCCGAGGGGAGCAGCCCCGGTGCAGCGACCGCCCCGAACCCGGCGCAGACTGCCGCGATCCTTCCCGCCACCGCCGATGACGCCTCCACCGGACCGGCTGCCGATGAGTCCGCCAGGGTCCAGGAGATCCAGCGGGCGCTCAAGGCCGCCGGATTCGATCCGGGCCCGGCCGACGGCAGGATGGGGCCCCGCACGCGGACCGCGGTGCGCGATTTCCAGCTTGCGCACGGGCTCCATGCCGACGGGAAGGTCGGGCCGAAGACCTGGGGCAAGCTGGAATCCTTCTTGAAGTCCGGCAGCACGGCGAAGCAAGAGTGAGACGTGGGGTGATGAGAATGTGGAGAGTCCTGTCCATGCACGCGACAAGATCCTTGGCGCTCTTTTTGGCGGCGGCGGGTGTCGCCGGATGCGGGGTCAATTTCTACGCCGGCCGGCCGACGGACGTGCGGCGGATCCACGAGCTGTCGGGGGAGATGGAGCGGCTCCGCCTGCAGAAGGAGGCGGAGGGGCAGCAGCTGCGTGAGGCGAAGGAGCTGCTGGAGAGGCGGCTGAAGAAGGAGATCGCCGACAAACAGGTGCGATTGGAGATGGCGGAGCGGGGCCTGGTGCTGACCTTCATGGCGGAGGTGCTCTTCGACTCCGGCAAGGCGAAGCTGCGGGAGGAGGCCACAGGCAGTCTGTCCAAGGTGGCCTCGGTGATCCAGGAAAAGGTCGCCGACCGCGACATCGGGATCGAGGGGCACACGGACAACGAACCGATCAAGCATTCCGGATGGAAATCCAACTGGGAACTCTCCACGGCCCGGGCCACGAGCGTCCTCCACTTCCTGGAAGAGGGAGGGGTCAATCCCCGCCAGATGGTGGCCTCCGGATACGGCGAGTACCACCCCCTGACCTCCAACGATGAGCCGGCCGGCCGCCAGAAGAACCGGCGGGTGGAGATCGTGATCCTGCCGAAGGAGCTGACGAAGCGGGAGCGGGATCTCCTCCGCCAGGCTGAGAGGACCGGAGAGCCGGACGTGGTGGAGAAGGCCCGGTCCCTGGAGATGTACAAATAGAGGACCGATACCGCGGCGTCACGACCTCCCTCACGCTGGTCACGATGACGGCGCTGGCGGTGGCCTTCGGTTCCTCGGCGAAACGGACCGATTCAGAGCGGCAGCAGCAGCAGCTGCGCCGGCAGGTGGGTGAGCTCGACCGGGCCAACCGCGATCTGCAAGAGAAGCTGCGCTGGGCCGAGAGCCGCTACGCCCAATCCCGGAGCCTCGGCAAGCAGCTCAACGAGGCGCTGCTCCAGGAGCAGGCGAAGAACCGGGCATTGACCGAGCGGCTCCGGCAGATGCCCCACCAGGGCTCCGACTCATCGGGCTGAACAGCGGCCCGCACCCCTTTCCAAATCCCCCTTCCATGGACAACCTCCCCCGCCACGTCGCGATCATCATGGACGGCAACGGGCGGTGGGCCCGCTCCCGGGGTCTGCCGCGCGTCATGGGCCATCGGGCGGGGATCAAGGCGGTCCGGTCGGTGGTCGAGGCGGCGCGCGAGCTGGGGATCAAGGTGCTGACCCTCTACGCCTTCTCCGTGGAGAACTGGAAGCGGTCGGACTCCGAGGTGTCCACCCTGATGGCGCTTTTGAAGGAGTACCTCCGGCGCGAGCTGGCCAACCTCATGCGCCATGAGATTCGGCTGAATGTCCTGGGGGATCTGGAGGGTCTGCCGGCCGCGGTGGGCAGCCAGCTCCGGCGCGTGATGGAGGAGACGGCGCAGAATCAGCGGATGGTCTTAAACCTCGCCCTCAACTACGGGGGGCGGGCGGAGATCGTTCAGGCGGTGAAACAGATTGCCCACCAGGTCAAGTCCGGCCGCCTCAAGCTGAGCTCCGTCGACGAGGAGACCTTCAGCCACTTCCTGTACACGCAGGGCCAGCCGGACCCGGACCTCCTCATCCGGACGAGCGGCGAGCAGCGCCTATCGAATTTCCTGCTCTGGCAGATCTCCTACGCCGAGCTGTACCTCACCCCGAAGCTGTGGCCGGATTTCGGGAAGGCCGACCTGCTCCGGGCGGTCGCGGAGTTCCAGCAAAGGGAGCGGCGCTTCGGGGCGTGAACCTCCTCCAGCGCATCCTCACCGGCTCCCTCCTCATCCTCCTGGTGGCGTGGGTCCTCTTCGCCGGGCCCCTCTGGCTCTTCGGCCTCGTGGCGACCGCCTTCACCGGCCTGGCCCTCAACGAGTTCTTCGCGATGGTCGAGCGCAAGGGGATCGTGATCGAGCGCTGGATCGGGCTCGCCATCGGGCTGCTCATTCCCCTTTCGATTCAATGGCGATTCGAGCCGACCAAGGGCTGGGAGCTCTTCTTCGTGCTGGTGGCGTTCCTGACGCTCTTCGTCCTCCAGCTCCGCCGGAGGGACAGCTCCCAGGCGATTGTCGGGGTCTCCACCGCGCTCTTCGGGATCTTCTACGTCTCCTGGTGCTTCAGCTTCCTGGTCCGCCTGCGGTTCCTGGAGGGGCCCGGGTTGCCGGGCGGGGAGTGGCTGGTGGCGTATCTCCTGCTGGTTACCAAAGGCGGGGACATCGGGGCCTACGCGGTGGGATCGGCGATCGGCCGGCACACCCTGATCCCGCGGATCAGCCCATCCAAGACGTGGGAGGGAACGCTGGGGGGACTCGCCTTCAGCGTCGGGGTGGCGGCCGCCTTCCGATCGGTCTTTCCGGCGGTGGAGCTGAAAAGCCTGTTGATCCTCGGCGGGCTGCTGGGGGTCCTGGGTCAGCTCGGGGATCTCTCCGAATCGCTCGTGAAGAGAGACTGCCAGGTGAAGGATTCAGGCGTTCTCCTGCCCGGGCTGGGCGGGGTGCTCGATGTCCTGGACAGTTTGCTCTTCACCTCCCCCATCTGCTATTTTTACATTCAGAAATTCTGGGTGGGCGGATGAAACGGATCGTCGTGCTGGGTTCCACCGGCTCCATC
>CAYFHV010000021.1:0-1612 GCA_964343105.1 uncultured Planctomycetia bacterium | reverse complement strand
GGGGAAACCCCCGCCGCGGTTTTCCCCTCGGGGCTCCCCAATCCGGCAAAGACAATCGGTCTCGTTGGGGGGAGTTTCCCACGGGGGGATCGTCCGTCTCCTCGGCACGCCCCAACACGCCCCCCCTTCCAAAGGAGTGGTGGGATGAAGCGGATCGTCCTCTTGGGTTCGACCGGCTCCATCGGGGTGAACACCCTCAAGGTGGTGGAGGAGCACCGGGACCGGTTTGAGGTTGTGGGCCTGGCCGCGGGACGCAGGGCCGACCTCCTGGCGGAGCAGGCGCGGGCCTTCCGCCCGAGGGCGGTCGCCCTCCAGGATCCGGGGCAGCTCGACCAGCTCCGGGCCCGGCTTGACGGCACCGGGACAGAGATCCTTTCAGGGGATGACGGGGTCGCCCGCCTGGCCGGGCTGGACGGGGTGGACCTGGTGGTGGTGGCCATCACAGGTGCCGCGGCCTTGCGGCCCGCGCTGGAGGCGATCTCGCGCGGCCGGTCGATCGGCCTGGCCAACAAGGAGACGCTCGTCATGGCGGGGGAGCTGGTGACCCGCCTTGCCCGATCGCACGGGGCGCGCCTCATCCCCATCGACAGCGAGCACTCGGCGATCTTCCAGTGCCTGCAGGGGCATGCCGAATCTCAGATCCGCAGGATCCATCTGACCACCTCCGGGGGGCCGCTCAAGGATGTCCCGATCGGGCGGTTCCCCTCGCTGAGCAAGCAGGAGATCATGAACCATCCGCGCTGGAGGATGGGGCCGAAGATCACGGTGGACTCCGCCACGATGATGAACAAGGCCCTGGAGGTCATCGAGGCCCGGTGGCTCTTCGACGTGCCGGTGGAGAGGATCGAGGTCGTGGTGCATCCGGAGGCGATCGTCCATTCGATGGTCGAGTTCATCGACGGATCGTGGCTCGCCCAGCTGGCGGTGACCGACATGCGGATCCCGATCCAGTATGCGCTCACCTATCCGGAGCGGCTGGCCTGCTCGCTGCCCGGCCTGGACCTGGTGGCCTTGAGGCAGCTCACCTTTGAGGCGCCGGACCGGGCCAAGTTCCCCTGCCTGGGTTTCGGCACCGCGGCCGCGCGCGCCGGCGGAACGATGCCGGCGGTGCTCAACGCCGCCAACGAGGTGTGCGTGGCGGCCTTTCTCGACGATGCGCTCCCCTTTCCGCAGATCCCCGTGATTCTCGAGAAGCTGCTGAGCCGCCATCGGGCGGTGGCGCAGCCCGGCCTGGAGGAGATCCTCCAGGCGGACGCCTGGGCCCGCGAGCAGGTGACGCAATCGCTACCCCAATCGGTACGACGTACCGAAGGGGTGCCAGGTACGACGTACCGAAGGGGTGCCAGGTACGACGTACCGGGGGTGGAACAGCCATGACCTCCTGGCTGGCGTTTCTGGTCACCTTGAGCCTCATCATCCTGGTCCACGAGTGGGGCCATTTCGCCATGGCCCGGCGGATCGGGGTCAAGGTGGAGCGCTTCTCCTTCGGGTTCGGCCCTCGGCTGGTGACCTGGACCCACCGGGGGACGGAGTACGCCTTGAGCCTTCTGCCGTTTGGCGGGTACGTGAAGCTGGCCGGCGAGTCGGAGGAGACGCCGGGACCGATGCGGTC
>CAYFHV010000020.1:0-16066 GCA_964343105.1 uncultured Planctomycetia bacterium | reverse complement strand
ATGCTTGAGGGGCATGTGCCGCAAGGCTTGGAGGTTCAAATCCTCTCGTCCCCATTGAACTCATAGGGCAGGGACGAGAGATTTGAAGAGGAGCCGCGACCGGCCGCGAAAGCGGCCCGTCCAGGCAACGGCGACGAACAGGAGCCGTTGCCATCCTCGGGAGCGGCGGATGGCCGACCCGGAGCGACCCTGAGCGAAGCGAAGGGGAGCGGAGGGCGCTAAATCCTCTCGTCCCCATTTCAAATAGGAGGGTGATGGCGACCTGGGTCGGTGTCGGGAGCAGCCGGCAGTCGGACTCCTTCCGGGCGGGGCAGGAGGCAGCCCGCGAGTCCCTTGAGAGGACAGGCCAAGACCATCCGGACCTGGTTCTGGTCTTCGGCTCCACCCGTTTTGATCAGGACACGCTGCTGGAGGGCGTCGCTTCGGTCACGAACCGGGCCCCGCTCCTCGGCTGCTCGACGGCGGGGGAGATCCTCGGCGAGGGTCCCTCGCGCCGGTCCGTGGCCGTCATGACGATCCGGTCCGACACCCTGCGCATTGCCACCGGCCTCGGGATGGGCATCAGCGACAATCCCCGGCAGGCCGGCCGGGAGGCGGCCACCCAGGCGGTCCAGGCCCGGCTCGCCAACCCGCACGGGCTGGTCATGTTCCCCGACGGCCTGAGCGGGAATGTCGCGGAGGTCATCCGGGGGGTGCAGGATGTTCTGGGTCTGAGCTTCCCGATCGTCGGGGGCTCCGCGGCCGATGACTTCGCATTTCACCGGACCTGGCAATACTTCGACGGCAAGACCCATGAGAACGCGGTGCCCTGTGTGCTCCTCACCGGGCCGATCGCCCTCGGAGTGGGCGCCCGGCACGGCTGGCAGCCCCTGGGCAGGCCCCGGCGGGTCACGCGGGCGCTGGACAACATCGTCCAGGAGTTGGATGGCCACTCGGCGGTGAACCTCTACGAGATGTATTTCGGCAAGGCGGCCGAGGCCCTGCGGGGCGAGGCGCTCGCGGACATGTCCATCGTCTATCCGCTGGGGATGCCGATCCCGGGAGAGGAGGAGTACCTCCTGCGCAACGTGCTGCGGATGGATCCCGCAGGATCCCTCGTCTATGCCGGGGAGATCTCGGAGGGAAGCGAGGTCCGCCTGATGATGGGATCCAAGGAGAAGGCCCTCGAGGCGGCGCGGAGGGCGGCAGAGCAGGCGGTCCTCGGGATTGCGCCGCGCCCGGCCAGCTTCGCGCTGGTCTTCAGCTCCTGCTCCCGCATGCGCCTGTTCGGTCACCGGGCCGGCGAGGAGATCTCCACCATCCAGCAGGTCCTGGGGAAGAACGTCCCGCTCGTCGGCTTCTACGATTACGGCGAGCAGGCCCCGCTCAGCGCCGCCGGCTTCCGGGGCTTGAGCTACTTCCACAACGAGACGCTGGTCGTATGCGCCGTCGCCGCCAACTAAGAGCCAGCCTCAGAGCCCTTGCCTCTGCGGGGATGGGACGATGCCGCTGAGCATGAAGCTCTCGGTGGCGGCCAGCTTCCTTCTGCTGCTCCTCATTGCGCTGTCCAGCTCGATGGTCCTTCGCGTGGCGTACGGCGCCTTCATGGGGCTCATCGGGGTGTCGCTCCTGAGCGCCCTGGAGACGATGCGCCGGCAGATGTCCGGATACGAGAAGGAGATGGACCGGATCAACCGGATCTGCGAGGAGCTGGACCAGAACACGAAGATCATCGTCCAGACCGACCTGCAGCTCACCCGGACCCAGGAGGCGCTGGACAAGAAGCTCTCCGGCCTGTACGCGCTGCACGGGCTCTCGAAGAGGATCCTCTCCGTGCGGTCGGTGGGGGAGCTGTGCCAGCTCACGGCGGAGGCCCTGGTCACCTCCCTCGGATTCGAAAAGGCCCTCCTGCTGGTCGGCCCCCAGGGCGAGGAGGTTCTCCCCGTGGTTGCCCAGGCCGGATTCGCGCCGGAGGAGCTCAAGCAGCTCAACCTCACGCAGTTCGCAGAGGACCTGCGCTTCCCCATCTATGGACCGGGCGAGCCCCTCTTCGTCGAGGAGATCGATCCTCAGAAGGATTCGGTGACGGTCCAGCCGGCCAGCGTCCCTGCGGAGACGGTCCGCACCCTGGGCCAGGGGGTGGGAGCGCGCTCCTTTGGCGTGGTCCCCCTCACCCTGGAGGGACGGGTCCAGGGATTCCTCCTGGTGGGCACCAATCCCCCCTACCCCAGGCTCGATTCGGGCGACGTGGAGCTCATGTCGATCCTCGTCAGCGAAGTGGGGGTGGCGATCGAGAACCTTCGCCTGTACGAGGCGCTGAAGCGCTCGCACGACGAGCTGGAAGAGCGGGTGAAGATCCGGACCCAGGAGCTCGCCAAGGCGAACGAGGAGCTGGTGCGCCTGAACAAGATGAAGTCCGACTTCGTCTCCGCGGTCTCCCACGAGCTGCGGACCCCGCTGACCTCCATCAAGGGATACACCGCCCTGGTCCGCGGCGGCAAGCTGGGGGCCGTCACCAAGGAACAGACCGAGCGGCTGGAGAAGATCAACCGCCACACCGATTACCTGACCAACCTCATCTCGGATCTCCTGGACATCGCCCGCATCGAGTCCGGAAGGGTGGGGATGAACGTGCACTCGGTGGAGCTGCCCCGAATCGTGGAAACGGTGGTGGACCTGGTCGGCCCGCAGCTCAAGGAGAAGGAGCTCAACGTCAAGGTGAAGCTCCCGACCCGGCTGCCTCCCCTGCAGGCGGATGAGAGCCAGCTCCAGCGGGTGCTGATCAACCTGCTCTCCAACGCCATCCGGTTCACGCCGCAGAACGGAACCATCTCCATCGCCGTGACTCCGGCCGACTCCATGCTCCAGGTCGAGGTGAGCGACACCGGCTACGGGATGTCCAAGGAGGACCTGGGCCATCTCTTCACCGAGTTCTTCCGGGCGGACAACCCGGTCAACCGGGAGCGGAAGGGGACCGGGCTCGGCCTGGTCCTCGTCAAGAGAATCATCGAAGCGCACGGCGGGCAGATCGGCGTCCGCTCCGAGCTCGGCAAGGGCTCCACCTTCACCTTCACCCTGCCCTGGCAGCCCGCCCCGCAGCCGGCGCAGAAACCCTGACCCATGGCCGGCCCCCTGATCCTCGTGGTGGATGATGAGAAGGACATCGTCGAGATTATCTGCGATCTGCTCGCCGCGGAAGGATTCCGCACCCGCGCCGCTTACGACGGCCAGCAGGCGCTGGAGGAAATAGCCCGTCAGCGGCCGGATGCGGTCATCCTGGACATCAAGATGCCGGTGCTCGACGGCCTGGAGGTGATCCGCCGGATCCGGGCCGAGCCCTCGACGGCCTCCCTTCCGATCGTGGTGCTCACCGCCACCCAGGTCATCCAGGAGCTGCAGGACCGCTTCCGGGAGCTGCGCGTGGCGACCTGGATCTCAAAGCCGTTTGAGCCGGAGGATCTGCTGGCGACGGTGAAGCACGCCTTGAAGAGAGCTTGAGATGGCCAAGGAGCGGATCCTGGTCGTGGACGACGAGCCGGACATCCGGGACATCCTGCGTCTAACGCTGGAGTCGGAGGGATACCAGGTCTTTGAAGCGGCTGACGGCTCCGAGGTTCTCCCGCAGGTGGAGAAGGTCAATCCTCAGCTCATCTTGCTCGATTTCAAGATGCCCGGGGTGGACGGCCCGCACGTCTGCCAGGCCCTGAAGAAGGACATCCTCCTGCAGCATCTACCGATCATCATGCTGACCTCAAAGGGGGAAGTGATCGACAAGGTGGAGGGGATCGAGGCCGGCGCCGACGATTACCTGACCAAGCCCTTCGATCCGGCGGAGCTCCTGGCCCGCGTCCGGATGGTGCTGCGCCGGACCGCCCGGGCGCTGGACGCCAATCCGCTCACCAAGCTGCCGGGCAACGCCTCCATCCTCGAGGAGCTCCAGGCCCGGCTGGCGAAGGGAACTCCCCTGGCGGTCTGCTACGTGGACCTCGACCAGTTCAAGGCGTTCAACGACACCTACGGCTTTGAGCGGGGAGACGATCTGATCAAGGCCACGGCCCGCATCCTGCTGCTGGCCATGCGGGATTTCGGGACGCCGGAGGATTTCATGGGGCACATCGGCGGGGACGACTTCGTTCTGCTCACCGAGCCGTACTGTGTCGAGAGGATCTGCAACCGGATCACCCAGGAGGTCGCCCGGACAACGCCCTCCTTCTACGACGAACCGGACCGGAAACGGGGCTTCATCGAGGCGAAGGACCGGGACGGAAAGACCCGCCGCTTTCCCCTGCTGACCGTCTCGGTCGCCGTCGTGACCAACGAGCAGCGCCCGCTCCGGCACGTGGCCGAGGTCGCCCAGATCGGCGCGGAGCTCAAGGAGTGGGTGAAGCGCCGCGGCGGCAATCGCTGGGTCAAAGACCGCCGCGTGGAGTAACTCGGGACAGCCCGGAAGAGGTTTGCGTCCTAGAGGCTCTCGATGATGCCGAGATACTCTTGTGTGCTGATCTGGAGTTCGCAAGTTGCTCTTGATCTCGAACACAGGCAGGTCTCTCTTAGCACGCACAATGATGGGCCGAATCAGGTCGTGGCGCATCCACACCCGGTGGTCACCTTCCTGGCGGACCAGCTCGCAGCCGACTTCCCGAAGAAACCGCTCGAATCTTCTGTAGTGGACGGGACGGAGGGCTGGCACCGGCTAAACGGCGATGGGAAGCTCTACGGTCATGCTCTCTTGGCCGATCACCCTCGGCGGACACCACCCTTGACGGATTTTCTCCCAGCCGTACTCCCTCAACACTTCCTTCCAGGTGCCCTTCTTGGTGACCTCCTGAACGAAGAGCCTTAGGGTCTTGGCAAAAGACTCCTCGGCATCCCGAAAGGAATCGCCGTGCGCCGCAAGGTCAAAGGCAGGGGTATAGCAGATGAAGCTATCCCCTTCCTTCAGGTAAATGACAGGCAGATTTGTCACCGTCAGCCGCTTGGCCATCTTCATCACCAAAATGAGTATAGCACAGGCTAGGTTGGCTAGGCCCATCAAGGAGTGGGTGAAGCGCCGGGGCGGCAACCGCTGGGTCAAAGACCGGCGCGTGGAGTAACTGCCGTTTAGAGGTTCCCGCCGAGCGTGTCGGTGTCGGCGGCGATCTCCCATGCCGGAGCGGAGGAGGTTCTGTCCCTCTAACGCGGCGGGGCGGCGGGCGCGGCCTTGGCCTGGGGGGCGCCGGCGGCGGCCTCGAGCTGGACCACTTCCTTCTTCGGAGAGACCTTCCAGAAGAGGGGCAGAGCGTTTCCCCAGTCGGACAAGAGCTCCTCGGCCCGACGGCTTCCGGTGAGCTCCCGGTGCCGCACCAGCATGGATTTGAGCAGGTTCTGGTCCTCCGGATCCTCCACCCGGTGGAGCTCGACGAGGGCCGGGTTGAGCTGTTTGGGGAAGAGCTCCTCGGGATCGAGAACGAAGGCTTCCCCGCCGGTCATCCCGGCGCCGAAGTTCCGGCCGGTGGGGCCCAGGACGACCACGAGGCCGCCGGTCATGTACTCGCAGCCGTGATCCCCCAGCCCCTCGACCACCGCGCGGGCGCCGGAGTTGCGCACGCAGAACCGCTCGCCGGCCCGGCCGGCCACGCAGAGGGTTCCGCCCGTGGCGCCGTAGAGGACGGTGTTGCCCGCCAGCACAAGCTCCTCGGAATGGGCCGGGATCTTCGGATTCGGGCGGATTCCGATTTCCCCGCCGTGCATCCCCTTGCCCACGTAGTCGTTGGCGTCGCCGGTGAGGACGAGGCGCACCCCGGAGATGAGAAAAGCGCCGAAGGACTGCCCCGCCGATCCGGAAAGCTGCACCTCGATCGAGGCGCCGGCGGGAAGCCCCTGGTCGCCGTAGCGCAGGGCGATCTCGTGCGACAGCCGCGTCCCGACGGAACGCTGGTGGTTCTTCACCGGATAGCGGAGTGTGACCCGCGCCCTGCCCTCGAGGGCGGGCCGCGCCTCGGCCAGGATCTCTTCATCAAGCGGCGTGTCCCCCTCCCGGTCGTTGCGGGAGACGATCCGGCGCCGCGGGCGTTGCCGGCTGGGATCCGGGTCGGCCAGAAGCGGGGACCAGTCGATCGTCGCCCACTTGGGGTTCTCCTTGGCCTTCGGCCTGACGGCCAGGAGATCCACCCGGCCGATCACCTCGTCCAGCGAGCGGTACCCGAGCTGCGCCAGGATCCGGCGCACCTCCTCCGCCACGAAGGTGAAGAAGTTCACCACGAAGTCCGGCGGGCTCTTGAACTTGGCGCGCAGCTTCGGATCCTGCGTCGCCACGCCGACCGGGCAGGTGTTGAGGTGGCACTGCCGCACCATGCAGCAGCCGGCCGCCACGAGGGCGGCGGTCCCGAAGTTGAACGACTCGGCGCCCAAAAGAGCCGCCATCACCAGGTCCCGCCCGGTCTTCATCCCCCCGTCGGTGCGGACCGCGATCCGGCCGCGCAGGTCGTTCATCACGAGCACCTGCTGGGTCTCCGCCACCCCCATCTCCCAGGGGGCGCCGGCGTTCTTGATGGAAGAGAGGGGGCTTGCCCCGGTTCCGCCGTCGTGCCCGGCGATGTGGACGACGTCGGCGTAGCCCTTGGCCACCCCGGCGGCGATCGTCCCCACCCCGGCCTCGGCCACGAGCTTGACGCAGACCTCCGCCTGGGCGTTGGACGCCTTAAGGTCATAGATGAGCTGCGCCAGGTCCTCGATCGAGTAGATGTCGTGATGCGGCGGCGGGGAGATCAAGGTGACGCCGGGAATGGAGTGGCGGATCCTGGCAATCTCCTCCGAGACCTTGTGTCCGGGGAGCTGGCCCCCCTCGCCCGGCTTGGATCCCTGTGCGATCTTGATCTCCAGCTCCCGCGCCGAGGAAAGATACGCGGGGGTGACGCCGAACCGGCCCGAGGCCACCTGCTTGATGGCGCTGTTGGCGGAGTCGCCGTTGGGCAGCGGCTTGAATCGGACCGGATCCTCGCCCCCCTCGCCGGAGTTGGATTTGCCTCCGATGCGGTTCAGGGCGATGGCCAGGCACTCGTGGGTTTCGCGCGAGAGGGCCCCGTGAGACATCCCAGCGGTGCAGAAGCGCCGGCGGATCGGCTCCATCGGCTCCACCTGATCGACCGGGATCGGAGCGCGGTCCGATTTGAAATCCAACAGGTCCCTCAGGCAGATCGGCTCCCGCCCGTTGACGGCCTGAGCGTACTTCTCATAGTCGGACCATTCGCCGGAGTGAACCGCCGTGTGCAGGGCATCCAGCACCACGGGATTAAAGGCGTGGCTCTCCCCGTCCCTCCGGAATCGGTAGAAGCCGCCCGGCTCGAGCGTGGGAGCTGCCTCCTCAGAAACGGGGACAGTCCCCTGCGGGGACAGTCCCCATGCCGAGGCATGCAGCGCCAGGACGTCCCTGGCGAGCAGCTCGAAGCCGATCCCGCCGATCCGGGAGACGGTGCCGGTGAAGCAGGCCTCGATCAGTTCGTTTCCCAAGCCGATCGCCTCGAAGATCTGCGCCCCCCGGTAGCTCGAGACGCAGGAGATTCCCATCTTGGACATGATCTTGAGGATCCCATCCTCGACCGATTTCTCGTAGTTCGCCCAGGCCTGCTCCAGCGTCACCCCCTTGATCGTGCCCTTGGCGTGCGCCCAGGCGATCGCCTGCAGCGCGCCGTAAGGATGGATGGCCGCGGCACCGTACCCGATCGCCAGCGCGTAATGGTGGATGTCCCACACCTGCGCGGTCTCGCAGACCAGGGAGGCCCTCATCCGCTTGCCGCGCCGGATGAGGTTGTGGTGCACCGCCCCCACCGCCATCTGCAACGGCATCGCCGCCTGTTCGGCGTTCATCCCGCGGTCGGTGAGGATGAGGATCGTGTGCCCGGCGTCCACCGCGGCGGCCGCCGTTTCACACAACCGCCCCAGCGCCTTCTCCAATCCCGCCGGCCCGTCCGAAACCGGAAAGAGGATTGGGATCCGGATCGATCGGAAGGCCGGGTCGCGGAGCCCCTCGATCCAGGCGAGCTCCGGCTCCGAGAGGACCGGCGAGCCGAACTTGATCCACCGGGCGTGCTCGGGGCTCTCCTCCAGCAGGGAGCCGCGCGCGCCGAGGGCGGTATTGAGCGACATGACGAGCCTCTCCCGCAGCGGGTCGATGGCCGGGTTGGTCACCTGCGCGAAGAGCTGCTTGAAGTAGGTGGCCAGGATCCGCGGATGGGTGGAGAGGATGGCCAGCGGGGTGTCATCCCCCATAGAGCCCACCGGCTCCTTGCCGGTCTCGGCCATCGCCTTGACGATGAACTGCAGATCCTCCTGGGTGAGGCCGACGGCCCTCAGGCGCCTCAGAAGCTCCGCCTCGGCGCCTGGCGCGGCTGCGGCATCCGGCGCCGTCACCGGGGGCTTGCCCTCGTTGAGCTTCAGGAGATCCGGCCGGAGCATGTTGGAATGAACCCAGGCGGCGTACGGCTTGCGCTCGGCCAGCTCCTGCTTGATCTGGTCGTTCTGCAACACGCGCTTGCGCGCGGTATCCACCGCCAGCATCTGGCCGGGCCCCAGCCGGCCCGACTCGATCACCTGCGCCTCGTCGAGATCCACGATCCCGACCTCCGATCCGAGGACCACCAGCCCGTCCCGCGTGATCTTGTACCGCGCCGGCCGCAGGCCGTTCCGGTCGAGGGCCGCCGCCGCGATCACTCCGTCGGTGATGGCGAGCGCCGCCGGGCCGTCCCAGGGCTCGGACAGGCACGCCTGGAATTCAAAGAAGGCCTTCGTCTTCTGGTCCATGCCCGGCATGTTCTGCCACGCCTCGGGAACCAGGATCGTCATCGCATGGAGCAGCCCATAGCCGGACGAGACCAGCAGCTCCAGCGCGTTGTCCAGCATGGCCGAGTCGGATCCGCCCGCCTGGATCACGGGAACCAGGTCCTGGATGCGGCCTCCCCAGACCGGGGACTTGAGCTCCGGCTCGCGCGCCCGCATCCAGTTCCGGTTGCCCAGGAGGGTGTTGATCTCCCCGTTGTGGCCGAGGTACCTGAACGGCTGCGCCAGGATCCAGTTGGGGAAGGTGTTGGTGGAATAGCGCTGATGGAAGAGGGCGATGGCCGTCTCGAAGGCCGGGTCGGTGAGATCCTCGTAGAAGTGGTTGAGCTGCGGGGCGACGAGGAGCCCCTTGTAGACGATCGTCCGCGAGGAGAAGGAGGGGATGTAGCACTCCTCCAGGCGCGCCTGGGCAAAGGCCTTTTCGATGAGCCGCCGCGTGTAGTAGAGGTGCCGCTCGAAATCGGCGCCAGGTACCGGGGACAGGTTGGTGCCTAGGTTGGCGCCTGGCACCGGAGTCGGGATTTTCGCGGGCCGGCCGACCAGCAGGTGCTGGATCGTCGGCATGGTGGCCAGCGCCCGCTCTCCAAGCGCGTCCGGGTTGACCGGCACCTCCCGCCAGCCGTACAGGGTCAGCCCTTGTTCGCGCGCGATCCGCTCGGCGATCCCCTTCGCGGAGAGCCGGGCACTCGGGCTCTGCGGGAAGAAGAAGACGCCGACCGCCAGATCCTGGACGTTGGCCTTGCCGTTGCCGTGGCCCAGCCGGGCCAGCTCGCGGGCAAAGAGCTTCCGGGGGATCTGCGTCAACACCCCCGCCCCGTCGCCGGACTTGCCGTCTGCCGAGACCGCCCCGCGGTGCGTCACGCAGCAAACCCCCTGGATCGCCATCCGCAGGATCCGGTGGCTGGGGCGCCCCGAGACATCGGCCACGAAGCCGACCCCGCAGGAGTCTCGCTCAAATTCCTCTCGCCACAACGTGCTCTTCATTTGTCCTCTATTTACAACGATACCACGCGTCCGTCGACAAATCAAGGTCGTCTGTCATCCTTCACCATCGATCCCTCTTCTCGCGAAACTCACCGGCGCCCATCCCTTTGAGGAATCCCGGCATGGAGGACAGAGGCAGGCCGGAAAGAAGCTGCTTAAGCCGACGCCAAATCCTCGCATCCTGCAGTTCATCGGCCATCCGCTGCGCTGTCTTTCGCAAGTAGGAGAGATCCAGCCTCCCTTTATGCCGGAGAAGAACACCCTCGGCATCCAAAAGATCCTTGGGCCGGCCAGGCAGTAACTTCAACAAGATCAGGTCCTCCGGGGACGGAAAATGGGCTGTCCGTCCATAAAGCCGCAGTTTCTTGGACCGTTGCCACATCTGCTCCTCGAGGGGCGTGGAGGCCACCAAACAATCAATCGGAACCCCTCGGTAAGACAGCCGGAGAGTCCCGGTTTCCTCCACCATCCGGCGCACCGCTGCAAAATTCAGGGCCAGCCCGCGCCGCTTGGCGCCCCGAAGAAACTGATCCAGTGTGTCCGGCGCGAGAAAAAGGAGAAAGTCAAGATCACGCGTCAGGCGGGCCTCCCCCAACATGCCCACGGCCAAGGCCCCGATGACGAGGTAACGCTGCCGGTTCCTGTGGAGATAATCGAAAAAAACCCCATACGCCGTTTCGAGGGTGGGGGGCTTCACCGGTCTGGGTGGCGGCGCTTGCTTAAGGCAAGGGGACGGTCGTCGTCGGAAAAATGAAGCTCGAAGACCAGACGGGACCTCAGAAGCTGCTCCAAGTGGGCGGCACTCTGGCGATAGGTCAACCGCCTCAACGCAGCCGCTCGCTCCTTTTCTGTCCTCTGGGCGTACTCTTTTATCGACTTAACCATCGCTTCTCAACCTTATCATGTCCTCTGAATCCGCGTCAATCCGCCATCCGCGTTCCTACGACGCTGCGGCGGACCAGCACCACGGTCACCGGCCCGATGCGGCAGCGGATCTTGGCCAGGAGCGGGATGCGATCCTCGTCGGCGCTCAGCCAGACGCGGGCCTGCGCTCCGTGGAAGAAGGGAACCGGATAGGCCAGCTCCACCCGGCCCTCCACCGCCGGGCGCTCGCCCAGCCGGCCGACCCGGAGCATGTGGGCCCGGACCACCTGGCCCTTCAGGGCCCAGTTCTTCCCATCGGCGGAGATCTCCAGCGGCACCGTCTTGCCCAGCTCCAGGGGGATCGTTCGAACGTAGTAGAGCATGCTGAGGCCGTCTTGCGTGGTGGGCTGGATGCCGACGGTCACCTTCTTGTCCTCGGGCAGCTCGTGCAGGGCTGTCGCCATGGAGCGATCGAAGGTGATGATGCTTTCGTGCTCCCGCCAGTGCCGTCTCACATACGACTCGAATCGGTGGGGCGCGGCGGTGCTCGGATCCACCCAGCTCGTCAGCCGGACCCGAACCGGATAGAGGGCCTGAAGGTACCAGTTGGATCGGGCCTGGAAATTCAGCTCAAGAAGATCCCTCCGCTCCTTGGCCGATGGCTTCGAGGTCTGAAGCGTGGCCGTGCCGACCGGAATCCCCCACCAGGAAACCTCATAGACCAGCTCCTCGCCCACCGGAAGGCTGGTCAGCGGCGGGGTGATGGAGACCGGCGGCTTACCGGGCGCCTCCCCGGACAGAGCGGGCAGGATGCTGGCCCGCGCGCAGCCGGCCACGAGCGCAAGACCCAGCAACAGGCACCACACTTTGTCAGCTCGCACAGAGTCCCCCCGCCCATTCCGCGGCAGCGACCACCTCGCCCACCGTCACCGCCTGCAGGCAAACGAAGCCGATCGGGCAGCGGTGCGCAAGACAGGGCCGGCAGCCCACATCCTGATGAAGCGCCAAGCTGCGCGGCCCCGTCGGGCCCCAGCGCGTGGGGCTCAATCCCCCGCCCCATCGCCCGAAAATCGTCACCACCGGTGTGCCCACCGCACAGGCCAGATGAACCGGCCCGCTGTCGTTGGAGATGAGGCACCGGGCCCGGCGCAGGAGGCAGGCCAGCTCGCCCAGCCCGAACGTACCCAGCACCGGTGTGGCCCGGGTCCACATGCGGCTGACCACCTCCCGGCCGGCGGAAGGCTCGTCCGGGCCGGTCACCACCACCACGCGGGCTCCGTGCCGGGTTGAGAGCAGGTTCCCTACCTCTGCGAAACGCTCCGCCGGCCAGCGCTTGGAAGGGCAGCTCGCGCCCGGGTGCAGGACAATCAAGGGAAGCTCTCCGACGACCCCGTGTCCTCGGAGGAAGGCGTCGACCTTCGCCTCCTGCTCCGGCCGGATCGGGACAAGGAGATCCCGCCGGGTGCCCTCCACGCCGATCAACCGCAGGAGATCGAGATTATACTCCAGCTCGTGGCGGTTGCCCTCCCTTTTCACATAGGGCAACCGATGGGTGAGCAGCCAGGGCAGCCGGCGCGCGTACCCCACCCTTCGCCGGATCCCCGCCAGCCACGTGACAAGGATCACCCGGTTGGTGGAGTGGAGGATGACGGCCGTGTCGAACCGATGCGCCCTCAGGGCCGAGGCGAATCTACAGCTCCCCATCCAGCCCTTCTCGCTCCCCTCCTTGTCGTACAGGAGGACGGCGTCGAGATCCGGATGGCCCTCCACCAGCTCACGGTTCTCGGGACGGACCATCATCCCCAGGTAGCCATCCGGGAACGCCTCCCGCAGGGAGCGGATCACCGGCGTCGAGAGGACGACGTCCCCGATCCGGTCGGTACGGACGATAAGGATGCGCGGGCTACCGGTAGGCTTCACGGCGATGGGCGATCCGGACGACAACGACCTTCCTTTCTTCTTCAACTCGGTACACGATTCGATAATCCGATACCCTCAGCCGAAAGTGCCGGGGCACGACCCCCACCAAAACCTTGATCCTTCCCCCTGCGCTGGGGAAAGGGTCCTGGACAAGGACGCCCGCCGCCCTCAAAAGCTGGAGGCGAACCCTCGGATCCAACCGCCTCAGATCCCGCTGGGCGGCGGGAGTGAACTCAACGGCGAAGGCGGGCAAGTTCCCGCTCGGTCTCGGCGATCAGGGAATTCAGCGAAGCCCCGCCCCTGCGGCGGTATTCGCGGTAGGAAGCGCTTAAGCTCCTCTGAAATTTCTTGGAATGAGCCAGCAGATAATCCTCCAGCTCTTCCTCGCGGATCCCGTGGAGGATGGCGGTGGGCCGCCCGCGGGAGGTCACCACCACATCCGCCTTCCTCGTCCGCCGGATGAATTCCGATAACCCGTTCTTCAGCTCCCGAATGTTCACGAACTGGACCATGGGTTTTCCCCCTCCTATGTAGCTACAAATGTAGCTACATCAAATATGCCATAGACCCGACTCGCAAGTCAAGCCGGCGGACGCTGTCCTTCAACCCGCGAGAGCTCCCAGGGCGGCTTGAACCACCGGTTCGGCCGGGAGCCACTGCATGCACTCGTGGCCGTACGGGCAGAGGGCTCGCTCGCAGGGTGCGCAGATCAGGGGCAGACGGGCCACGCGTGAGCGCGGGCCCCGCGGCCCGTACTTCCTCTCGTCCGTCGGGCCGAAGATCGCCACCGTCGGGACCCCCATGAGGTCCGCCGCGTGCAGGCCCGCGCTGTCGTTCGTGATGACCAGCGCCGTCCGGGCCAGAAGCGCCGCCAACTGCCGCAGGGAGGTCTGCCCGACGAGATCCGTGGCCCGCCCGCGCATCGCTGAAGCGACCTCCTGCGCGATCGGCCGCTCCGATTCCTCGCCGACGAGGAGGATCTGCGCGGGGATCTCGCGGATGAGCCGGTCCGCCACCTCGGCGAAGCGCGGGGCGGGCCAGCGCTTCAGGTGACTGCGGGCCCCGGGGACCATCACCACGGGACGCAGCCCCGGCTGCAGCTGCGCCTGAACCCACGCCTCCTCCTCGGGCCCGAAGGGCAGACGAACGGCATCCCCGCCCGCGCCGATCCCCAGCGACCGGACCAGCGCCAGGTGCCTCTCTGCACGGTGCGCGCCGGATCGGTCCTGCCCGCGCCAGAGTGGCGTCCGGCGCCCGGCCGGAATGAGAAAGGGAATCAGGGAATGCCGAAAGTCCACCACCCAGTCGAATCGGACGCGCGCCAGACGGAAGATCAAACCGGCCTGGCGGATCAAAGAGGCCCGTTTCTCCCAGATCCAGACCCGGTGCACGCGCGGGTCTGCCTCGAACAGCTCCCGGGTCCTGGGAGAAGCCAGCACATGAAACTCAGCGGAGGGCTGCGCCCGCCACAGCGCTCCGATGGCCGGGTAGGTCAGGAGGGCATCGCCCAGGTTACTCAGACTGATGATCAGAAGCTTCACGGAACAAAACCCTGGGCGGCCTGACGTCCCGAGGTCAGCTCACCGCTCAGAATCGGAGTGGCCGCTTCCAACACCTGCTCGACGGTGATCTGAGCCATGCACAGGTTCACCGGGCAGTGCAGACGGTAACAAGGAACAGGGCAGCCGATGGAGCCGAAGAGGACCGCCGTGCCCCGCCCAGCCGGTGGACCGGTCAGCTCCGGCTTCGTAGGCCCGAACAAGCCAATCACCGGAATGCGAACGGCCACGCCCAGGTGCAACGGCCCGGAATCGTTGGAGACGAGCAGCCGCGCGTGCGCCAGAAGCGCCCCCAGCTCGCGAAAGTTCGTCCGGCCAGCAACTGCAAGCGCCGGCCCGCGCATCCTGCCCCGGATCTCCTCAACCAGAGCCTGATCCCCTTCCCCTCCGACAAAGAGCACGCGCGCGCGGAATCGGTCCCTCAGGCCATCCGCCAGGCGGGCGAAGTTTCCCGCCGGCCACCGCTTGAGCCGCCAGTTGGCGCCTGCGTGCAGGGCGACCAGCGGCTCGCCTTCTCCCACCCCGAGCTCCCGCAGGAGGCGCTGTGCCGCGTCCCGGTCCTCCTGGCGGATCCCGATCTCGTACTGCATGCCGTCACGCCGGATCCCATCCGCCTCCAGCATCCGCAGGAACCATTCCGCCTTGTGGATCGAATCGGGCGCAGGAGCGTCGGCCGCCGTGGTGAGCAGCCATCCTCGCTTCCAGGTCCGGTAGCCGACCCGGTGCGGAATTCCGGCGGCCCGGACCCAGAGCGCCCGGGTGAGGGAGCGGTGAAAGAGATACGCGGCGTCGAACCGGCCCTCCCGCAGCCGGCGGATGATCCTCCCCCAGCGGAAAAGGTTCGGCAGGCCGCGAACCTCCTCCAGCGGGATCACCTCATCCAGGTTCGGATTGCCCTCCAGGAGATCGAGCCCCCGCGGAGGAACCAGGCAGGCGATGAAGCTGTCCCGGTGCGCCCGGCGGATCGCCCGGATCGCCGGGGTCATGAAGAGGAGGTCCCCCAGCCAGTTCACCGCCACGATCAGGATCCGCTTACGAGAGGGCGCCGGCATAGACCTCTTCCACCTCTTGGACCATTCGCCTCAGGTCAAATCGTTCCTGCGCCTGTCGGCGAGCCGCCTCGGCCATCCGCCTTCTCGTGCCCTCGTCCCGCAGGAGAGACCGGATCGCCTGCTCCAGGGCCTGCGTGTCCTGCGGAGGAATCAGGAGCCCGCTCCTGCCGGACTCGATCATCTTGGCGGGACCTCCCGCCCAGGAGGAGATCACCGGAACCCCCGCCACCATCGCCTCCGCCAGGGAGAGCCCGAATCCCTCCCGATCCGATGGCGAGACAAAGAGCTGCATCACCGCCAGGGGGATCCGCGTATCCTCTACCGGCGGCGAGAGGATGACCCGGTCGGCGATACCCAGCTCATACGCCAGCCGCACGAGCTCCTCACGGCTCGGGCCATCCCCGACGAGCAGCACCTGCAGGCGGGGGAACTCGCCGAGCAGGCCGCGCGCGGCCCTGAGGAGAAGATCCAGCCCCTTGACCGGGCTGAGGCGGGCGATGGCGCCCACGACCGGCTCCCCCCAAAGACCGTGGCATTCCCGGAACCGGCGGACCTCTTCGGGCGGAGGCGGCACCAGAAAGTTCTCGACGTCCACGCCGTTCCAGACCAGCTTCACCTGATGGGGCGGAACCAACCGGTACCCCTTGACCAGGCGATCCATCGAGGGCTCGGAGATCGCCATCACCGTCTTGCCCCAGCACCGGAGCAGCCGGCGCCCGATCCGCAGGCGGTAGAGCCCGTGGCACGTTGAAACGTAGGGGACGCCGGTCAGCGCACCGGCCATCCCGCAGAGAACCTGGGTGACGCGGGTGTGGGCATGGAGGATGTCCGGCCGTTCAGCGCGGATGATCCGCAGCAAGCGAGGCAGGGCACCCAGCCAGATCTTTGGGTTGA
>CAYFHV010000019.1:0-16459 GCA_964343105.1 uncultured Planctomycetia bacterium | reverse complement strand
GTAGGCCCTCGCGGGCGCCGCTTCGCTGGATTCCTCCAGCAGGCGCTCGTACAGCCCGGTCGCCACCTCGTGGGCGCGGTAAAGCTCCGAGAGCTCCTTTCCCGATCCCCTCCGTCCCGAGGGGGCGACCTCCAGACCGGCCTTCTGCGCCAAGAGCTCCAGGGCCTCCTGGAATTCGAGGTGCTCGTGCTTCATCACGAAGGCGATCAGGTCCCCTCCCGCCCCGCATCCGTAGCAGATGAAGAACTGCTTCTGCGGATAGATCACAAACGACGGGGTCTTCTCCGGGTGGAACGGGCAGAGCCCCTTGAAGTTCTGTCCTGCCCGTCGGAGCGGCACCGTGCTGCCGATGACCTCGACGATGTCCAGCCGATCCTGAATCTCCCGCGCTGTCGCCTGCGCCATCATCCCGACCCCGAAAAGGCCCCGAACAGCCGCCCGGCAAATGCCGAAACCCCGTCGTAAACCGCCGGCGCCATCCGGGAGATGGCGCGCCCGCTCAAGGAACGCTCCTCAATGGAGGCGTGCAGGTACGCCGATGGCAGCTGCTGGAAGACCACCAGCAGCACGCTGCTGACCAGCAAACCCCTCAGCAACCCGCCCAGCAGGCCGCCGATCTGGTTCAAGCGCTCATGGAACGAGACCTCAACCAGGGGCTCGAGCGTCCGCAGGGCCCACGTGGCACCCCAGTACCCCGCGGCAACCAAGGCCGCCAGGGCCATTGCGGCTCCCCACTCCACTCCCAGATGCAGCTTCCGGGACAAAAGGTCCCCCACGCCCTGGTAATACCGGAATCCTGCGAAGAACCCGACAGCCAGACCGGCCAGCTTCACCAGCTCGCTTCCGAGCCCAAGCCGCAGCCCTATGTAACCCATTCTGAATAAAAGGATTACGGCTACGACGTCGACCCAGTTAATCCTATTGAAAGGGCTCTCTGCCACGATCTCGGGGTGGGATTTTATCTAAGTATACTCTGCAACTTCTCAGAGTGTCAAGGGTTGCAGAAAATAATGTTAGAGCCCCTTCAGGCGGGATGAGACAAGCTTTGGCGCGAAGTCAGGGTCGAGTTTCTTGAGCTCCTCCAGGATTTCGGTCAGCCGCCTGCGCAGATCCGGATTGGCCGGCTCCCGCAGGCAGGCGGAGTAGGCATCCAGCATCTCATCCTGCTTCTCCCGGATCGGAAGCTCCCTCTCGAACCGCTCGATCCGACTGGAGAGCTCATCGATCTCGACGGAACCGAGCTGTTCGACGAAATGGAGATAGTCGCTCCGGACCTGCGCCAAGAGGGTCAGGTACCGCTCCGGGCCGTCCGACAGCTTCGTCTGGATTTCCCCGACGGCGGTGGGCTTCCCGTAGATCCTCCTCTGGTATTCCGAAGCGCAGGAGTAGTACCGCTGAAGTCGGCCCATCTCCCCCTTGGCCTTCTCCCAGAGCCGGTGGAAGATCCCCAGCGAGACCAGGAGGTCGTCGGCGTTCACCTTGTAGATCCAGTAGATCTGAACGCGGTCCTGCGCGCGTCCGACCGCCTGATGAACGTCCACGTCGTATTTGGAGAGGACCTCCCTGACCGCCGCCAGGTACGCCGGATCGATGTAGGAGGTCAGCAGCCCCGCCAGGTAGGTGTTGACGTCCTCATCGTTGCGCTGCAGCTCCTCATCCCAGCGCAGCTTGAGGCGGGTTCGGAGGAGGATCTCCGTGATCGCTCCGAAAGTCCCCTCCGGCCCGGAGGCCGGGATCGGGTAGTACGGCGTATCCAGGCGCAACGGACGCCTCAGGCCAAATGGCTTTTGGCCCGTACCGGCTGGCTCCGCGGCGCCGCCTTGCCCGGCACTGCCCCGCTGGCGGGCGGCTGGACCGGGCTGGGCTTCTGCCGCATCAGACCGATCTCAGAACCGGCGCCCTCCGGAGCCGAACCCGGCGCCGGAGCCGTTCCATCGAAACGCCAGCTCATCCACAGGATCCCCAGCGTCACCCCCAGCCCCAGCGTGACCCATGGGAGGGCCACGCTTAAGGCGGAGCGCCGTTGGAGCTGGATCTCGTGATGGGGAAACTTCCACGGAACCGCGGGGTTCCAGGACCCCGTCGCAACGGGAAAGTTATCCCCGTACTCGAACGGAGGACGACGCACGGCTCTGCCCCTCCATGAGCTCGTTCGCCAGCCGCCGGGCCTCGGAACCGCCGCCAGCAAACTTCTGCAGCAGGCGCTCCTCCAGATCCTGATCGGTGCGCAGGCTCTCGCCGCTCACGTTGGCCTTCCTCAACAGGTCAATGAGCGCCGAGATGATCCTGGTCCTGGGAAACTTGACGCCCGTCGAGAAAAGGGCATCCTTGCCCAGCTTGTCCAGGAAGTCGACCTGGTTTCGATCCAGGAACGTGACCACCCGGTGCATCTGCTTCGCGCTCGTCTGCGGATCATTGGATTCAGTTCGCATTGCACTCCCTCCATGACTTTTTTAAACGGATCACATTTCTCCACACAAAAACGCCCGAAGGCTACCAGTGATGAAGCCTCCAGGCGTCTTTCGCGGTCCCCTTGGCAGCCCAGCCGCCCGCTCCCTCCCCTTGCCTTCCTGACACGGGCCTGCGGCTTTGCGCCCCACCGTTACCGGTGGTTTGCCTTTTTCACTGGTACCGTTTGCAGCCTTCTCACTTCAAGCGTGGCATATGGGTTGCCAATTTGTCAAGGGTGCCAGCGGGAAATTTTACCCGTCGGGAGGCCCCTCCCGCAGAAGCTGCTGGAGGACGGCCAGGGCGGCCACACAGGCGGTCTCGCATCGGAGAACCGAAGGACCCAGGGCGATCCGGCGGGCGCCCGCGCGGGCCGCCTGTTCGGCCTCCCGCGGAGAAAAATCACCCTCCGGGCCGATCAGGAGAAGGACCGAGCGGGGAGGCGGCTGAACCAGCGGACGCAGCTCCTCGTGGGGCCCCTCCACCGTGGCGATGAGGAGACGCTCGTGCTGCGGGAATTCCCCGACCATCTCCTTCCATCGGCGCAGGGGCTGGATCGCCGGCAGCCAGGGGTTTCCCGATTGCTTGAGGGCCTCGATGGCGATCGCCTGGAGCCGAGCCATCCTTCCGGCGAAGCGGTCCGGATTGAAGCGGCCCACGCAGCGCTCCGTCCAGAGTGGAACGACTGTCCGAACCCCCAGCTCGGTCGCCTGATGCACGATCGTCTCGAGCTTGCCCTGGGCAGGAACTGCGGCGGCCAGCGTGACCGCGCACGGGGGCGGCGCGGTCTGCGTCGGCTCGGCGAGCGAAAGCTCCAGAACCCCCCGCCTCGTCTCCTCCACCGTGGCCTCGGCCTGCCGGCCCTCCCCGTCCAGGCAGACCAGCCCCTCACCACGGCGGACCCGCAGGACACGCAGGAGATGATGCGCCTGGCTTCCTGAGAGTTGGACCGGTCCCCGGGCTAAGAGCTCAGGCGGGAGAAAGCAGCGGATCGCCACACGTGCGGATTACTTGGCGGGCTCGTCCGTCGTCCAGCGGACGAGGTTCTCTCCCTCAAAGAAGAGGTGCTTGGTCCGGGAGACATATTCGTAGTCGATGGGCAGCGCCTGCAGGCGGCCGTGGTAGATCCATTCCTCCCGGACGTTGCCCAGCTCATCCACGCCCTGCGCGATTACGTGGTCCGGAGGCCCCCAATCGTCGAGCACCTCGGCTTTGGTCGTTCCGCGGACAAAGGGTGCCCCGGTTCCCAGGGGGTGCGTGAGGACTTCCTTGGCGGTCGGGGCCTGGATCTCGCTGCACCCGGCCGCGGCCACGAGGAGGAAAAGGATCGGGGCAGTCCTGAAAGCGAAGGCTCCCGCCAGTGATCCTGGCGGGAGCCTTCTTGAATCGTTCACGTCAGGTTACGACGCGATGGGACGTTTAGAACTTGACGTTGGCGCTTCCTCCGACCGTCCAGGCCACGTCGTTGCCGCGGGTGTTGGACGCCCTCTGGTCGTAGTACTGTCCAGGGAAGAACCAACCCCCCCATACCCCGAGCTGAACGTCCTCGGTATAGTCGTACGTCGCCTTGACATCCAACTCCCCACCGGCCTCGCTGCTGCGGGCAAGACGGGGATCCTCGGCGAACCAGGCCTGGGTCCATCGGGCCCAGAGGTTCACATCCTCCATGGGGGTGATCCCCATGTCACCGTACAGCAGGTGCCGGTTGGTACCCGCCGAGGTGTCGTTGCCGTCAAACGTGGTGTACAGGCCTCCTCCGTCGTTTCCAGCGAAGAAGTCCTGAATGTACGTCGTGAACGACCCCCGATACATGACATCCCAGGCGTCGAAGGTATCCCCCTCGTCGAGCTGGGCGATGCCGGCGGCACCCGACTCCTGCGCCGGATCCTCTCCAGAGAAGAAAACCCAACCAATCCCTGTCTGCGGAGTCCAGGGAACGGCGACCCAGTTGTAGCGGGCATCCACCGTCGCCCCCCAGCCTTCCCGCTTGCGCTCCTTGACCGATGTGGTCAGGTCCTTCATCTCACCCATCTGAGCGGCCCCCTCCGCGTTGACCCTCAGGTTCTCGATCGGGGAGCCGGCCAGCCGGAGCCCATAGGTATGAACCCGGTTATGGTCGTACGTGCGGGCCGTTGTTCCGGTTAAGCGGGAGTCGCTGACCGGAATGGCGGCGGCCTCGTCGCTCTTGTAGAACCAGTACGGCTCCACCTCGGCGTCCCACCGGTCCAGCTTGTAGTTCACCACGACACCGTACAGATTCTGATCATCGTCCACGGAACCGGTCTCGTTGATCTTGGCGATCAACCCCTCGACCGTCAAGGGTGCGAAGTCCAGGATCAGCCGGATCGCGTCGTACGCGTTGTATGCGCTGTGCTCCCGCCCGATACCGCCCGCGTGAATGGCGGGGGTGTCCAGGCCGGCGAAGATCCCGTTGGGATCCGCCAGCAGCCCCGGCCCAACGATGAATCCGGTGCCATAGTTCAGATCCTGGCGCCCGGCCATCACGGTGAGCGGAGAGTACAGGAATTCCTTGAGGACCACGTAGGCGTTATCGAGGTCGATCTGGTCGTCACTCGTGGTGCTGTGGGCGTCCCAGACCCTCTGGTTGAGCAGCCGGACATGGGTCGAGACGTTGTCGGTGAGATCCGCATCCACATTGAGATGTACCGTGGAGAGGAAGAACGAGGCGTTGTCGTCGTTCGAGACCAGCGGGGTCGTCCCAGCCGTTGTCCCCGGCTCATTCTTCTGCTTCAGCTTCAGGTCATAGTCGTTGTGGGAAATCGCCTTCAGGTCGATGTCCCCGCCGACCTTGATGCTCTGCACTTCGGCGTACGCGGTCCCAGCCAGGGCCACGGCAAACGCCAGAAGTCCTACGAGTAGTAATCGTCCCATCGTAATTTAACCCTCCCTCCCTTTACTCACCTAAAGTTGCAAACTTCCCCTTTGCTTGCAAACCTCAGCGAAAAGTCGGGGGAGCTAACGACTTCCTTCTATTCGCCGTTGCCCCGGCTTCTGCTTGGGTGACAGCCGGCCCTTCTCAACTTCTCTGAATCTTCCTTCTCCCCCTCGGCCAGTCCCCACCAGCGAAACGCCAGGGCTGACTTGAATTGGGGCAATCATAAGACATAACTTCCTGGCCTGTCAAGCCTTTTTTCGGGCCCTGTCAGCTTTTTGTCTGCCGGGGCGCCGGCCGGAGACCCGTTCCACCAAGCGGGCGGCATCCGCATAGATCCTCTCCACATCCCGCGCCCCCAGTCCGGCCCCCAGGACGACCTGCCGGGCCTCCTGGAGCGTGAGGAGGTCGCCTGGCTCGTGGGCATCGGTGTTGAGGACGAGCCGGGCGCCGGTCTCCAGGGCAATCCGGGCCACATGGCCGTTGGAGAGAGAATGCCCCCGCCGGGCCGAAAGCTCCAGCGCAATCCCCCGCCGGGCGGCGAGCTTCGCCTCCTCCCGCCGGATGAGGCCCGGGTGGGCCAGGACGTCAATCTCCAGCTCGAGGGCCGCCCGATTGGTGCCGGGGGCCACCGGCTCCACCGTGGTCTCACCGTGAACGACCACGAGCTGCGCCCCGGCGGATCGCGCGGAGGCGACCACCGCGGCCAGATCCCTCGGCGGAACGTGCGTCACCTCCACCCCGGGCACCACGACCAGGCCGCTGTGCTCGTTCAGCCGCTGGCAGACGTGCACCAGCTGGGGCACCAGGAATTCGACGTTGGAGGCATCCACGTGGTCGGTGATGGCGATCGCCCGGTACCCTTTCACCCGGGCGCGGCGGACCAGCTCCGAAGGGATCAGGGCCCCATCGCTGAGGAAACTATGCGTGTGCAGATCAATCATCGGATAAAATAGAAAGGGGCATCTTCTCGCGCCTGTAGCTCAGATGGATAGAGCATCTCACTCCTAAGGAGAGGGTCGGCCGTTCGAATCGGCCCAGGCGCGCTTCCCCTCCCTTCCGCTCTAGGGGGCATCATAGCGGATGAGGGAGAGAACCTCAACCCCGAGTTTCTCCAGCCGCTCTCGGCCCTTCAGGAACGCCAGCTCCACCAGAAAGGCCAGCCCTACAATCTCGCCGCGCAGCTTGCGGACCAGCTGAACCGCCGCATCGGCGGTCCCGCCCGTCGCCAGGAGGTCATCCACGATGAGGACCCGCGTCCCCGCCTCGAAGGCATCCTCGTGCAGCTCAGTGGTCGCCTGCCCGTACTCGAGCGAATAGGAGGCCTGGACCGTCCTCCACGGCAGTTTCCCTTGCTTGCGGATCGGAACCAGGCCGGTTCCCAGGGCATGCGCCAGCGCCGCTCCCAGGATGAGGCCCCTGGACTCAATGCCGGCGATCACCCCGACGCGGGCGGATCGGTACGGGGCGGAGAGCTGATCCACCATGGCTGTGAAGGCGGCCGGGTCCTTCCAGATGGGGGTGAGGTCCTTGAAAACGATCCCCTTCTTGGGAAAATCCGGCACGTCCCGGACGAAGCCCTTCAGGTCAAGCAGATGACTGCGCACCCTGCTTCTCCTGTGTGGCAAGGAAGGCGTGCAGCTTCTTCTCCGCCGCGTTCTGGATCTGCCGGACCCGCTCCCGCGTGATCCCCAGATACTTGGCGGTCTCCCCCAGGGTGTAGGTCATCCCGTCCTTGAGCCCGTAGCGGAAGCTCAGGACATCCCGCTCCCGGTCGGTCAGGCGGCTCAAGAGATCCGCCACCTGCTCGTGGGCGAGGAAACCGGCCAGCTCGTCCTTCGCCGAGGTCGCCTGACTCTGCTCGATGAGGTCAATGTACTCGGTGGTGCCCTCCTCGCCCAGCGGGGCGTCCAGTGAGGCCGGCTGCAGGGTCATCCGCTCGATATCCCGGATCTTGCGGACCGGCATCTTCATGGCGTGCGCCACCTCGCCCGAGACCGGGCGCCTCCCCAGCTTCTGGGTGAGCCGCTCCGTCGCCTTCCGGTAGCGGGAGATGATGTCCACCATGTAGACCGGGATGCGGATCGTCTTGCCCTGGTTGGCGATCGAGCGCAGGACGTACTGCTTGATCCACCAGGCGCCGTAGGTGGAAAAGCGAAATCCCTTCCCCGGGTTGAACTTCTCCACCGCCCGCATGAGCCCGAGGTTGCCTTCCTCTATAAGGTCGGAGATGGGAAGCCCCAGGTTGTTGTACCGCTTGGCGATGGAGATCACCAGCCGCAGGTTCGACTGGATCATCTTCCGGCGCGCCTCGGCATCCCCGCGGCGCACCTTCCGCGCCAAGCTCACCTCCTCCTCCGGCGTGAGGAGCGGGATGTCCTTGATGTCCTTGAGGTACAGCTTCAGCGGATCACTCATGGCTTCTCCTTCAGAACGGCCTGGGCGGCGGCAAGCCGGGCGATCGGGACCCGGAACGGCGAGCAGCTCACGTAGTCCAGACCCAGCCGGTGGCAGAACTCCACGCTGGCCGGGTCGCCCCCGTGCTCCCCGCAGATGCCCAGCTTGATCCCGGGGCGGGCCTTCCGGCCCCTCTCCACCGCCCACTGCATGAGCTGTCCCAGGCCGGCCTGATCCACGGAGGAAAAGGGGTCGGTGCGCAGAATCTCCTGCTCCAGGTAGGCGGGAAGGAAGGAGCCGCTGTCGTCCCGACTCATCCCGAGCACGGTCTGAGTGAGATCGTTCGTCCCGAAGCTGAAGAACTCCGCCTGCGCGGCAATCTCGCCCGCCACCAGCGCCGCCCTCGGGATCTCGATCATCGTCCCCACCTGGTAGCGGATCTTCTGGCCGGTCTTCTCCTGCACCTCGCGGGCCACGCGGTGGACGATCTCCAGCTGGAGCGCCAGCTCCTTGGGGAAACCGACCAGAGGAATCATGATCTCCGGCCGGACCGGAATCCCTTCCTTCTGAACGAAAGCGGCCGCTTCGAAGATCGCCCTCGCCTGCATCTCGGTGATCTCCGGATAGGCGATTCCCAGCCGGCAGCCGCGGTGACCGAGCATCGGATTGGCCTCGTGGAGCTGCGCCACGCGCGCGGCGACCCTCTCCCGCGGAAGGCTCAGCTTCTCCGCCAGATCCTGGATCGCCTCGCTGTCGTGCGGAAGGAACTCGTGGAGCGGCGGGTCCAGGGTGCGGATCGTGACCGGCAGCCCCTTCATGACCCGGAAGATCTGGGCAAAGTCCTCCCGCTGGTACGGCCGCAGCTTCTCCAGGGCCGCCGCCCTATTCTCGTGGGTCTCGGCCAGGATCATCTCCCGGAAGGCGTCGATGCGCGTCCCGCCGAAAAACATGTGTTCCGTCCGACATAACCCAATCCCCTCCGCCCCGAAGGCCAGGGCGTTGGCCGCCTGATCCGGCTGGTCGGCGTTGGTGCGAACCTTCAGCCGGCGAACCCGATCCGCCCAGCGCATGAGCGATGCATACTGCCGGTAGGTCAAGCTCCTCTTGCCCTCCAGGCTCTTCTCGACGAGGACCTGGACGATCTCGCTGGGCGCGGTCTTCACCTCCCCCTCGAACACCTCGCCGGAGGTGCCGTCGATGGAGATCGCCTGGCCCTCGCGCAGGACCTGGCCGTTCACCCGCACCGTCCGCGCCGCGTAGTCCACATGCAGGTCCTGCGCCCCGCAGACGCAGACCTTGCCCATCTGCCGGGCCACCAGGGCTGCGTGGGAGCTCACCCCGCCGCGGGCCGTCAGGATCCCCTCCGCGGCGATCATCCCCCGCAGGTCCTCCGGCGTGGTCTCGACCCGCACCAGCAGCGGCCGCTCCTTCCGATGCGCCATCGTCACCGCATCGTCGGCGTTGAAGACGACCCGGCCGCTCGCCGCGCCGGGGCCGGCGGGAAGGCCCTTGCAGAGGAGCCGCCCGTCCTCCTGCGCCCGCTGGCGGTCCCGCCGGTCAAAGACCGGGGCCAGCAGGTGGGCGAGGGAATCGGCCGGCACGCGCAGGAGCGCCTGCTTCCAGTCAATGAGCTTTTCCTCCACCATCTCCACGGCGATGCGCACCGCCGCCAGGCCGGTGCGCTTGGCCGATCGGGTCTGCAGCATGGTGACGCGGCGATCCTCGATGGTGAACTCGAAATCCTGCATCTCCTTGAAGTGCCTCTCCAGGATCCGCCGGATCCGTTCGAGCTCCGCGTGCGCCTTCGGCATCTCCTTCCTGAGGTCCGCGATGGGCCGCGGGGTGCGGATCCCCGCCACCACATCCTCCCCCTGGGCGTTCACCAGGTACTCGCCGTAAAACTCCTTCCGGCCGGTGGCCGGATCCCGCGTGAAGGCCACCCCGGTGCCGCTGGTGTTCCCCAGGTTGCCGAACACCATCGTCTGCACGTTGACCGCGGTCCCCCAATCGTGCGGGATCTGGTACTTGCGCCGGTAGACGACGGCCCGGTCGTTGTTCCAGGAGGCGAAGACGGCGCCGATCGCGCCCCAGAGCTGGCGGTTCGGGTCCTGCGGGAACTCCTCCCCCTTGCTCTTGCGGATGAGCTCCTTGTACCGACGGACCAGCTCCCGCAAGTTTCCCGCGGAGAGATCGGTGTCCTTGGCCACGCCGACCTGCTTCTTGAGCTGGGCCAGCACCTCCTCGAACGGCTCGTGGGCGTCCGCCCTCTTGGCCTGAACCCCCATGACGATCTCCCCGTACATCTGAATGAACCGGCGGTAGCTGTCCCACGCAAAACGGGGATTCCCGGACCGCTCGGCCAGCGCCTCCACGCTCTGGTCGTTCAGCCCCAGGTTGAGGATCGTGTCCATCATGCCGGGCATCGACTCGCGGGCGCCTGACCGGACGCTGACGAGAAGCGGATTGCGTCTGTCCCCGAATCCCTTCCCGGTGAGGGACCCCAGGCGGCGGATCCCTGCCTCCACCTGCCGCTTGAGCTCCTTCGGATAGGCGCGCCGGTGTGTGGTGTAGTAGGTGCAGACTTCGGTGGTGATGGTGAAGCCCGGGGGAACCGGCAGCCCGATGCGGGTCATCTCCGCCAGGTTCGCCCCCTTCCCTCCCAGGAGCGCCTTCATCTGGCCGGAGCCGTCCGCCTTCCCCGCGCCGAAGAAATAGACGGATCGGGCCATCTTCAGTTCTCCAGCGCGCCCGGCAGGGGAAGCTTGGAGAGGTCGGCGAAGCTGCGGGCGAGCGACTGATGAATCTCTTTCAAGAGGGCGAGCCGATTGCGCCGCAGCTCCAGGTCCTCGTCCATCACGAAGACCTTTTCGAAGAAGGTGTGCACCGCGGGGTACAGGGCGCTGTACGTCCTCGTCGCCTCCTCGTACCGCCGCTGCTCCAGCTGCTGCTTCACCTGAAGCGCGATCTGGCTCCACCTCTCCCACAGCTCCTTCTCCGCCGATTCCTTGAATGCCTCCGCGTTGACCGAGGGGGGCAACCCCGAATCCTTGACGCTGTTGACGATCCTCCCGGTCCGCTCCGCAACCTTCGCCGCCCGCTCCAGCATGCGGCGGCTGCCGTCCTCGGCGCCGGTCCACAACCGCTTCAGGATCTGGAGCCGCTCCCAGCCCCCGGATAGATCATCGCTGTCGGCCGCCAGAACCGCGTCCAGCAAGCACTGGTCGATGCGATGGACGAAAGAACAGAGCCACTCAAATCTCTCCCGCAGGAAGGCGTGAAGCTCCCTCTTTAATGAGGCGGCCTTGACTTCGAGTCGAGGGCCCCATGATTCTATGCTCTCGTCGGAGAGTCTGTCAATCGACAGCCCCACGAACGAGACGCCCCGCGGGGGCTCAATCAGGATCCGGATCAAACCCTGTGCCTGCCGGCGCAGGCTGTAGGGATCGGCCGATCCGGTCGGCTTCAAGCCGACGCCGAAGTACCCGACCAGGGTGTCGAGCCGATCCGCCAGGCTGAGCACCGCCCCCAGCGGCGTCGCGGGGATCGGATCGGCCGCGGTCCGGGGCCAATAATGCTGGGCAATGGCGGCCGCGACTTCCTCCGGTTCCCCGTCGTGCCGGGCGTAATGCCCCCCCATCGTCCCCTGCAGAGAGGGGAACTCTCTCACCATGTGGGTGACCAGATCCGCCTTGCAAACCCGAGCCGCCTTCTCGCAAAGGGAGGCATCCACCTGCAATCTGATCTGCTGAGCAATGGACCGCGCCAAGGCGGCCAGATGCTGCGTCCGCCCGGCCACCGTTCCGAGCCTTTCGTGGAAGGTCACCTTCGACAATTCCGGGGCCTTCGCCTCCAGCCGGCTCTCGGTGTCTTTCCCATAAAAGAAACGGGCATCGGCGAACCGGGCCTCGATGATCCTCTCAACATTGGCCATCACCATCGCAGGCCTTCCGGGCCTTCCCTCGAGCACAGCCAGGAATTTCGGCAGCAGCTCCGTGCCGGCGCGGGAGCGGACCCCGAACAACTTCAGGTGCTTGGCCATCGCGGTGGCCAGCACCTCGGAAGGAAGATCCAGGTACTCCGGCCGAAAGGAGCCGGCCGCCACGACCGGTTCCTCCGCCAGGAAGGTCACGGTGTCCAGGAGCCAGTTGAACTCTTCCGTCGTCCGATCCGGAAGCTTCCCTCCGCAGCGCCGGGCGGCCTCCTCGAGCTGAGCCAGCAGCGCGCCCCTCTTGCTCATCGCATTGTCTTCTAACTGCACCTTCAAACGCCTGAGCGCGGCAAAGGTGGCGGCTGCGGTTCGAACGGGGACCGGTTTCCCCCCCGATCGGCGGGTGCCGTACGTGAAGGGAGCGCTCTTGACCGGCCCGAACGAACAGGCCACCGGCGTTGACCCGTAGAGCGCCAGGATCCAGCGGATCGGCCGGGCAAACCGGACGCCGGACTCCTCCCACCGCATCGTCTTGGGGAAGCGGACTCCCTGGATGATCTTCGGGATCGCTTCCGCGAGCACCTTCGCCACCGGCAGATCGTACTCGGCGAAAAGGATTTCCCCTTTCGGGGTCTGCCGGCGCACGAGTTCCGATACCTTCAGCCCGTGTTTCTTCGAGAACGCCTCTGCAGCGCGGGTCGGTTTCCCCGACGGATCGAAGGCGATCTGAACCGGCGGGCCCTTCTCCTGTCGCCGGATGCGGGGGGGGATGCCCGCGACGTGCAGGATGAGGCGGCGGTGAGTGTAATAGAGACGGGTCTCCCAATCCTCGCCTTTCCCCATGCCCGCATCCGACAGGGCTGCCCTGACCGCTGCGCCCAGACCCGGCGAGCCCTCCAGGGGCTCACGTTCCATCACGCTGGGCATGTAGTCGGAGGGGATCTCCTCGCAGCCGATCTCCAGGAGGAAATCCCGCTTCAACTGCTTTTCTCCTTCTCCTCGAGACCCCGGAGGTACGCCTCCGCGCAGCGCTTGGCGGAGTTCCGGATGCCGGCGATGAGCGTTGGGCGTTCGTTGGCGCTGACTGCGCCGCGGGAGTCCAGCAGGTTGAAGGCGTGCGAGCTCTTCAGGAGCTGCTCGTACGCCGGCAGGAGAAGGCCCTTCTCCAGAAGACGGCTGCACTGGGTGCAGGCATCCTCGAAGGCGCGCCGCTGCAGCTCCGCGTCGGCCTGCTCGAAGTTGTAGGTGGAGCCCTCCACCTCATCCCGCCGATGGATGTCGCCGTAGCTCCACTGCTCATTCCATCGGAGGGCGTACAGATCGAGCCTTCCCTGCAGGAACATGGCGATCCGCTCCAGGCCGTAGGTCAGCTCCGCCGAGACGACCTTCAGATCCATCCCACCCACCTGCTGGAAATAGGTGAACTGCGTGACCTCCAAGCCATCCAGCCAGACCTCCCAGCCCAGTCCCCATGCCCCCAGCGTCGGGGACTCCCAATCGTCCTGGACGAAGCGCAGATCATGATCCTTCAGCCGGATCCCCAGGGCCTCCAGGCTGCGCAGGTAGAGCGGCTGCACGTCCGGCGGCGAGGGCTTAAGGATCACCTGGTACTGGTAATACCGCTGGGCGCGAAGGGGATTCTCCGCGTACCGGCCGTCCGTCGGCCGACGGGACGGCTGGACAAAGGCCACCCGCCATGGATCCGGGCCCAGCGCCCTGAAGAAGGTGAGCGGATGAAACGTCCCCGCCCCCATCTCCATGTCGTACGGCTGGGCGATCAGGCAGCCCTGATCCGCCCAGAACCGCTCCAGCCGCAGGATCAATTCCTGGAAAGTGCCGGTCTGTCTATCCTGAGGCTGTCCCCTTTGGGACTGTCCCCGTTTCTTCATGCGGCGGCCTCCAGGCCGACCGAATAGAGGAAGGAGCGGGTCTTCAGCTCCCGCTGCAGGACGCTACGGCAGATTCCCTGCAGGAACCGGCGCAGGCCGTCCTCCGCGGCAGGGGTGGTTGGGATCAGTGCCGCCTCGCCCAGCGGCACGGTGAGCAGCTGCCGAAGAAGCGCCTTCGGTTCCGCCCCCAGCGCCAGCGAATCCAGCTCGGGCAAGAGCCCGCTCGCACGCAGGAGGCGCGCCTCCAGAAGCCGGGCCAGCCGGTGCGGCGGACCTCCTGCCTCGAGCGTCCGGAGCGAACCCACCACGAGCTCATACAGCTCCGCGCTGGGATCCCCCGCCCCGGTCATCGCCTCCACCAGCTCGAGGAAGTAGGTCGCGTACGCCGTCCGCAGGAGGTCTCTCCGGATCGCATCGAAGGGCTCCACCAGGTCGCAGCCGGTCACCAGCGCCCAGGGGGAGCGCCGCCGCTCGTACAGGACGACCGACTGCAGGGTCACCGGCTCCAGGTACCAGGGCACCGCGCTGCGCGCGCCTCGCACCCCCTTCACCAGACCCTGGAATTTCCCAAGGTGCCGGCTGTATGCGGTCAGCACCACGCTCGTTTCCCGAACCTCCTGGCGTCTGAGGATCAGCGCCTCGGTCTTGTGGATGGCCATCGCCGCCTCCTCTGGAAGAGGGAGGTCCCTTCCGCTCCGGAAGAAAATGCAGGCAGGCTGGAGCGTGCGGGTGAATCGGGCTCCTTCCCTCCCGATGGGAAATCTCCCTCCAGCCATCCTCCGATCCGCCGCAGGCGGATCGCCCGGGAAAGGGGAATCCCAAGGGGAAAACAGTGGAACGTGTTTTCCCCTTGGAAGCGGTGAGACAGCAGGTCTGCCCGCCCACGGCCACCAAGCCGTGAGGCACACGCCCCTGTCGGTCCGCACCCGCGCTGGCTCACCGCCTAGCCCTTGGAATTCGGCACGCGGACGCTGGGGCCGGTGACGCCGCCGGAGATCACCAGCCGCAGGCCGTCCTCGACCGACATGTCGAGGTTGATCAGCGACTCGCGCGGGGCCAGAACCAGATACCCTGAGGTGGGATTCGGGGTCGTCGGGATGAAGACGTTGACCACATGCTCCGGCGTCTTGGCCTGAACTTCCCCTTGCCCCTCCGACGTCACAAACCCGATCGCGTACATCCCCGCCCTCGGCCATTCCAGCAGCACGACCCGCCCGAAGAGCCCCTTCCGCTCGCCGCTGAAGCTGTCGGCAATCTCACGGCTTGTCCCGTAGATCTTGCCGATGATGGGGACCTTCCGGATCAGGGATTCTCCCACCCGCATGAAGCGCCGGACCAGGATCACCTGCGTGCCGAACCCGATCAGTGCCACCATCAGCACGAACGCGATCGCGATGAGCAGCCGGGCCAGCACAGGGGATTGCATCTCGACCGGCAGGACGAGGGCGACAGCCCTCGCCACGGGGTTGATGAAAACCCGGAAGAACCACCCGAACAGAAGCTGCACAATGGCTACGGTGACGAGGGCCGGCAGAAGCACCACGAGCCCCGTCAGAAACGATCGCCAGAAACCCCGCATGCCCTAGAACCTCCCCAGCGCAGCCCGTAGCCGCGGCCCGAACAGGAGCAGCCCGACCACCACGGAGCCGAAGACCGCGACCAGCACCCCGCCGGCCGCCACGTCCTTCGCCATTCGCACGACCGGGTGATGCCGGGCCTCCAGGAGATTGAGGATCAGCTCCACCGCCGTGTTGAAAAGCTCACTCACCAGAACAGCCGCCACGGTGAGCAGGAGGATCCCCATCTCCGGCCGGCTGAAATCCAGCGCCACACCCGCCGCCAGCACCGCGCCCGCGCAGAGGAGATGGATCCGCAGGTTCCGCTGCGACCGCACGGCGTGGAGCAGGCCGCGCCACGCCGCCCCGCAGACGGAGGACAGCTCCCGGAACAGCTCAAATACCTTCAACCTTCCCCCCCTCGCCCCTCCAGGACGTCCCGCAGCCAGCGGGCCTTGCGATCCATCCTCCGCCGGTCCGACCCGCGCGCGTGGCCATACCCGGCCAGATGGAGGAGACCGTGAATGAGATACCGCTCCGTCTCGGCCTCTGCACCGCGCGGCCGCCTCCGCGCCGCCGTCTCGACGGAGATGGCGATGTCCCCCAGCACGGGGACAGTCCCCGAGGGGACACCCCACGGAGTGGAGTGTCCCCTTCGGGGGCTGTCCCCATATGCGAAGGAGAGCACGTCGGTCGGGGTGGGATCCCCCATCCAGCGCCCGTGAAGCCGTGCCATTCCCCGATCGTCGGTCAGCAGGATGCTCAAGAGCTCATCGCCGCGCGAGAGCGCCTCCAGAAGACGCTGTGCCCGGCGCCTGAGGCGCCGGCCGTCCAACCGGACGCGCCGCTGGCTGTTCCTCAGCAGGACCATCGTCATTACTTCTTGCCGTTCTGCTCGTACGCCCGGACGATCTTCTGCACCAGCTCATGCCGCACCACGTCGCTCTCGTTGAATCCGACGAAGGCGATCCCCTCGATCCCCTTCAGTGTCTCCCGCGCGTGCATCAGCCCCGACGGCCTGCCGGCGGGAAGATCCGACTGGGTGACGTCCCCGGTGATCACCACCTTGGAATCAAAGCCGAGCCTGGTCAAGAACATCTTCATCTGCTCCGGCGTGCAGTTCTGCGCCTCGTCCAGGATGACAAACGAGTCATTAAGCGTTCTACCCCGCATGTACGCCAGGGGGGCGATCTCCAGGATCCCCCTCTCGAGACTCCGCTGGATCCGGTCCACATCCATCATGTCGTAGAGCGCGTCGTAGAGGGGGCGCAGGTACGGGCTCACCTTCTCCTCGAACGTGCCCGGCAGGAAGCCCAGCGACTCGCCGGCCTCCACCGCGGGGCGGGTG
>CAYFHV010000018.1:5612-17357 GCA_964343105.1 uncultured Planctomycetia bacterium | reverse complement strand
CTGGGAATCGAGGGGCCCCACGGGGCTTAAGGCAGCCGGCCACCAGCCAAGAAGCATCACGATCAATGACCATCCAACCGTCATCGCGCCCTCCTCTGCTTTCAGGTTGGTCGGGCTGGCCTGACGACGTCCCTCTCTACCGGGGAGTGCTGCTTCACCGGTTATCTTAAACCGGACCCGCTGCCTTTTGCAACGCAAATTGGGTATACTTTGGGTAGAGGCCAAAAAGCGCATGCGCCAAAGTAACCTTGCCCTCTGGATCGTGATCGCCATGGTGGGAGCCCTCTCCTGGTGTTCCGCCCGGGCGTTGGCGGAAAACCCCCCGGACTCCCTATCCCGGGATCTGTCAGCTGATCTCTTCTTCGGAGGGGATCCCCTTCTGCCGCCCACCGGGGCGGAAGAGGCCGGGGGGCTCTTCGGCGGCCCAGGGAGACTTGGTGGAACGACTCTCGATCCGCAGCTCGATACGGGAAGTGCGCCCACGGGGTCTGTTCCCACATCCGGCACCAGCTCTGCCGCGTCGGGCACATCCTCTACCCCAGCTTCCTCCAGCTCGGGCAGCTCCGGTTCTGGTTCAGATTCGGGTTCAGGCTCGGGTGGTGGCGGTGGGGGAGATGACGACGGTGGTGGAGGTGACGACGACGGAGATGACGACGGCGGCGGAGATGACGATTAGCTCAGCGACGCGTTCCAGATCCTTCGAATTCCTTTTCCTCGATGTCCCGCTTTCTCCGCGACCGCTCCCCAGGTCCAGCGCGGGCACAAGAGGGTCGCCAGCTCCTCCAAGGACTCTGCGCGGTACCGGATCACTCGATCCTGGTTCACGACACTGTAGCGGCCTCCCTCTAGAAAAACGCAGACGGTGTGGGCGTAGCCGCCCTCCCCGTAAAGACTGAAGACGAAGGAATCCACCCCCTGACGTTCCAGCACCGCTTGGGCCAGGAGGGCGTAGTCCTCGCAGTCGCCGCTGCCGCGCGCAAGAAACTCCTCGGGAGACTGCCAGTAGTCCGCCTCGCCAAACAGGCGGGCGTCCTCCTGGAAGCGCATCTGCCGGATGAGAAAAGCCCCCAGCGCCTCAGGGCTGTTGAGCCGCCCCGCCACAGCATCCAGAGAGGAATCCACGAACTCGGACTCCGCATCCGAGCGCTGGCCTGGCCAGCCCAACGCCAGGCCGGCCACGCAGGCTAGAAGGATTCCCTTTCCCCATCGTCTGTCCATGCCGAATCGTCCTCCCCGTGATCCGGGAGAGCTGATTCGGCAAACCGCCCCTGTGCCGGTACCGCGTACCGAAAAAATTAAGGAGGCCCACGAGGGCCTCCTTTCACAAGGTTTCTCCTCGAGAGCTTTGGCAACCCCGCTGTCCGCCCGAAACCTGCAGCGGATCGGTGGCTTTGCGTCCCACCCTCACGAGTGGTTTGCCTTTGTCAGTCTCCCCACCAACCTTCCAAAGAAAGCTTACACGAAATCTCCCAAAAGGGACAAGATCAACTGGCCTTTTTTGACGGCCCGCCGGCTACTGGACCTCCAGCGTCCGGGTGGAACTCCCGTCGGAGAGGATCACCCGATCCTTCTGGATCTCTACCACCCGCCAGGGCCCCACGCTCTCCCCGGGGCCGACCACCTGATTTTCCACCACCGCGGTCGGGGATTCGGGATCCCACAGGATCCCGCTCAAGACCATCCCCTCCGGGTTGTCCGCCGTCGGAGGCGGACGATCCGGCTCGCGGTCGGCCAGGAAGGGGTTCTCCTTCCATTCACCGGATGAAGGCCCCGCTGCCGACGGAGCGGACGCCGGCGCCGCGGCTTGCCGAAGAGCCTGCGGCGATCCCGCATCTCCAACCGGGGTCGGCCCCGGCCTCCCCACGCGCGACCGATCCGCCGGCATGAAAAGGGCCCTCGTCCAAACGACCACCACCAGCAGACCCAGGACACCCAGGGTGATCCACTGCTTCCGGCTAAGGGACATGATCCTCCCTCCCGAACGCCAGCTCCAACGACAGGGTCGCCCGCAGCCGGGGAAGCAGCCGCTCGTCCCGGCCGATCCTGAACTGCCGCACCCGGGCGACTCCCGCGCTGCCGCGGTGCAGATCTCCCAGGAAGCTGCCGATCGAGCGGTATCCTCCCTCCAACTGAAGCTCCACCGGAAGCCAAACCGGTTCCCCCGCCGACCCCTCCCGGGGCGTGCCGGGAGAAACGGAGAGGAACTGGACCTGGTGCGATTCCGCCAGGCCCTGCAGGGCGGAGAGCGCCTCCGAGCTTTTCGAGACGGCCGGGAGCAGCGGGATCGGGGAGTTTCTCATCTGCTCAAGCAGACGCCAGGCGTCCTCCATCTCGGAACGGAGCGCTTCCCGTTCCCCCTGCATCGTTCGAATCCTGCCCCAGGTGGGGACGTACAGCACCCAAAGGAGCAGCAGGGAAAGGCCGAGCCCCGCCACAACCGCTGCCCGCGGTTTCCGGCGCATCCAGGCCTGGCAAATCGGCCACCAGGATCCGATGTCGGCCTTCATGGAAGGCGCCCGCCCACCTCGAATTCAAGCCCCCCGCCGGTTCCCTCCATCCGCCGGGAGGACTTGAGCTGAACCTCGACGAAAAGCTCTCCCTTGAGTCGGGCCATGAACTGCCCCAGCAGCTGATCGGACCCCGCCGCGGCCCTCCGGATCCGGCCCCGCAGAGAGACCTCCCTGTCCTGCAGGACCAGATCGGTCAGGTACAGCTCCACCGGCGTGAGGAGGCTCACCCTCCGGAGAAATTCCTCACAGGAGGGATCGCTGCGAAGCTGCTGGCAGGCCGAAACCGCTGCCCGCGCCGCAGGAAGCTGCGTCTCCACCGCCTGCTTCTGGATCCGCAGTGCCGCCACCTGTTTCGTCAGGCTCTGCCGATACACCTGCAGGCCGACCCAGAGGAGCACCAGACCCAGGGCGACCGCCGTCGCCGTGCCGGTCAGCGCGGCGCGCTGAACCTGGATCCGAGCCGCCTCCTTCAATTCCGCGGGGAGCAGGTTGAGACCCCGGCCCTGCGCGTGGGCCGCTCCCAGCGCCGGGACGAAGCCCAGGTCCGAGGGGGCCATTCCCTCCGGCAAACCGACTCGAATGCCGAGTCTCTGCTCGAGCCAGCTCCCCAGCCCCTTGAGCTGCCCGCCCCCTCCGATGAGTAGAAGTCTCTCGATGGCGCCGGAAGGGTTCGTCTCACCGTAGAACGCCAGGGACCGCTCGACCTCCACCGCCAGCCGCTCCAACCCTCCGCGAAGGAGAGAGAGAATCTGGACCCTCGAGATCCCCTTCGTGACCGTCTCCGGTGCATCCTCGCCGGGAATCCCGATGCCGCGCTTCACCGCCTCTGCCTCCGCCTCGGTGAGCCCCACCTGGCCTTGGGTTGACATGAGGACCGCGGTCATCGCCCGGGTGAGATCCGATCCCCCAACGGGAATCTTCCGGCTGAAGAGGGGACGCCCGCCTCGCACCACCACCAACTCCGATCCGCGGTGGCCGAGCTCCAGAAGAGCTGCGGGCTGGTCCCCTGCGGGCAGGCGGAGAGACCACTGCGCCAACGCAACCACCTTCGGGATGAGCTGGTTCGGTTTCACTCCCGCCTGGCCGAGCAGATTCAAGTGCTCCCGAATCGCCGCCGACGGAAACGCCCCGGCGAGGAGCTTGAACTTCCGCTTCTGGTCCTCCTCCACCTCCTCGAGCCGCTCGAAATCCACTCCCATCTCCTCAGGGGGCACCGCGAGGAACCGCTGCAGCTCCCATCGGACCGCCTCCTGAAGCTCTGCCGCCGGCATGGCCGGCGTGAGGATCTGACGCACGCAGGCAAAGGAGTCATCCACCACGCTGACCACGTGGTCCACCCTCTCCACGCGAATCCCGTCCAGCAGCGAGCGCAGGGCCGCCGCCTGCACGTACACATCCGCCTGCGGCGGCAGCTCCGAAACGCGGCTCGCCGCGACCGCCGCATGAGTGCCTTCCGCCTCCAGCAGAACCAGCTTGTACGAGGAGCTGCCCAGATCCAGCGCCAGGATCCGCTTCTTCTTCATCACAGCTCCGTCCAATCGGACTGGATGTACGCCACCTGGCTCTGGGGCGAGCCGTCGTCCGCCACCAGGGTCTGCCGCACCTGGCGGGTATAATCCTGCCCGGTTGCCGTGATCGTCCCGGTGGCGGTCACCCGTGCGCCAATCGTCTCCAAGGTTCCGATATGGACCCTTTTGTCCCCCCCGGTTGCTGTCACTGACAAACGCAGGGCGCTCACATCCGTCGCAGCAGAAAAGGTGTCTGTCCGATCCGTCTGCTCGTTCCCAGTCACCGTCACCACGGTGGTAAAAGACGAGCCGTCGCTCGATACCTGCCAGGTGTAATCCTTTGGCCCGTTCTCATCAAACTGGGAGGCCACAAAGAAGCGGACCTTGTTGATCGCCAACGGGTATGAAAAGGTGATCGTGATCGTCTGGGGACTCGAAGCCGATGGCACTCCCTGTGATCGCCAACGGCTGTTGTCATTCCCGTCAATCGCACGATCCGGCCCCGCGCCGGCGGCCGAAGAGGAAGCTGTGGCCGTGGCGCCGTTGGCTGCCAGGGCGAAGTCCCAGCGCTCCACCACCATCGTGTAGCTGCCTGCCCCCAAGCTCTCCGTGGTCCCCGCGGTGGTCCAGCCCTCCCCCTGCCCGCCGCTGCCGGTCGGGCTCTTCAGGTTCCAGATCGCCTTGTGCAGAGCCGCCTCCGCCAGCCAAAAGAGCTGGGCGTCTGTTTCCTCCCAACCGCTGTTGGCGATGAAGATGCCAGCCGCGTACAGGAATCCGCCCGCCACGCTCACCAGCAGAATCGTCACCGAAAGGGTCATCACCAGAACCGAACCCCGCTGCCTCACAGGTTGCGCCTCCGGATTCCCTCGATGAGCCGGAACGTCTCATCGCTCTTCCGGAGCAGGGTCAAATCCATCGTCGCCACCGAGCCGCTCACCGACAGGTCGGAGGTCGTCGGGGGCTGGATGTCCCTCATCAAGAGATCGCCGCTTCCGTAAGTAAAGGTCCCATTGATTCCGCCGGTTAAACTGGCCTTCCGCAACTGGTAGGTAGACTGGGTAAAGGCTGGGGGCCACGACTCTGCGGCGTTGTACAGGTACAGAATATACGAGTTGTTCACACCGCTTTCCCGGAGGGTAAACCGGATCGCGTCGTTGGCGTCGCCCTGCAGGGCGGTGGCCAGCCGCAAGTCCCGGATCAATCGCTCCATCCCGTGCTGGCTCTGCCTCTGGAGCTCCATCCGGTCCTGCTGGCTCGCCCAGGCGAGCAGGATCGGGTTGAGCGAGAAGGCGGTCGCCGTCATGAGCACCGCAAAGAGGAGGAGGGTGATGAGGAGCTCCACCAGCGTCACCCCTGCGCCGCGGTCACGCTGCCGGCTCCGAAACGGGCGCTCAGTTCTCGGTGCGGACCACATGGCTCGTCAGGGAGCTCGCAAGCTCGCCTGTGTTCGTGTTCCAGGTGACGGTTACCACCACCTGCTTGAAGTCGCTGTTGGTCCCGGTGGGTTGAGAGACGGCGACCTCGCGGGAAAAGCCGGCCCAGCCGGGGATGGCCGCCTTGGGCTCGCTGGCGACGGAGGCGAAGGCGGTCCCCCTCAGGCGCTCCATCCTCTCCTGAGCCAGCGCGATCCCCTGCTGCAGATCCTCCGTGTCGGTGGTGGCGTAGATCCCGCGGGTCATCATGAAGGTGGCCGCCGCCACTCCGCCGACGAGGAGGACCATCGCCAGCATGAGCTCAATCAGGGTGAATCCTTCCGTCCTCGCGTCACGCCGCATGCAGGGCCTCCTGGCCTTCGTCCCTCGGCAGGGAAAAGGTGAAGGTGGTCCCGCGGCTGGGCGCACTCTCCACATGGATCTGCCCCCCGTGCAGCTCGACGATCTTCTTGCAGATCGCCAGTCCCAGGCCGGTGCCTTTGGCTCCCGGCCCGATGATCCGGCCGAACTGCTGAAATTTGTCGAAGATCTTCGGAAGATCCTCCGCCGGGATCCCCTTGCCCGTGTCGCTGACCCGGCACTCCGCGGTACTGCCGATCTCCTCAATGGAGATCGCGACTTCTCCCTTCGGGGTGAACTTCAAGGCGTTATCGATGAGGTTGGTGAGGACCTGGATGACCCTCTCCCGGTCCGCGAAGGCGACCACTGGCTCCCTCGGGAAGCGAGTCTTCACCTGCAGGCCGTTCTCCTGCGCCCGCGAGAGAAAGGGGGCCACCGCCTCCCGGACCACTCCCTCCAGATCAAGGGGGGCCCTGTGCAGCTGCATCCGGCCCGACTCCAGCTTGGAGATGTCCAGGAGATCATCGATGATCCGGCCGAGTCGGTCGATGTTGCGCAGGACGATCTCCAGGGATTTCCTCTGGTGCGGTGTCGTGGAGCCGAGGATCTCTTCCCTGACTTGGCTCACCCCCTCCCGGATGATGGACATGGGGGTGCGCAGCTCGTGCGAGACATTGGCGACGAACTCGTCCTTCAATCGCCCCAGCTCCTGCAGCCGCCGGTTCGCCGACTCCAGCTCGGCCGTCCGTTCCGTGACGAGGCGCTCCACTCGCGCCGCGTGCCGGAAGCTGGAAATGAGATAGGCCAGGAGAAAGGAGCTCAGGGAGACAGCCAGCCCCACCAGGGTCCAGCGATCGAAGCCCCTCCGGATCAGGAGGAAGGCGGGCAGGGAGAGGGTCACTCCCACTGCGGCGGCCAGGAGCACTCCGAGCCAGAGGCGCCAGCGCTCCTCCCCGTGGGGTGCTGAGGGAAGCCCGGTTTCGTTAGAAGCCGCCTGTTCCGCTCGTCCCGTTGGAGACATAGATGTCGTCGTCCGGGCCGCCGGTGACTGCGCCGGCGTCGCTGATGGAGCTCACGTCGGCGGTGTTGTCCGGCCCTATCGACCAGATCACGTAGTAAAGCCCGTTCGCCGATCGGTCGTACTGGTACTGCGTGGCGGTCGTGGCGAAAGGATCGTTCAAGGCCGAGCCGATCAGCCGCGGCCTCGTGGTGGAGGCGGTCAGGGCGGATTGCCAGGTGGCGGAGCCGTCCGCCGGATAGCTCTTCGAGTTGTGGATGTAGTACGACTCCGTCGCCGCCTGGAGGGCGCGCAGCTCCGCCGCCGCCTTCGCGGTGTTGCCCTCATCGACCATCCCGCGGATCCTGGGAAGGGCGATCCCTAAGAGGATGGCGATCACCGCAATCACGATGATGAGCTCAATCAGGGTAAAGCCTTCTGCCCGCCTCCGTTTCATCGAATCCCTCCCGTTTGTAAGAGCTTGACCATGTCGAACATGGGGAGCAGCAAGGAAGCCATGATGAAGGCGACGATCCCGCCGGCCAGCACGAGGAGCGCGGGCTCCAGGAAGGTGGTGAGCTGCCTCAAGGAATGCCCGACGCGAAGCTCATAGAAATCGGCGATCCTCTCCAGCATGATCTCCAGCCGGCCGGATTCCTCCCCCACCCGGATCATCTGGATGGCGTCCGGATAGAAGATCCCTCCCACAGAGAGGGTCGGCGCGATCCGCTCACCGTGCTCCACCGCCTGGTACACCCGGCGGATCTCCTCGGCCAGGATCCGGTTTCCGAGAACCCCCTCCGCCGCCTGCAGGGCCCGCAGGATCGGGATGCCGCTGGCCACCAGGGTGCTCAAGGTCCGGCTGAAGCGGGCCACGATCGCCTGATGAAGGATCGGGCCCACGAGCGGCAAACGGAGGAGCCACCCGTCGACTCGCAGCCGCACCTGGGGAACCTGCAGCGTGAGCCTCAATCCGGCACCCAGAAAGATCCCCCCCAGCAGGAGGGCCCACCAGCGTTCTCTCAACGTGGTCCCCACTGCGGCCAGCACCTGCGTCGGGCCAGGCAGGGCGAGCCCCGCCTTCGCAAAGAGGAGGGCAAACTGCGGGACGACGAAGCTGACGACAAAGACGATGAGGCACAGACTTGCGGCCACAACCAGCGCCGGATAGGTGGTCGCCTCCTGGATGCTTCGCCGGAGGGTCAGATCCCTCTCCAGGAAATGGGCAAACCGGGACAGGACCACATCCAGCTTTCCCGTCGCCTCCCCGACCGCGCTTAAACTCACCATGAGCGCCGGGAAGACGCGGGGATGGCGCGCCAGCGCCTGCGAAAAGGAGGAGCCGGCCTCGATCTGCCGACGAACATCCTCCAGGGCCTCCCTCAGGCCCCGGTGGGTCTGCTGCTCCGCTACCGTTCTGAGACTGGAGGTCAGCGAAACGCCGACCTCGGACAGGTTGGCCAGCTGCACCGCGCCGAAGAGAAGCGCCTCCTGGGGGACGCCCCTGCCGGGCGAAAGGATCTCCATGGCCCGAAGGCCGGGGCGCATCTCCTCCATGCGGGTCACCAGATACCCCATCTTCCGCAGCCGGTCCGCCAGGGCCACCTGCGATTCTGCCTCCAGGACGCCCCGGATCGGCCGGCCCGCGTCGTCCCGCGCCTGGTACGTGAATGTCGGCATCGCTCCCGTCATCCCCTAGCCGCTCGCATCGGATCAGCTCTCCTGCGTCACCCGGACGACCTCATCCACCGTCGTCACGCCCGCCGCCGCCTTCGCCAGGCCATCCGCCCGAAGCGTCCGCATCCCGCGCGAGACCGCGTGAACCCTGAGGTCCGACGTGGAGGCCTTGGCCAGCACCTTCCGGCTGAGCTCCTCATCCAAGGACATGAGCTCAAAGATCCCGATCCGGCCCCGGTACCCGCTGTTGCCGCAATGGCGGCATCCTGGACCCCGCCCCCAGTTCCCCTTCCCCGAAAAGCCCATCCGCTCGGCCGCCCGCTGCTGCGCGGGGTCCGGCGCCTTGCATTCCGGGCAGAGGGTCCGGACCAAGCGCTGTGCGACCACCCCGATGAGACTGGAAACCACCAGGAACGGCTCAATCCCCATGTCGAGGAGCCGGGTCACCGCGGTGGGCGCATCGTTCGTGTGCAGCGTGGAGAGGACCAGGTGTCCGGTCAGGGCGGACTGGATGGCGATCTCCGCCGTCTCCTGGTCCCGGATCTCGCCCACCATGATGACATCGGGATCCTGCCGCAGGATCGAGCGCAGGCCCGTGGCGAAGGTCAGCCCCACCGCCGGATTGACCGGGATCTGCCGGATCCCCTTCACCCGGTACTCCACCGGGTCCTCGATGGTCACGATGTTTCGCTCAATGGAATTCAGCTGCGCCAGGGAGGCGTACAGCGTGGTGCTCTTCCCGCATCCGGTGGGCCCCGTCACCAGGATCATCCCCCAGGCCTTCTGGATGAGCTGCCGATACTGGGGCAGGAGCTCCGGTCCCAGCCCCAGATCCTCGAGCCCCATGCCCAGCCCCTTGGCATCCAACAGCCGCAGCACCACCGCCTCGCCGTCCATGGCCGGCATGGTGGAAACGCGCAGGTCCAGCTCGTGCCCCTCCATGCTGATCCGGAAGCGGCCGTCCTGCGGCTTGCGGCGCTCTGCAATGTCCAGGTTCGCCAGGATCTTCACCCGGGAGATCGCGGCTGCCTCCAGATGCTTCGGCAGTGCGGCAAACTCCTTGAGCAAACCGTCCACACGGAAGCGGACCTTCAGGAGGTCCCTCTCCGGCTCCATGTGGATGTCGGAGGCGCGGTTCCGGATGGCGTCGGCCAGGAGCAGGTTCACCAGCCGCACCACCGGCGGTTCGCTGACCAGCCCCTGAAGCCGCTTCGGCCCTGCGACCCTGCCCGGCTCCAAGCCGATCTTTTCCCCGGTCAGATCCGAGACCAGCTCCTCCAGCTTTCCCTTGGCTCCGTAGTACTCCTCGAGGGCCTGCAGGATCTCCTCCTCCGTCGCCACGACCGCCTCGATTGTCCTGCCGCTCTTCAGGCGGAGATCGTCCAGCGCAACCAGGTCCAGCGGGTCCGCGGTCGCCACGGTCACGGTCTCCCCCACCTTGAAGAGGGGAATCACCCGGTGCTTCCTGGCCAGGGCCTCGGGGATTACTTGCAGGACATTCGGGTCGATGAGGTATGACTTCAGCTGCACGCGCGGCAGCTGCAGCTCGCGGCTGAGCCAGTGCGCCAGCGCATCCGCATCGACCAATCTGAGCCGGATCATCGCCCGACGGAGGGTCTCGCCGCTCTGCGCCGCCTCCGAGCGGGCCCTCGCCAGCTGCTCGGAGCTGAGCAGGCCTTCCTCCACCAGTTTCTCCTCCGGCTGCCGCGTCATCTTCATCGGGAATGGATCACCTTCTCCTCACAGCGCCGACCGGCCAGCTCCAGCACGGTGCTCAACGCCGTCTCCTCCTGAGGAACCAGGGCCCAGCCCCATCCCAGGCCCGAATGGGGCAGCAGATTCGATTGGGAGGTGAGGATCGCCTCCAGCCGCCGGCGCATCGCGGCAAGCCCCCCGGGATCGATCACCGAGAGCAGGACAACGCTCCGGTTGGGACCCTCCACCATCTGATCCTGGCGCGAGATCGATCGGCTCAACAGCTCGCGGACCGAAGCCGGATTCCACTCCTCCGAACCTTTCGGGCGCAGCAGCTGCACCGCGAGCACCTCCCCCTCCCGCGCCGCCTGCTCCCGCATGACCCGGAACTCCTCGGTCAGCGCGAAGGATGGGGTGTAGAGCGGAAGGCTCACCGTGAAGGTGGTTCCCTTCCCCGCCTCCGAGTGTACCCGCACCGTCCCGCCATGCATCTGGACGATCTCCTTGACGATGGCCAGCCCGAGGCCCACGCTGCGCCCCCCGAATGCGGCAGGCATCCGGATCTGAGCGAATTTCTGGAAGAGCCGCCTCTGCTCCCTGGGCGCTATCCCGATACCGGTGTCGCTCACCTCCAGCTCGGCGCAGCGTCCGTGGGGAGCGAGACTTACGGTGATCCTTCCCTCCGGGGGGGTGAACTTCACCGCATTGGTCAAGAGATTCTCCACCACCTGGGTCACCCGCACCGGATCGGCATAGATGGGCGGGCAGGGCTCCAGATGGACCGAGAGCGTGCGGGGGGAAACCAGAGCCTCGTACCGGCTGCGCACATCCTCCACCGCCTCTTTTAGATCCATCGGCCGCCGGCGCAGGGCGAGCCGTCCCACCTCAATGCGCGAGAGATCCAAAAGCTCCGTCACCAGCCGGAGCATCCGGTCGGACTGCGTCTGCACCAGGCTCAGGCGGCCCCGCTGCTCCTGGGTGAGCGCCCCGCCCAATCCATCGAGGAGCTGCTGCGCCGCCTCCTGGATGAGGGTGAGCGGTGTCCGGACCTCGTGGCTGACCTGAGCGACCGTCTCCGAGGTAACCTTGACCTGCCTCCTCAGCCGCTCGGAGATCGCCTCCGCTTCGTGCACGCGCGTGACCTGCGCGACCACCTGGGCCAGGCGGCTGAGGAACCGCCTCACCCCCGGTCCCGCCATCCGGCTCATCCTCCGGCTGGAGAAGCTGGAGAGGTTGACAACCCCGACGGTCCGGCTCTCAAAGACCAGCGGCAGGCAGCAGATCGCCTTGACCGGCCGGAACCGGCGTGCGCTCTTCTGAAAAGGGATGAATCGCGGCTCCCGCACCGCATCGCTGCTGCAGAACGCCTTCTGCGACCGGGCCACCCAGCCGGCCAGCCCCTCCCCCAGCCGAAAACGGAGCCTCTGCCCCGAGGGCTTGACCCTCACCCCATCCGCCCAGCGGACCACCAGCTGATCCGTGTCGCTGTCGAGCACCATGATGGAGCACCGGTCGGCGCGCCCCATCTGCAGCAGCGCCCTGCAGCATCCCTGCATGAGGGAGTCCAGGTCGAGCTGGCCCTCGAG
>CAYFHV010000018.1:0-5602 GCA_964343105.1 uncultured Planctomycetia bacterium | reverse complement strand
CCCAGCCACTCCTGCCAGCTTCTCTTCGGACTAGGCTGCCGCCGCTTCCCCATGGGAGAGATCGCCGCTGCCGCTGCCGCTGCCGGTGCCGGTGCCGACGATCGCGACAATCCGATCCAGCAGGGAGTCCAGACGGAATGGCTTGGTGAGACACCCATCCGCCCCGCACTCCATCGCGAGCGTCCAGTCCTCTGCGTTCGCACGCGCCGTGATCACCAGGATCGGGATCTTCCGGTAGCGCTCATCCTTCTTGAGCAGCTGAAGGATCCGGTACCCATCCAGGTGGGGCAGCATGAGATCCAGAAGGATGAGATCCGGCGCGTCCGAGCGCGCCGCCTCGAGGGCGGCGATCCCATCTCCGGCCTTCAGGACCGCGTATCCCCGTTCCGTGAGCTCCGTCCCCAGGGAATCCAGCAGATCCCTCTCATCGTCCACGATCAAGATCTTCCTCGATCCAGCCATCAGACCCTCCTTCCCGCCTTCAAGAGCTCGTCCAACTTCCCCAGCAGCGTCTGCGCGTCGAACGGCTTGGTCAGATACGCATCCGCCCCACACTCGCTGGCCAGCGTCACATCCTCCACCTGTGCCCGAGCGGTGAAGATGAGGATCGGGATCCGGCTGGTCCGCTCGTCGAACTTCAGCAGCCGGCAGACCTTGTACCCGTCGAACTTCGGCAGCATGAGGTCCAGGATGATGAGGTCCGGCTTGACCTTCTTGACCTGGTCCAGGGCCTCCTGGCCGTCGTAGGCCACCTCCACCTCGTAGCCGGCCGCCTGCAGCCGCAGGGAAACCAGCTGCACCAGGTCCGGTTCGTCATCCACCAAAAGGATCTTCTTCTTTTGTTCCGTCATCGTCTCTCCTTGCCTCCGAGCCGCTTGCGGTCCGCTTCCAGGCGGGCAACCTGCGCCCGGTCCACCATCCAGTTCTCAAGGGCACTGCGCTCGAAGCGCCACCGCCCCCCGACCTTGAATCCGGGCAGCTTTCCCTCCTTCACCAGCCGGTAGACGGTCATGACATGCAGGTGAAGGATCTCTGCCACCTGTTCAATCGTAAGGATGTCTGGAGACATACTTAAGTTTCCTTATTCATCTACTAGCATGTTTAAGCGGAATTAAGTGATCCTCAACAACAGTAAATATGGCTCATGCGGAGAGGAAAAACAAGGGGCGAGGAAAATTTAGTGCGGTAATAAAGCTAGGTTGTTCTTAAGAGCGGGTGCCGAGCGCCCAGGTCACCCCGAGCGCCAGAAGGAGGAAGCCCGCGGGAGTGGCGTTCCAGATACCGCCGACCAGCGACTTGCTGCAGGCGATCAACGTGGTGATCCAGACAAACGTAAGGAAGATGGTCCGCAGATGCCTCGGCATCCAGGAGGTGACGAAGGTGCGGCCGCGCCGCATCTCCAACCAGCCCCAGACACCCAGCAAGAGGAGCAGAACGACGAGCAGAGACCAGGTGGCCTTCTCCATCTCCAGCGGCAGGAGGGCGCGTTCGGAGATCCAGTAGTCGAGGTTGTTGGCGATAAGCCACGCGGGGAGAAACCAGAGCAGCCAGACCAGGGCCAGCCATCGTTCCAACGGACGGACCGCCAGGGGCAGCGTCCAGGTGGTCTCCAGGGTGAGCCCCGCCAATCCGAGCGCAGCACCCCCGCAAAAGCCGATCAGGTGCTCCGCCACCTTCCACCAGTCCAGGGCGATCCCGGTCATCTGGCCGAGCCCCTGAATCCAGGCGGCCATCGGGAACCCGACGGCGAAACCGACCGCGCCGGCCGTCCCCAGTCTCAGGGAGGTTCGATCGCCCCGCCAGACCCCGACGTAGGCGGAGAGGAGGGCCCACACCCCGAGAAGCGCCACCGCCATGAGCTCCCGGGTCCGAAGATCACCCGGACCGGCCATCCGGGTCCAGAGAAGCCGGTCAACCAAAAGCCAGACGAGGAACAGCCCGCCGGCGATGGCAGCCCTTTCCCACAGCCGGTACTTCGGCAACGCCAGCCCCAGGCCAAGCCCCAACGAGCCGAGGCCGCCCCAGACAAACCCGATGAGGGCCAGCGAGGCGATCGCCTCCAGTGACCCGCGGAAGGCCGGCTCGACGAACCGGCCGTAGCTGAGCGCCCCTCCGATGGCGAACCCCAGCGACCCGATCACCGCCGCCCCGATCCAGCGGGGCCCGCCGGTCACCGCCGCCAGCGCCAGACCGGCCATCGCCCCGGCCACCGCCCCGCCCCGCTCATGGCCATGCTGGCCCCTCAGGCCCCATGCCAGCGCCACGGCCAGGGCCACCGTGACCAGCTCTCTCCAACGCAAGGGGGAAGATTTCACGGCTTCAAGCTAGCAAAGCCGGCCCCAAAAGACAAGGCGCCTGCGGAGGTACACAGGACCCCCCTCAGGCGCCTCGCCCGACCGGCACCAACGGTCAACCGACCGACCGATTCAAGCGGACCGAGCCCGGGTGAGACTCTGCTGCAGCTCCTCCTCCAGGGATGGCAAATCGACCGCATCCACGGCGGCCTGCCTCGGAGGCGCCGTTGGGACGCCCCTGCCGACCCCGGAGAAGGCTGCAGTAAGAACCGATAATCCTATCGCTATGACGACTGGCAACCCTGCTGCCATCCTGAAATCTCCTTTCTCAGGTCCAGGCTAGTGGCTTTGCGTCCCCGCCTTTCGGCGGGTTTGCCTTTTTCAGCCGATTCCAACTGTAAGTATGCCCCGGCAGGGGCTGGAAATTCAAGGCGTCCCCGATAATTACTTTGACGAATCCTCCTCGGAAGTGATAAGGTATCTCCATGCTTCGGGCCAATCGGATCAAATGGGACAGCGTTGTCTCCTTCTCCCTGATGCATGTGGGGGCGCTCTTTGCCTTTTTCACCTTCAGCTGGAAGGGCTTCTGGCTGTTCGTGGTGCTCCAGTGGCTCACCGGCGCCCTGGGGATCTGCCTCTGCTACCACCGGCTCCTCACCCACCGCTCCTTTGAGCTGTGGAAGCCGCTGGAGTATCTGCTGGCCCTCTTCGGGGTCCTGGCCTGGCAGAACGGCCCCATCAAGTGGGTGGCCATCCACCGGATGCACCATGCCCGGTCGGACCGGCCCAACGACCCGCACAGCCCGACCAAGGGATTCTGGTGGGCGCACATGGGCTGGCTCTTCGCCCTCGACGATGAGCTGGACCGGTACGAACGGTACCGTGCCTTCGCCCCGGATCTGGACCGGGACCCGGTCTACCGGTTCATGAATGCAACGCACGGCTGGTACAACCTGATCCTGGGTGTGGCGATCTACCTCTGGGGCGGCTGGCCCGCTGTGGTCTGGGGCTTCTTCTTCCGGACCGTCTTCATGTGGCACGCCACCTGGCTCGTCAACTCCGCCTCGCACACGTGGGGCTACAAGGTCTGGGCCACCGACGACCGCTCCACCAACAACTGGTGGGTGGCCCTCATGACGTACGGCGAGGGCTGGCACAACAATCACCATGCCTTCCTCCGATCCGCCGCCCACGGCCTGAGGTGGTGGGAGCTGGACCTGACGTACCTCACCATACGGGCCTTCGACAAGCTGGGGCTCGCCTGGAACATACAGCTTCCCACCCTCGAGCAGAAACAGCGTCTCGCCGGCATCCGGCAGGCGGCATAGCCCCTCTCTTCAGCGCGGCATCCGCCGCGCATCCTCGAGAAGCTCCTCAACCTCTCGGTCTTTCGCCCCGAATTCCTTCGCCACCGCGATGAACTGGGCGCACTCCTCGTACCGTTCCGCCCGAAGCGCCTCCCGCAGGTAGAGCAGAGCCGTCAGCTTCACGGGATTCCTCTTCACCCGCAGAAGTGTGGGCGGTCTGGCCTCTTCGGTTTTTGGCATCGTCTCTCCTCCTGAAAATAAAAGGCCCATGACCGTTTCCGATCATGGGCTTCCTTGGGTCCTTTTAGGCGATCAATGAATCCGAGTCTCTATCGCATCCCTCCGAACAGCCCATGACCGGCCGCCTTCATGATCCGGCGGTAAGCGGCGTGGCAGACCGCTAGGCAGAAGGACTCCCCCTTCCGCCACACGGCCGTCGCCGCGGTTACGGGCTTAAAAACCCTCTCTTGATACCTTGGAACTGCGTTCACGCCTGCTCCTGTTCCCCCTCTGCGGCAGGTGGGGGAGAACCCACGTGCCGAACGTTCGACGCCTGCTCTCCCTTAGGTCCCTTCGTGATCTCGAACTCCACCTCCTCACCCTCGCGCAACGTCTTGAATCCCTCGCCGGTGATGGCGGAGAAGTGCACAAACAGATCGCTGCCGTTCTCCGGGGTGATGAAACCGTACCCCCTCTGATCGCTGAACCACTTCACCTTCCCCTTCGGCATCTGTCCTCCGGTAAAGTATCCCGCAACCCTCCGGCGTCTGTCAAGTGCTTTGGGATGACATGTCAAACCAAAGTAGAAATGTCCGGTTTCGGGGGTCTCGGCCTACTCGAAGCTGAAGTGGGGCTGGGGATTCTCCTCTCGGATTCTTTCCTGGATGATCTGAACCAGTTGGGAGGCAGCTTTGAGGGCGTTTTCTGCCTCGGTGAGGGTTCCGAAGGGGTCTGACTCGTAGAAGAAGATGTTCCTCTTGCGCCGCATCTTCTCGAACCTGGCCACCAGTGTTGAGTATTCCTTGCCCAGCAAGTGTTGGGTCAGTTCCACGACCGTTTTGTGCTGGCTGCCGTCAGCAGGCAGATAACCTTTCGAGAAAAGGAGGGCGCGGCCAGTGCGGAGCATTGCATGATAAGCAATGGTGGCCGCCCATTCCGGGTCTTTGATGAGGACCGACTGAGCCGTTTCCAAATCCTTGCCGGCCCTGGCCATCTGCTTCTCGATCTGCTTGAAGTTCACTCGCTGCTGCTTGAGGAGTCCCTTCTTCAGATAGGATTCAAGCACGGCTCAGCCTCCCCTTCAGCACGATTGTCTTGTCCGTGAACACCTCCTCCAAGAAAGGGTCACCCTTTACGCGCTTTCGGCGGAATTCCTCCTCACTGTAAAACTTGTAGTTGATCTCTCGTTGGAGCTTCCTTTCAAGAGAGGTGAGCTTTTTGATGAGTTTCCCCTCCGCCGCCGGCCTGCCGACGACCAAAAGGTCTATGTCGGAATCTTGGCGCTCCGTCCCTCTGGCGAAGGAACCGTACAAGAGGGCTAACTTGACCTCCGGCAGGCGTTCCGCCAGCTCTCGGAGGGTACCCTCGGCCCCCACCGTTTTAGCCACGATTCTTTTGAGTTCTGGATAAATGGGATGTTGCGTGTTGGCCTGGAAAAAGCGGGCGTGGGCGCGATATTCACTTTTGAGCCACCCCTCTTCCGTCAGAGCATTGAGGGTTCGTTGGAAGACCCCTGGTTTCTTGCCAAGGATTTTCCCAACCTCCTGCATGTAGAAAGACTTCTCGGGATTGGTGAAGAAGAGCCTCAGAAGGAGGAGTTGATTCCCACTCAAGAATCGCTTCATGGCCGCTGCCTACACGCATACGATTGTATGCGTTTGACATAACAATGCAATGGAAAAATTTGGCGGCTGGCCCCTGGCTTGGCTAAGCCTGCTACAACAAGCGATAGGTTACAGGTACCTGAAGAGAACGGCGGCTTGATCGCCTTTGACCTGCATG
>CAYFHV010000017.1:0-18489 GCA_964343105.1 uncultured Planctomycetia bacterium | reverse complement strand
CCCGCCAACACCGCCGGCCTCCAATGGGGCTTTAAAACCACGCGCCCATAGAAACCCAAGGCGTTCTCAAGGGAATCAGCTGGCACAGATCGGTCCCCCCTGTGTCATGACCTGATAGACCGGCATAAACTCCGAATGATACCGGGAACGAGGACGAAGTAGCGCTGGTAAGGAAAGTTCCTGCTCCATCCCAGGGATCGCGGGACGGACCCCATACCAGAGGCTTCGCAGGAGGGAAAGAGATCGAGCCGTCTGCCTCAACCTGGATGGGACTCGTGCGTAATGATCTCTCCACGCATCGGTCAAGACGTTTGCCAGGTAAAACCAGAAGACCCTTTTCACTATTTCCAGTGTTTCTTCCTGACTCACCCGCTCCTTCCGCGACAGCTCCTGCGCCAGGCAATTGGAAAAACAGGCATACAGCCGTGGCCACCGGGAATCTGCTATCCAATCAAAAAGGTCGTGATGAAAAGAGCTTTGATTGGGATGGGCCTGCCGGACCATATAAAGGCAGCTCAAGCGCTTGGATTTTCCATCGATGACGGCCAGACAACCGGTCAAAAGCTCGGTAAACATGTGATCCAACCCTAGCGCGAGGACCTTCCGGTAATTTGCAAGCATCACCTGCGTCCGATACACTGAGAAAACCGAGGTCTGTATGCGGAGGTAGACCTCGAGACGCTGACCGGCATCTTCGTGCTCTATGGAAATCTGAGGATATGGCTCAACCCAATCCACTTTCCCATGAACGTCAGAGGGGGAACTCAGCCGCATCAAACCAATGGCCCCACTGACAGCGTTATAATCCGGATGATCCTCCAAGAAGCGAACGGCCTTCTCAAGGGTTGCCGGAATAAGGAAATCGTCATCGGGGCAGAAAACCACGTAGGGCGTGGAAACGGACTGAAGCAGGCGTGTAGAGGCTTCATAGGTTCCACAATCTGTCGGAAAGGTAAGGTGTGTCACCTGGAGTTTGCCACGAAAGCCCCCCACCATTTGGAGAGTTTGTTGAAGTTCACCCTCATCACTGGAGTCACCCATGAGGATCGGAAAGCGAACCTTGCAGCTGGCGTAAAATGACAACAACCTCCTCACAAACTCTGGCCGATTCCGCGTGGGGACAAAAAGAGTTAACATCCCCTCCCCTTCCTGACCACTCATCACCTCAGCGTCTGGACGCTCATCTCGTCCGCAATAACCCTCTGGGTCCCCTGCTTTGTTGCCCGATCGGCAGCCAACCTTCCGGCATCCAGGATCCAGGCCCTGCCACGAAAGCGGTCCCTGGGACCGATCTCCCGAAGGATCAGGTCCCGATAGGTGGTGATCTCGCTTTCGTGGACCCACACCCGGCTGGATCCAAATGTCTTAAAACAGGCCACGGCGTAGCGCTCGATCGTCTTTGTCTCGATCAGGGAGTTGAGCAAAGGATCCAGACGAAAATCGCCATTTTCAATGGCCCATCGCTGAGATTCCATGTTCAGGGCTTTGGCGCTGGTTCCGGGGGTCACGACGTAGCCGTGGGAAACCTCCTCCAAACGGGTGATGAAACGGATCTCGTACCGAGAGCGAACCTCGGCTGGCAGGGCAAAGACAAAGGCATCGTTGTAGGGGGTGTCGTAGGTGGTAAATCCCCTTACCCAAAAACGCTCCAAGGTTCGCCCCAAGTACGTCACCGCCATCCGGGCGGGCCAGACGTCACTGAGCAAAATCCAGAGGTTCCAGAGAGCACCGATCCCCACAAAAGCCCAAGCCACCGTCCAGAAAAGAAACGGTTGCTGTAAAGACAGAACTGGTTCCACCTGAAAGACGGTGTATCCGAGGAAGGCCAAGATCCCCAGGAAGGCCGGAAAATAGGCGCGACCGACCTGGGCCGATCGGGTGAGCTCTCCGTAGAGGACCGGCGAGAGGGTGAGGGTCAAGACCCCCAACATTTCCCAACTTTCTCGCTGCGGAAACCCCTGAACGAAGAGGATCCCGCCTAACCCTAACAACGCGAAGGCCATCCCCACCAGGTGAAACGGTACGGTCAACCAGAAGAAGCGGGGTAGCCAAAGAGGACCTGCGCGTCGCATCTGGGGAGAGAGGGGCTTGCCCATGCGTAAGAAGAGTTCCCGATACAGTGGAAAGTGATTGAAGTCTCGGTTGCTATTCCAGTAGGAGAGAAACCCACGCAGGTGGGCAAAGGGGTTCGGCCAGATAAGAAACAGGGTCACAGCGAATGCGCCAAGCCCCGTCCAGACGAGAGCCCCATACAAGGACCAGGAACGAGACAAGAAGAGACAGGCCGCCAGAAAAAGGACAACCCCCCCGCCAACCTTCGCTGCAAAGAGGACCACCCGTCTTCGGGCCTTGAGGTAATGATCCAGGGGGAGTTTGTCTCGACTTGGCAGAAGCCCATGCAGCCATCGAGGTGCCCGTCGTTCATAAAGAGCACGGATAACCAGAGGGTAAGCTCGACCCAGGAGAACGAGACCCACCGAAAGAGATGCAAGAGAGATCCCCAGGGAAATCCACAAAATCACCCCGGGGGGATTGCTCGGAAAGACAATAAAACGACGCTGACTCCACAGGAATGCCCCAGCGACCAGTGGCAAGAACTTTCTGGCGGATGCGGAACTAAACATCATCAAACCCACCGCCATGCCAGCGACGCTCCACAAAAGCGGCCCACCCATCTCTCCAGCAGGGGCCTGTTGGAAAAACCATACGGCAAGGAGAAAGAAAAACTGCGCGAGGATCTGAGTGCTTCCCAGAAGGATGATTTGATAGGGCCAGAAAGAGGTAAGGTACAAGGCAAACAAAAGCCAAGCCACCCGAGTTGACCAATAGGCATCCGCTACCACGAAGACAAGGATCGCTGAGGCAACATTCGCCAGGCCACAGAGGAGTGTCAGAGGATACTCCGTTTTGAAATCGCGAAGGAGCCGCTGCAACGCCGCTACCCCAAGCACACCCACATCCTTCATCCACGCCTTGCCCTTGGCGTATCGGTGCATATCCGAAGGCCACTGCCACTGGTGAGAATGGGAGGCTGCCTCCACCTGTTTTTCTGCGTCAGAATCTACACCCAGGAACGCCATCCCCCGCGTCCTCCAAGCCACGATGCTCGCCACGATGCCCGAGATAAGACACACCAGGAAGAGACTCAGCATGGACTCGCCACCATCGGTTCTCTGGCGACGGGGTCTGTCGCCGGGGGACGAAGCGGATCGGCATGGAATCTCTCCATATCCAGAATCCATGCCCGGCCCCGCCAGCGGTCCTCCTCCGAGATCTCCTTCAAGATCAGGTCCCGGTAGCTCGTTACCTCGCTCTCATGGACCCAGATCCGGCTTGACCCTAAGGTCTTAAACGAAGCCACGGCGAACTCCCCGATCCGCCTCGAACGGAGCAGCTCGTTGAGCACCGGATCGAGGACAAAATCTCCGTGGGCAATTGCGACCTCCTCACCCTCCATGGTAACGGACTTGGCACTGGTTCCAGGAACCACCACAAAGCCCTGCTTCACCTCAGCCAGTGTCTGGATCGTCTGAATGCCATAGCGCTGTTGGACTTCGGGGGGCAACACCTTGACCAGCGAGTTGTTGTACGGCGTGTCGTAGGTGTAGAACGTTTTAACGCCTAACCGACCCAGGGCCCTCGCCAGCCAAGCGGGCGCCATCCGGGAAGGCCAGACATCGTTGAAGAAGACCCGTAGATTCCAAATCGCACTCATCCCCACTGCGAAACTGATGCATAACCAGAAGATCGACCGGCCATGGGAAGAAAGGACCTGGTCAAGTTGAAAGGTTGCAACGCTAATTAAAAGGAGCAAGCCAATAAAACCAGGGAAATACGCTCGGCCTATCTGCGGCGCTCGGGTCAGCTCGCCGTACAGCACCGGCGAGCAGCTTAAGAGAATGATCCCGAGGCTCTTGAAAATTTCCCCGCCCTCGAATCCGATCCCAAAACAGGCATATGTCAATCCACCCAGAGCGAGAACCCCACCCGCACTGTGGAAAGGAACAATCCTCCAGAAGAAACGACCGATCCAGGGGACACCCGCACCGCGCATATCCTTTGGGAGCGGCCTTCCCCGACGGGCAAAATGATCGCGATAGGAAAGAAAGTGGCACGCCACCTGAGAGATGTTCCAGTAGATGAGGTACCCCCGGATGTTTGCAAGAAAGTTTGGAGCCGTAAGCAAGACGGCGACTGCACCCGCCCCCAGGACCATTCCGAGTGCGGCCAGAAGCACAGAATCAAAAGATCTCGCGTGACGCAGACTAAACAAGAACGCCCCGAAAATCAGCGGAATAAATTTGCGGCCAGAAGCGGACGAAAAGAGCATCAGGCCCGTAGCCACCCCAGACACTCCATACCAGAAGAAGGAGCCCGGCAACTCTGCCGGAGCCCTCTGCAGGCAAAAAACGCAAGCCAAAAGGAACATCTGAGCCAACACGTGATACCCACCGGCCAAGACAATTTGGTAAGGCCAGAATGAGCTCACGTAGAGCACAAAGGCGAGACAGGCCACCGGGAGCGACCAGTAGACTCGCGCAACGAGAAAGAGAAGAACGGCGCAAACGCCATGGGCAATGGCGCATAGTACGGTGAGGGGGTATGCACTGGTCCGGTCCTTGAGGAGGCGTTGCATAACAGCAACCCCCAACACCCCCACGTCTCTTAAGTAGGCCTTTCCCTGGGCGTACTTGTGCATGTCAGAAGGCCAGACCCATCTGCCCGCTCGGGCTGCTGCCCGAATTTGCTTTTCGTTATCTGTGTTCGCCCCAAAAAACGTGATCCCACGCATCAGCCAAGCCAGCACCCCTGCAATCGCCACCGCCACGCCCCAGACCGTCCACAACGCGAGCCACTCCATCAAGGGGCCTCGATCTCTACCTTCCTCTCTTCGCGAGAGGGCCGAGTGGGAGGCGGAGAAGTTTCGCCATCCGGCTCGTACAAAATAATTCGGCTGCCCAACGTTTCAAAGGTAAAGGGAACGTGTAAGAGATCCGGAAACGCCTCTTTGACCTTCCCCTGCTCCTCCGGGCGGACGAAGAGGAGAAGAAAGCCACCCCCACCTGCTCCAAGGAGTTTCCCTCCCAGGGCCCCTGCCCGGCGGGCAGTCTCGTAAAGCTCATCGATCCACGGGGGCGAGATCCGGTCCGTAAGAGATCGCTTGATCTGCCAACTCTCATCCAGAAGCCGCCCAAATCTTTCCAGATCCTGCTTTTTCTGAAGAACGCCGATCGCCTCCTCCGCTATCTGATGTATGGCCTGCATCTCGCCCTTTTTCTTGGGAATGGCCCGAATCTGCTCCCCGGCAATCTCTGAGGAACTTCGGGAAACACCGGTAAAGATAAGCATAAGATGCGCTTGAAGCTGCGAGGAGATCTCTCTCTCCAGGATGATGGGCGAGACATGGAAAGTGCCGTCCAGGGAAAAATCAATCCGACTGAAGCCCCCAAAGGCAGCGATGATCTGGTCCTGACAACCAACATTCTCCTTCAGGAGCTCCTGCTCCACCGTGATGGCATCCTGGGCGAGTTTCATCTTGCTGGGCATGGATCCTTTGAGACCCTGCAGGGCGTGGAGAAGCCCCACGGTAAAGGTGGAGCTGGAGCCCAATCCGGTCCGGGCAGGAAGGTCCGCCACGTGGTGAAGCTCAATCCCCCGCTCAATCTTTAGAAACCGAAGCGCCTCCCGGACCACCGGGTGCTGGATCTCCTCCTGCGTTTGAACAAGCTCGATCCTAGACCAGACGACGCGGCTCGTGTAATTGAAAAACGGAGGCAACCATCGAGTAAAGATGTAACAGTACTTGTTGATGGTGGTGGTCAAAACGGCTCCTCCGTGTTCTCTATACCAAGCGGGGTAGTCGGTGCCACCCCCGAAGAAAGAGATGCGAAAAGGTGTTTGGCTGATGATCACGCCATGGCCTTCTTCTGTGAGGCCGGAGACCAGCTGGAGGCCAGGTACGCCGAACGCCTCTTCGCGGGAACCCGCCTTTGGAGTTTCGGGTTCATCCGGTGGATGATCCACTCAAATGGAAAAAGCGGAAGAAACGAAATCACCAGGTTCCCTAAAAGCACACTCGCCAAACGCAGGATATGGAACCACTCGCTCGGATGGAAGTACCACTGGGCCCGCAGCTTAAACCATCCCGGCCCATGTTTTCTCGTGAGGACCCCCCAGAGGACCTGTGGGCGTAAGGTCGACAGGAGATTGTACCGGATCACATCCCGAGTCAACTCCCACTCCGAGGAGGTCTCCGGAACATACGGCAACGGCTTGCGGTTGGTCAAAGGCAGGCCCATCTCGGACAGGGCGCTGGTAAAGTTTTCCCAATGCCCGACCTTATTCATCCGGGGGAGATTCTTCACATCCTCATAGATGGGCGTTCCGGGATACGGCATGAGGTTGTTGTACTTGATGAAGGTGGGCTTGAGGGAATTCGCCAGCCGTACCGTCTCCACCCGGTCCCGATGGGTCTCTGTTGGGAAACCAAAGATCATGAACAACGCCACATCCATCCCGTTTTTCTGGGCAAGCTTCACCGCATCGATGTGGCACTGGAGAGTTTCCCCTTTCTGGATCTGCTTGACCAAGCGCTCCACCCCTGTTTCCATGCCGAAACCGACCGAGGTAAATCCGGCTTCTTTGAGCATGGGGACCACCTCGGGGTAGAAATTATCTGCCCTGGTCTGGAGACTAAAACTGCACTTCTTGCCCAAACCGGAAGCAATGAGGGCATCACAGACCTCCTTGACCCGCGCCTTCTTGAAGCAGAAGTTGTCATCGAGAAAGAAGACCGACTTCGCCTCAAAGCGATTCACCAAAACATCCAGCTCCCGGACAATGCTCTGCGGCGATTTGTACCGATAGGTGGAACCGGTCATCATCCGCTGGCTGCAATAGGAGCACTTGTAGGGACAACCGCGGGAAGTCATGATGAAGCCCCAGTCGTAGGAAGAACGGCTCTTCGTTTTAGAAAGCATGTCCACAAACAGGTCGTAGGGAAAATCCGGCAGGGTATTCAAATCTTTGATGAGAGGGGCTTCTGGAGTGTGGACGATCTGACCATCCTTTCGGAAGGAGAGTCCGTCGATGTGGGAAAAATCGGTCTTCCCTTCCCGCATCGCCTGGTAGAGGGCAAGAAGGGTCCTCTCCCCTTCGCCACGAATGACAAAATCGATCGCACCGCAGGAGAGCTGTTCCTCCGGCATGGAGGTGGCGTGGTAGCCTCCGACGAGCACCGTGGAATCCGGATACTTGGCTTTTAACAAGGTGGACAACTCGAAGGCTCGCGCAACTTGGGCGGTCAAGACGGTGATGCCGAAGACGTAAGGACGGGGAAGCCCCTCCACCGCTTGATCGAGATTGTTCCAATCAAGCTTGCCCACCTCTTCATCAATGATCTTTGCCTTGTGGCCGTGGGCAAGCATCTGGGCCGCTAGACAGCCGATCGACATCGGCAACGACAGAGGGGTAAAGCGGCTGAGTGTCCCCCCGTACTCTGCATTCGCCGGATTAATCAGCAACATGGGATTCCTGCTTCTTTTCTCCCGAAAAGTGGATCTGTTTCCATTCCGTAAGCAGTTGAAGTAAGTACACAGCCCCCCATGAAAAAAGATTGATTTTTCTCTTCCCGAAGATCCGCGCAGGTTCGTCCATCGGGATCTCGCCCCATCGAATCCCCCGACTTAAAGCCCGCATGCTCATCAAGGGGATCCAATCTACCTGCCGAATGTTGAAAAAACGCTCCAGAGCGACGAATGGCTCATCCTGATCGAGGCCGAGCCGCTGAGGCAGATCCTTGCGATGGGCCCGGAGCATGACCAAGGGATCTGTCATCCTCATCGATTTCTTGGAATTGAGCAACCAGTTCGCGAGGGTTCTAAAGAGCCAGTTTCCAAAACCAGAGATCAGATCATCATCATCGGAATGGGCCCCATCCAGGTATCGGGAAGCGATGACCAGGTCGAATCCCTCCTCTATTTTGTTCAAAAGTTGAGGGATCGCTTTGGGGAGTGAGTTCCCATCCGGCGTAAAGTAGATCACGACATCGCCACGCACAAGCGGCCAAACCTCCCGGTAAGCGCTGCGGAAACCCTTTCCTTTCTGGACGTAGACCTCGTAGCCCTGCGCCCGGGCCCACTCCACCGTCTCATCGGTGGATCCCCCATCCACAATGAGGATCTGATCCACCCACTCCCGATGGACTCGGGGCATGATGGCCTTCATCCCGTTGATCTCATTCAGGGTCATCACGAGGAGGGTGTAGGTGTGCTGGCGGCTCTGCTGCCGCGGGATCCCCGTCGCCGGAGAGGCGGTGGAGGCAATCGGGGTCATCGGTGTGCCTCGGCCCCGGAAACCTCGAGGTCGTGCCAGCGGATTTTGGTCAGCATCGTCCCGCTCTTGCGGCCCCAGAGGATCGTCTCCCGGGCGTAACTCTTGCGGTCCCACCGGTAATCCTTGGGCTCCACCAGCTCCAGCGCCTGCGCGGACCGCCGGAGGGAAACCTGCTGAGTCGTGTAGGAATGCTCGAAATACTCCGGCAGGTTGTGCCGGAAGACCTTGGGCCCGGCTAGGGCGAGCCCGCTGGGGAGCGGGATCCTGAGCCGCTGGTACTCCACCACCTCCTCCAGCTCTTCTTCTGAATAGGGAATGGCCTGCTCCGAGAGGAATGCCTTCGCCACAGCCAGGAGCTCCGCGTAAAACTCCGGCAGCCGCTCCGAGATCCGGATGAGGCTCGCCTCCTCCACGTCCCAGTAGAACTCCCCATATCCGGGCATCACCTGCCCGCGGTCCTTGCCCGCGAGGATGCCGTTGAGGGTCCCCTCAAAGCTCCGGATTTCCGCGCGGAGCATCCCGCCGGTCCCGGCCGGCATCCGCTCCTCGCTCACATACCGGAGGAAATCGGTGTGCTTTGTCCCATAGCGCTCATGGAGATAAACCATGAGGAAATAGCCGAGCTTCAAGGAATGCAAAACCTGCATCACCCAGGAGAGCTTGGCCATCCGCCGCCAGTCCTCCGTGGACATGCTGTCGGTCTCGATCACGATGTCCTCGTACTCCGTCTCCAGCCAGCCGGGGCGCACCCCGCCGTGGATCTCCGCGAGCGGGATCCGCACGGTGCGGATCTTGAACCGCTCGAGGGACTCCGGGTCGGCCAGCTCCGTGTTCGTCAGCACCTGGCACATGTAGACGAAGAGCTGGTTCCGGATACCGGAGTTCAGGATGTCGTCGATCCCCCGCAGCCAGCTCTCGTAGGTTTCGCCAGGGAGCCCCAGGATCAGCTCCGTGTAGACCGGGATGTTCGACTCGTTGAACATGAACTGGAGCGACTTGTAGGTCTCGAGCTTGATGTTCTGCCGCTTGATGTTCTTCAGGACCTCCTCGTCGTTGCTCTGCCGCGCCAGGGTAATCCCTTTCTCCAGCCCGTGCTCATGGAGGAGCTGGGCCACCTTGTAGATCCGCTCGTCCGTGTTCTTCCCGAAGCAGGTCCGGAACTTGTCGGGGTAGCCCAAGCGGCTCTTGGCTTCCACGAGGAACTCGGCGATCTGGTAATCCCGCGGGTGCATGCCGAAGTTCGAGTCGGCGTTGAAGACGTATTCGATCTTGTGCTCGCCGCACCAGTCGATAATCGCCTTCACCCGCTCCAGGCTGTGGAAGCGGTACTTGGTGCTCAACCCCCCCTGCCCCCAGAAGCAGAAGGTGCAGAGGAAGGGGCAGCCCCGGTTCGTCTCGATGATCGCCTGAAACCGCATCTGGGAGGACCCCTCCGCCATGAGCGGCTCGAACACCCCCTCGAGGTACGGGGAAGGATAGCAGTCCAGGTCGCGAGGCTGGGGTCTCTGCCCGCAGTTCACGACGCAGGCCCCGGTTTCCGGGTGGCGGTAGGCCACGTTCAGGATCCCGGAGAAGTCCCGGGTGTCCAGGGCCCGCTCCAGGATCTCGGCGAAGGCCTCCTCCCCCTCCCCCTTGACCGCCACATCAATGAAGGGATGCTCCCGGAAATATTGCTCCGGGTGGTGGGGCACGTTGGCCCCTCCGAAGACAATCAGGCACTCCGGGTACCGGCGTTTGACTTTCTCCGCCACCCGCAGATTGATCTGCTCGTTCCACATCGAGCAGGAGAAGGCCGCCACGCCAGGATTCTCGTACCGGTTCACGATCGAAGCCAGGCGGTCCCGATAGAAGAGGAACGGCATGAACTCATACCGTTCCTGCAGGACGGGTTTCGTTTCGGCGTAGCAGCGCAGGAGCCCGGAAACGAGGGGTAGGTAGGCGGATCCCTCCATCAGCACGTTGAACTCGTTGAAGTAGAGCCGGCGCTTCTGCACGGACCCGTCAGCGGTCGGCGTGCGCGAGATGATCATCCCCTTTGACCTCCGGATATGATAGACCTCCCCGGCACGTTCTTGCGGACCAGCCTGATGGAGGACATCTCCCGGATGTGATCCAGCGTCTCCCGCCCGAACTTCTGCTCGACCATCTCCAGGTAGCGGGGTGAGGAAAAGTAGGTGTGGAAGGCATTGTCCCGGAACTCCAGCCCCTCCCCCGCCGAGAGGTGCTTGGTGGGCAGAGGCAGGGTGTCCACGGAGTGCTGGGAATAGCCGGACCAGCTCTTGGGCAGGGGCCAACGTTGCTCGAGGGCCAGGTTGTAAAGGGCTGAGCCGGGATAGGCCATGGCGCAGTAAAGGTTGGTGAACTCGCAGTTGAGCTCCAGGGCCAGGTCGAGGGTCTCCTGCATCGTCTCCAAGTTGTCTTCGGGTAGGCCGAAGATGTAGTTGCCGATCACATGGATCCCTGCCTCCCGAACCTTCCGGAGTGTCCTAAAGATTTCCTCCTGCTTGAAGCCCTTCTGGACGTCGTCCCGAACCTTGGCATTGGCCGCTTCGATCCCAAAGGCAAGCCATTGAAAACCGGCGGCCTTGAGCTTCTCCACCATCCCGTCGCGCACCGTGTCCACACGGGCATAGGCCCAGATGTTCAGATCATAGCCCCGTTCCAGGATCCCATCGCAGATCCCCATCACGTGCTTCGGATTGAGGACGAACATCTCATCCGCGATCTTGATGTTCCGTACACCGTACCGATTCACCAGGGTATCGATCTGCGCGATGACCGAAGCGGGGCTCCAGAATCGGTAGCTGTTGACGCTCTCCGGATAGCCGATGATCTTTTCCCCCGCCTTAAAAGGGGCCTGGATGCAGCAGAAGCTGCAGTGGAAAGGACACCCTAAGGAGGTATAGACCGCGGCGTAAGGTTGACGCTCAAGGGTATCCAGGCAATGCCAATTGTGGGCGCGGTATCTCTCCATGGGAAGAAGCTCCCAGGCCACCTCAGGCATCTCCTCATCCAAGTTCCTGACAAGCGGCGCGGCGGGATTGGCTCGAATCTGCTCTCCTTCCCAAGTGAGGAGTCCCCGTACCTTTCCCAGATCTTCGGGCCTGCCCGAAGAGAGGACTTCAAGAAGCTCCGCCATCGTCACGGGTCCCTCCCCGCTGCAGACGAAATCGGCCGCCTCCTCCCGGAGGGTGCGCTCCGGCAAAGCGGCCACATGCCCTCCCACCAGGAGGATCTTCTGATCCGGTGAGCCCTGTTTCACGGCAGTGCAAATCTCACCGGCCGCTGTCATGTTTTGGGTGGACGCGGAGGGTTGGTGCCCGTAGACGACAACAGCGGCCAAAAGGGGCGAAACCTCCCCGACCCGTTTCGCCACTTCCTCGGCGCCCAGATCCTGCGCCTCGGCATCCAAGATCTCCACCGAGAAGCCTTTTCGGCGAAGATACGCGGTCATCAAACCTGCCCACACCGGGGGCTCGATCGCGCTGAGGCTCTTCCCCAAACCCTGATAAATCAAGGAGCGGCTCCCCGGGTTGATCAGCAGGCAGTCCAATTTCCTGCTAGATGTTGGCATGGCCGTTCCTGCGAATCACCTGATACCCTTTGATGAGCTCCGCGATCCCCGCCTGAAGCGACACCGTCGGCTTGAATCCTGTTCCCTCGATCCTGGCGTTGCTGACGATGTAGTTGCGCTCATCCGGATCCTTGCCGATGGCCGCCTCCACGACGTGAAAATGGGGAACCTGCCTCCGGATCTCTTCGCAGAGCTCCCGCTTGGAGAGGTTGGCTTGGCTTAACCCTACGTTGTAGGGCTGGCCTTTCATCTGGTCAAAGCGGTTCAAGGCGTGCGCGAAGGCCGCCGCGACGTCCCGTACGTGGATGTAGTTGCGCTTAAAGTGCCCCTGGAACAAAACGATGAACCTGTCGGTCACTGCCCGATAGACGAAATCGTTGACGAGGAGATCCAGCCGCATTCGCGGAGAAATCCCAAAAGCGGTGGCCAGGCGCAGGGTCAAGCTGTTCCCGGCATCGAGGACCGCCTTCTCGGCCTCCACCTTGAGCCGCCCGTACAGGGAGATCGGGCGCAGGGGAGTCTCCTCGGTGCAGTGGATCCCCTCTTGACCCACCCCGTAGCCGCTGTTGGTCGTCGGAAAGAGGACCCACTGGTTGGGGCTTCTCAACTCCAGAAGAAGCCGAACCGCCTCCAGATTCACGCCCTTGGCCTCGGTGGGCCTTTGGTCGCAGATCGGAGCTCCGGTCAAGCAGGCCAAGGGCAGAATCGCATCCGCCGTCTTCAAAGACTGCGAGACAACGCTCCGATCCCGCGCATCCCCGCGGACAATAGCCAGCCCTGGATGATGGCAGTGGGCTAGAAGCGAGTCCTGGCCGTACATGAAGTTGTCCAGGACAGTCACCTCGTGCCCTTCAGAAAGCAAGCGCGGCACGAGGACCGATCCGATGTAGCCCGCCCCGCCGGTGACTAGGATGCGCACGAGGGCTCCATGAGGCCAATCTGCGGCTCGTTTTCAAGAAACCAGCGGTACGTTTTGGAAATCCCCTCTTCGAAACTGATCCGAGGAATCCACCCCAAGCGGCGAATCTGCGTTGAATCGAGCAGCTTCTCCGGAGCTCCATCCGGCTGTGAAGGATCCCATGCGATCTCACCCTGAAAGCCGACGATCCCTGCAATCTTTTGGGCGATTTCATGAATCGAGTAGGATCTGCCGGAGCCGATCAAGATCGGCCCCTCCGGAGGACTCTCCAGGGCGAGGAGAAGCTCACACGCGCGAGCCAGATCCTCCACATAAAGAAATTCTCGGCGCGGACGTCCAGTACCCCAGAGAACCACGCGAGAGAGATTTTGCCTTTTCACCTCATGGAATTTCCGCAGGAGAGCCGAAATCACATGCGCATCCTGGAGATGAAAAGAATCCCCTGGCCCAAAAAGGGTACAGGGGATCGCCGTGAGATACTGGGTGCCGTATTGACGGTTGTAGGCGCGGCACATCGAAAGCCCCGCCCATTTAGCGATGGCATAGGGCTCGCTGGTGGGCTCCATCCTTCCGGCCATCAGGTGCGAAAGCTCCATCGGCTGCGGGCATATCTTCGGAAACATGCAGCTGGAGCCAAAGTTGAGAAGCCGCTTCACCCCCGCCTTCCAGGAGGCATGAATGAGGTTCGCCTCGATCATCACATTTTCATAGATAAACTGTGCTGGGAAACTTGCGTTGGCTTGAATCCCCCCCACCCGCCCAGCAGCCACGATCACCGCATCCGGGCTTTCCCGATGGAGAAACTCCTCCACCGCCGCCTGCCGCGTCAAGTCCAGCTCCCCTCGGACAACACCCACCACCCGCGCACCCAGCGAGGTGAAATGGCGCAGCAGTGCCGAACCTACCAGCCCCGTATGCCCAGCAATGTAAACGGTCCGCAAGGGTGCCATTTAGAAGGGTCCCTTGAAACGCTGCTCATAGCTGTAAAAGGACTCACCGCTTAAGTCTTCTGGCGCAAGCCCCAACATCCTCTCCGCCATCCGGACGATGTCCAAAGCGGATGGATAAAAAAGGTTCTCCAGGGACCGGGTTGTCGGACAGGGCACCGGAGCAAATCCCAGTCGTTCGACGGGCCCCTCCAAGATTCCAAAGCACTTATGGCTGATCTGGGCTGCCAACTCCGCCGCAAATCCGCAGAACGCCCAGTCATAATCCGCCACGATGCAGCGCCGGGTCTTCCGAACCGATTCCAGAATCGGTTGGATCTCCAAGGGGAAAATGGTGCGGACATCCACCACCTCCAGTTCAACTGCCCGTTTTGCCAGAACCTGCGCCGCCTTCATCGCCTCCACGTTCATCCAGGAGGTACACACCACGGTCAACGCTTCCCCCTGCCGGCGCACCACGGGCAACCCCAAGGGGATCCTCTCCCCCTCGTCCACCTCACCCTCTACGTCGTAGAGCCATCGGTGCTCCAGAAAGATGACCGGATTGTCGTCCTGAATGGCGCTGCGCAGCAGGCTGTAGGCATCCTGGGGGGTCGTGGGAAGAATCACCTTCAAACCCGGAAAGTGGCTAAAAACGCCATGAAGAGACTTGCTGTGCTGGGCAGACTGCCCCCATCCTCGCCCGATCACCGCCCGGATCACCAGGGGAACCTTCAGCTTCCCCCCACTCATGTAACGGAGGTTCGAGATCATGTTGACAATCTGGTTCATGCCTAAGAGCATGAAGTCCGCCCGGATGTGGACGTGCACAGGCCGCAGGCCAGAAATGGCACATCCTAAGGCGACCCCTGTCATCGCATCCTCCGACAACGGTGTGCCAAAACACCGGCGAGGCCCGAATCTCTCCACCAGCTTCGAGGTCGATCCAAAGATCCGTTTATGGTCCGGCACGTCGAGACCAAAGACAAAGACGCTGGGATCCGCCTCCATCTCCTTTGCCAGGGCCCTCGCCAGCGCCTCTCGAAAGGTCATGGTTGTCACGCAAAGAGATCCGTCGTTAATTCAGAAGATGGGGCAAAGGGGGCCTGCTGTGCCGACAGAAGACTGCGATTCAGGCGCTCCTCCACCGAGGCCCGGACCATGGCCAGATCATCAGGACCGCATCCATTCTGGCACAGCACCTTCTCAAACCGCGCCACCGGGTCAAGCTGCTGAAGCTCCTGGGGTGTTGGCCGGCGCCGGTACCCTACATCAAAGTCCTCTTGAGGGCCCACATGCTCGAGGAATCGAAAGTAGGACAGGTGGAGGAAACCGGGCCCTGGATCTTCCTGCATCCGTCTTAAGATCTCCTGGGTGCAATCGATCACCTCGATCACATCAGAACCATTGCCGCCTCCCACGTGACAGGCAAATCCTTTCACCACATCGGTAATGGAAGAAAACCCCTGGCGCTGGGTGATCGGGGTGTGGATGGCCAAACCGTTGTTCTCACAAACAAACAGGACCTTTAAACGCCGCAAACAGGCAAAGTTCAAGCTCTCCCAGAAAACCCCTTCCTCTAAGGCGCCGTCGCCAAAGAAAACAGCCACCAGACCATCTGACCCGCAGTATTGATTCGCCAAGGCGGCACCGACCGCCAGAGGGATGGTTGTGCCCACCACAGCGGAAGTGGCCATGAGCCCCTGGTCGGGTGCCGACAGGTGCATCGACCCTGCCTTGCCCTTGGCTGCGCCTGTCACTTTCCCGTAAAGCTCTCCGAAAAACCGATCCGTATCTTCCGTCATCGTCAAATACAAAGCGTGGTTGCGATAAGTGCCGAAGGCCTTCGTGCCCGCAGGCAGACAATGACACACGCCGACGGGAATCGCCTCCCCACCCACCCCCAGATGGACGGGCGTCTTCATCTCATCCCTGAAATACTCTGACCGGATTTTCTCCTCAGCTCCACGGGCCATGAGGAGCGCGCGATAGATCTTGAGTGCCGTCGCCTTCTCCATCGCCTGGACAGGATGCGCCGCAAGTGGTTCAGGCAACGTACGATCGGATGCTTTTGGCAACATGGTCAATATCGTCGTTGGTGAGATACTGGTGAACCCCACAATGGAGGCCTGTACGGCCGATGCGCTCAGCCACAGGAAAATCCCCCTCTTTGTATCCCAAGAATCGAAGAGCGCGGTGCTGCGTTGGCATCGACCCAAAGAGGGTCTTGCACTGGATCCCGCGGGATTCCAGGTGCTCGTACAATCCCTCGATCGAGGAACGTTCGTCCCGAAGGACCAAGGGGAAGGCGTGTGGCGAGGTCACCTCGCCGGGGCCATCGGGGTAAAGGATCAGCCGGCCCTCCAGGGGCTCCAGGAGCTGCCAGAGGCGCGCGAGATGGCCGCGCCGGATCCGGAAGGTCTCCGGGAAATTCTCAATCCCCTCTAAGCCCACGGCCGCTTCCAGGTCGTTCATCTTCGAGTTGTATCCCACCCGATCGAAATGAAAATAGAGTTGACCCCCTCGCCGACCATGGGAACGGATCGAACGGCACAGAGCAGCTATCTCGGGATCGGCCGTCACAATCATTCCCCCTTCCCCGCTGCAGACCAGATGGGCTGCGTAGAAGCTGAAGATCCCGGTCAAGCCAAAGGAGCCGACCACCTTCCCGTTCAACGTCGCCCCGTGCGCCTCGCAGCAATCCTCCAGTACAACCAGGTTGTGGCGCCTGGCCATCTGAAGGATCTCCTTCATCCTGCAGGGCTTGCCCATCGTGTGGACCACCTGGATGGCGCGGGTGCGGGGGGTAATCGCCTGTTCGATCAAAGCGGGGTTGATGTTCAGGGTCGAGAGTTCCACATCCACAAACCGCGGGGTGAGGCCCGCTGCAAGGATGCAATTGGCCGTTGCGGCAAAGGCCAGGGCCGGGGTCAGGACCTCGTCCCCGCGCTTTGCCCCACGCTCCAGGAGGGCCGCCACCACCACCAGGCCGGCATCGGTGCCTGAACTCGTCGCGATGGAGAAAGGGTACCCGAACAGGCTGGCAAACTGCCTCTCAAACTCCGCGACGTTGGGCCCCTCGGAAACCCAATTCCGGTCCAGCGCCTCGTTCAAGCGCCTGCGGCCGGACTCGCCCACCTCGATGTGCCCGAAGGTGACGCGGTAGGCGTTCTGGCTGGAACCCAAGGGCCTTAAGGTAGTTTCTCGAGGGGTCATGGATGGCCAGCCTCCGCCACCACAGGCATCAGCGTCTCGGACAACCCCAGAACGCGCTGGGCCTTCTCGTAGGTCCGGGGCGTCCCGATATCGAGCAATCGGGCCGTCGAGCAGAAGACCCCTGTTTTCTTTCCCGCGAGGAGCGCGTTCAGATTCTCTTCCAGGGAATAGGGCCCCTCGGGCCAGGAATCAGCGAAGCTTCTCTCAAGAACATAGATCCCCGCGTTGACCCATCCCCCTTCGACCAGCTCTTCGGTTGCGAAGTCGAGGACCTCTCCTCGGGATCCCACGCGCCAGACCCCCTTCTTCAATGCCCCGCCCTCCACGTTGGAGGCCTGGACAGCGACCACCGTAAAAACCCTCCCCATCCGCCGGTGATCATCGAGGACTGCCTCCAGCGGCTGGGAGACCCAGGAATCCCCGTTGATCACCACAAGGGTGGATGAGCGAACCGACGAAAGCGCATGCCGAATCGCCCCTCCCGTGCCCAGGGGCTGGGGCTCCACGACGAGCTTGACATTCGGAAGGGCCTCCGCATAGGTGCCAAGGAAACTCCGGAACTGATCGGTCAGGTAGTGGGCTGCCAGGACAAAGCGGTTAAATCCTTGCTGCTCAAGATGGAGCAGGAGCCACAGCAAGAAGGGATGGCGACCCACCGGCAGGAGCGGCTTGGGGATGCGATTCGTGATGGACCCCAGGCGAGTTCCTTTGCCTCCGCACAGGATCACCACATCCATGCCTTCAGGGTCGAGATGTTCAGCGGCAGACGAGGAAGCCGATGTCTCTTGCGCTCCCCGAAAAGAGACGGAGATGATCCGATCCCCCAAAACGCCCTGTTCGACCCAGTGGCTCGTGGCACCCGGGTGAGACTCCAACGAGACAACGACAAACCAATCGTAATCTTCCGGCTTGAGGTCAGAGATCCTTTTGACCGGGTAGCCGAGGAAACGATCGCTGGCGGGCGACTCCGACACCACGCTCACCAGCTGAAGCCCCATTTCCTGAATGGTGAGACACGCAATCTCCGCCAGCTCACCGGTGCCACAGAGAACGATCCTCCGGCTTCCGTCCTGGCCCAGGACGGCGAGGCGTTCATGAAGAAGCCCGCGGATGCGGCTGTAGAGGTGGAGGGAATAGTCAATGTACTCGCATGTCAGGCGGGTCTTTTCCAGAAAGCCTTTCCGGGTGAGAAGATAGCGGATCTTTCCTTTCTTGGGGCTGGTCATCTTGATGTATCCCTTGGTGATGAAGCGGCGGAGCATCAGATTGGTCAACCCAAGGGCTATTCCGATCCGTTTCGAAAGATCCCGCTGGGTGAGGTGGGGGGTCTGGCCGATCTCATGCAGGAGCTGCATGTCTCGGTAGGCGTCGGGCTTTAGGGGAGCTCTGTCTAGAGTCACAGAGAAAGCGCTCTGTTCATTTTGTGAACAATACTAGACTCGACCCTACTTGTCAACGGAAATCAGATAGGTTCAGATTTCTAACGCAACGCCTTTGACTTTAGACTTGAAGGTTTAAGG
>CAYFHV010000016.1:0-18737 GCA_964343105.1 uncultured Planctomycetia bacterium | reverse complement strand
TAGGCGATGACCATGCCGTCCACCTCGGACAACGGCGGCAGATTGGGCTCCTCCGCCTTCAAGGCCCCGAAGTCGTTCCACTGCACCACCCCCCGGCCGTTGGAGGTCAGCGTCTCGTCGTTGAAATCGACCTCTCCCCGGTGGTCCACCAGCACGTTTTCCAGGACCGCGTCCGGCTGGGTCGCCACCCGGTAGAGGAGCGGCTGGGTCTCGGGGTCCAAGCCCTCCGTTTTCAGATAGAAGCCCCGCTCCGTGCCCAGCGCCGATCCGTCGGGCCGCATGAAGACGACGTCGTCCTGCACGACCCCGATCCCCTCCCCATCCCCGTCCAGCCCGTGCCGATGGCAGGAGTGGGTGGTCTTGCCGGTCGCCGTCAGGCCGAAGAGGAGCATGGAGATCCGGCGCAGCTTCCCGGTCCGGGCGTCGCGCGCCGTGATGAGCTTCGCCCCGGCGTGCACCCCGAGCATCCCCATCTTCTTGACGTTCCACATCGCCATCCGGAGATGCCCCTTCTTGGACTCCCCCAGATAGTCGGAGCCCAGCACGAGGGTGACGTTCTCCTCCGGGAAGACCAGGATCTGCCTCGCCTGCTCCGGCCATTCCGGGATGTACACGAGGTGCTGGAGAGGGCTGCCGGCCTTCCCGCCGCCGGCCGGGAAGAGCAGGCAGCCCCACATGTAGGCGATCCGGACCATCTCCGGCCGCGCGATCGACACCGTTGTCCGGCAGGTCGGCGTGAAGTGGGGATTGTCTCCCATCCTTCTCTCCACGCAGAGCAGCGGGGCTTGCTGGATGTACCGCCGCACCGCCTCGAGCGTCTGCGGCAGCTTCCTCAGGATCTCCTCCTGCCGGGGCGAAAGCGGGCCGCTCTGAACCTCCGGAGGCCCCACCACCACCGTCGCTCCGGCGGAGCGGTTCTTCACCATCGTGTGGAAGGCGTAGTTGCCGAACTGAGTCCGGGTGCCGCAGCGTTCCGCCTCCCGGCGCAGCTCCTCGTCGCTCAGGCGGCGGACGTTCGGCTGGCGATAGAGCGCCTCAATCGCCGGCAGGATGGAGGGGGTGGAGCTCACGCCCATTGTCGAACGCTAGCGTCTTTGACGGCGCCCTTCTTGGTGGGATAGATCTCCAGGATGATCTCGCCCGGCTGAAACCAGAGCTTGATCTCCCGTTCCGCCTCCTTCTCGTCGCTCGAGGCGTGGATGACGTTCTCGTACAGGCCGCTGGAGCGGATCCGCCCAAACGACCCGCGGATCGATGTAGGGGAGGCCTCCTCCGGGTTCGTTTCGCCGGCCAGCTCCCGGACCTTCGCGATCGCCTGATCCCCCCAGTAGACCAGCGCCATCACCTTGCGACGGTCGTGCAGCTCCCCCTGCAGATAGCGGAGGAGCTCCGGATAGAACCTCTTCTCCTTCAGATGCTGGTAATGCGCCTGCGCCAGCTCCTTCGAGACCCGCGTGACCTTTGCGGCGACGATCTCCAGCTTGGTCTCCGACAGCCGGGTCAGGATGTTGCCTGTCAGCGACCGAACCAATCCATCCGGCTTGATGAGAACCAGCGTCTGCTGAATCATGGAAAACCACTATTCTATATCTCCGCACCCCGTTCCACGACAGAAATCTGGTTAGCTCAGCCGGCTCAGGATCCGGTCCAGGTCCTTGAGCGAGTAATAGGCGATCCGGATCCAGCCCCGCGACTTCCCGTGCACGATCTGCACCCTCGTCCCCAGCGACCGCTGCAGCTTCTCCTCCGCAGCCACCAGATGCGGGTCCCGGCTGCGCCCCCCGGCCCGGCGCTTGCCCGGCTCCGTCATCTCCTGCACGATCCGCTCCACCTGCCGGACCGAGAGCCCGCCCGCCACCGCCCGCCTCGCCACCGCCGCCTGAGACCGGTCCGAGCCGAGCCCCAAAATCGCCCGCGCATGCCCCAGACTCAGCCGGCCCTGCGCCACCTCCTGCTGAACCTCGCCGGGCAGCCGGAGCAGCCGAACCGTGTTCGCGACCGTCGCACGATCCTTTCCCACCGCGGAGGCGATCTCCTCCTGGCTCATCTCAAACTCCCCGGCCAGCCGCTCGAACGCCCGCGCCTGCTCGATCGGGTTGAGCTCCTCCCTCTGAAGATTCTCCACCAGGGCCAGTCCCAGCGCCCCCCGATCATCCGCCTGCCGAACAACCACTGGAGCTTCGGTCTCCCCTAACAACTTCAATGCACGGAGTCTCCTTTCTCCAGCAATTAGCTCATATTCTGGTCCAACCACTCCACCTGTCGATAATTTTCGGACCAAAAGTGGGTAAATTAAACCACTCTCCCGTATGGAGTCAGCTAGCTCACGTATCTTGGACTCATCCAGGTCCTTCCTGGGCTGGAATCGGTTCCCCGCGATCGACTCCAGTGGAACCTTGCTGACTTCCGCCTGGGACAGTGGGGATCCCTCCGGGATCAGCGCCCGTATTCCCTTGCCCAACCCACGCATTTCCGGCATAGAGATTCTCCTTTCGAATCTTCTGGGCCAGCGCCTGGTAGGCCTGCGCCCCTGATGAGTTTGGGTCGTACAGGCAAATCGGCAGCCCCCGACTCGGCGACTCGCTCAACCGTACCGACCGGGGCACGACCGTCTCGTACACCTTGCTTCCGAAGAACCTTCTGACCTCGGCGATCACGTCGCTGGTAAGGCGCGTCCGAAAATCGGCCATGGTCAGCAGAACCCCCTCGATGGCCAGTGCCTGATTGAGGCCACCCTGGACCATCCGGATTGTCTCCAGAAGCTGGCTCAGCCCCTCCAGGGCGTAATACTCGCACTGCAGCGGGATCAGAACAGAATCGGCGGCGGCCAGGGCATTGACCGTCAGAAGCCCCAGCGAGGGAGGGCTGTCGACGAAGATGAGCTCGTAGGAGGATCGCGCCGTGGCCAGGAGCTCGCGCAGGCGGGACTCTCGCCTCTCCAAAGCCACCAGCTCCACCTCCGCACCACTCAAGCCGACGTGCGAGGGGGCGAGAAAAAGGTTGGGGATCTGAGTGCCCAGGATGATCGGTTCGAGCGGACTCTCCCCGACGAGGGCATCGTACACCGACTGCTTCACCGATCGTTTGTCGATCCCCAGCCCGCCCGTGGCATTGGCCTGCGGGTCCAGGTCCACCAGAAGAACGCGCACACCCTCCAGCGCAAGCGCGCCGGAAAGGTTCACCGCAGAGGTGGTCTTGCCCACCCCTCCCTTTTGGTTACAGACGGCGATGACCTTGGCCATACAAAGGGGCTCCATGTTCCACGTGGAACAGGCCCGTCCGCGGCTTCAGCCGTGCCGCTTCCCCAGACGGAGGATCAGGAGCTGCTGCGCCACCATGAAAAGCGAGTTGGCGACCCAGTATAGCATGAAACCAGACGGCAGATGGTAGAAGAAGAGGAGAAGGAACAGGGGGAAGAACTTGAAGATCTGCTGCTGAATCTTCTGCTCCTCGGTCATCTCGAGCGGCTTGCGCTGCATGAGCTGCTGCTGATAGAACATCGCCACGGTGGCCAGCACGGGGAGGATGTTGAAGCTTTGGCCGATGAGCGGCAGCGCCGCGGGAAATTGAATGAGCGCGTCGGGCGCAGAGAGGTCCCTCACCCAGAGGAATCCGGCCCCCCGAAGCTCCGGGGACCGGTTGAGCACCTGATAGAGCGCAATGTAGACCGGCATCGTGAGCAGGACCGGCAGGCAGCCCAGGCATCCCGATGCGGGGTTGATCCCGTGTTTCCGGTAGAGCTGCATCAGCTCCTGATTCATCTTCGCCGGGTTGTTCGCATGCTCCTTGCGGATCCTCTGCTCCTGGGGCCGCACGGCGGTCATCTTCTCCATGGTCCTGGTGCTCATCCGCATCCCGTACCAGGTGATCGGCGAGAAGGGTACCCAGACTGCGAAGCTCAGGAAGCAGATCGCCAACCCGTAGTTGTGCAGCCATCCGTAGCTCCAGTTCAGGAACCGAGTCAGCAGGAGGGTGATCCCGGAAAAGGCCCCGAACGAGAGGGCCTGTTCCATTCCCGCCTCACGCAGGGAGTTCATGTCCAGCGGCCCAACGTAAAGCTCGAACTGCCACTGCCGGCTGGCTCCGGGGCCGACCTCCCCGGAGAGCTCAACCCAGCCAACCTCTCCCTGACCTGGAAGATGTTCCACGTGGAACATCCCAGAGTCAGTCAGCGCCTTGACCACGAGGGTGTGCGATTTCCCCTGGGCCGCCAGCAAGCTTGGTATTCCGTCGAAACGCCTCACCCCGCCCGGCCTCAGCCTGAGAGCAACCTCCTTCTCTCCCTCCCACGCCAGGCCCCTGACGAATTGCTGTTCCTGCGGCGAGGCCGCGCGCAGCGCCCGATAAAGAACGAAGAGCCCCAAGAGTCTCTGGGCATCGCCTGAGCGGTTCCTGACCTCGAGGGAGCATTCCCAAAGCCGGTCGGGCAGGCGGCTGGATGGGGCGATGCGGCGCACCCACTGGAGCGAACCTTCAGCGGAGGCCGACTCGCTGACCAGCGCTCCGTCTTTCTGCACGGTCGAGAAAGGGCCCAGCCCGCTATCCGGAGCCCGAACCTCCAGCCAGCCGGGTTGGGCCTCCTGGAGAAGAACCTGGCCGCCGTACGATAGGTCCCGGACACCCCCGCTGGTGCGCCCGATGGCCAGACGTGCCTGCCCCAGCTCAAAATCAAGGACCCCCTCTCCTGACTCGAGGAAGAGGCCGGCTGAACCCCGCTTATCGGCCGCGGGCGCAGCAGACCCCTGCCCAAGGGCAGGTTGCCCCTCGTTCAGCACAGATGGTCCCTCTTTCAGGGCAGGGGGCGTGGGTGCGGGAAGGAGAACGCTCCAGAGGGCAAGGATGAGCAGGATCAGCGAGAAGGCGGCGATGAATCTCTGCTCAGAGTTCATCGCTCCGGCTGGCGCCCCCGCGATCGCTCCGGGACCGGATCCAGTCCGCCCGGGTGCCCCGGGTGGCATCGCAGGATCCGCTGCATGGTCAAGGCGAGTCCCCTCATCATCCCGTGCTTCGAAAAAGCGGCCTCAGCATACTCCGAGCAGGTTGGCCAGAAGCGGCACATGGAGTAATTCAACATTCCCGTTCCCTTAACTACGCGGTACACGGCGATCGCCGCTACCGCCAGCCGACCCGCCCAGGGATTGCCTGACGACACAGCTCGAGAAATCTCCTCTCCACCTCCTGATAGGTGAGCCCCGCGGGGCATCCTGAGACGACCGCCAGCCAATCGTACCCGGCCGCGGTCTCGCCCGGATTGCGCCGGAACGCCTCCCGAAGCCAGCGCTTGATCCGATTCCGGCCCACGGCACCCGATGCCGCCCCCCGCCGAACGGTGCAGCCGAACCGGGCGGTCGCGCCTCCGTTTGCCAAAACCTTGAGCATCAGCCAGTCCGCCCGGTAGCTCTGCCCCTGCCGCAGGATTCGCTGGAAAACGATTCTTCCGGAGAGCCGTTGAGACCGTCGTAGCTGCTGAGGGGATGGGGGGCGTCTTAAGGGACCAATCGGTGGCGTCCCTTTTGGCGCCGGCGCCGAAGGACCTTGCGTCCCCCCGGCCGGGCCATCCGTCGACGAAAGCCGTGCCGACGCCTGCGCTTGAGCAGGGAAATCGGACGGAGGTGCTTCTTCACGCGCGCATTGTATCAGCCTGCGCGCGGGCTTGTCAAACCACGCAGGCTTGTCAAACTACGCAGGCTTGTGTTAGACTCTGTGCGTCCTTGAGTTTCCTTCCGAATGGACCAATTAAACCTGAACCTCTGGAATCAAGCCCTCAGTCACATTCAGGGGCAGCTCCCCACTCAGGCCTATGAGACGTGGTTTCAGCCCACCCGGGCCGTCGAGTCCACCACTGGCTCGCTCGTGGTGGAGGTCCCCAACCCCTTCTTCCGCGACTGGCTGACCACCCACTACACCGACCTCATCCATGAGACCCTGCAGCACCTGGCCCAGACCAAGGTGGAGGTCCAGTACACCCTGCCGCAGCAGGCGCCCGAGGAGCCGCCTGCGCTCGTGCCTGCTTCCGCATCCCCCGCTCCCGCGCCCGCAGCCCCTGCCTGGCCTGCACCGGGTCCTGATCCGGTTCTGAACTCCCGCTACACCTTTGAGCAGTTCGTCATCGGCCCTTCCAACCGGTTCGCCCACGCGGCCTCGGTGGCGGTGAGTGAAACACCCGCCAAGGCGTACAACCCCCTCTTCATCCACGGGGGCGTCGGTCTGGGAAAGACCCACCTCATGCAGGCGATCGGGCACCGGATCCGGGAGCGTTTCCCGCAGGCCCGCGGCATCTACCTTTCCAGCGAGCGGTTCACCAATCAGCTCATCTCCGCGATCCAAAACCGCTCGATGGCCGCCTTCCGCGAGCGGTTCCGCTCAGCCGACATCCTCCTGGTGGACGACATCCAATTCATCGCAGGAAAGGAGGCCACGCAGGAGGGGTTCTTCCACACCTTCAACGCCCTCTACGACTCCCACAAGCAGATCGTGATCTCCAGCGACCGTCCCCCCAAGGAGCTTCACGGGGTGGAGGAGCGGCTCGTCTCCCGGTTCGAATGGGGACTGGTCGTGGACATCCAGCCCCCGGACCTGGAGACGCGGGTGGCGATCTTGCGGAAGAAAGCAGAGGCGCAGGCGACTCCCGTTCCCGATGAGATCACCCTTTTTATTGCGGAGCGCGTCAGCTCTAACATCCGGGAGCTGGAAGGGGCGCTTAACCGGGTCATCGCTTACGGCGTACTGACCGGACGGCAGATGTCTCTCTCGATGGCACAGGAGGTCTTGAAGGGTTTGGTGGCGGAGGTCGCCAGGAATGTGACGGTGGAACGGATCCAGCGTTTCGTTGCCGGCTATTTCAACATCACCCTGGCAGAGTTAAAGGGCAAGCGGCGGACAAAGGCCCTTTCGCTCCCGCGCCAGCTGGCCATGGCCATGGCCCGCGAGCTGACGGATGCCTCTTTGCCCTCCATTGGGGAGGCGTTCGGTGGCAGGGACCATGCAACCGTCGTGTACGCCTGTCAAAAGGTTGCGCAGGTTCGGTCACAACCCGGGAAGCTGAAAGACCTCTTTGAGTCGTTGCAGGCGGCATTCCTGAGGGAGGGGTAGTCTGTGGAGAAAGCTGTTGGTTACTCTGTTGAGGGCCAGCTGTGTTGACAGTTGGTTACTTTTCAACAATTTCCCAACAATTCCTGTTGAATCTTATCCCTATTGTTGTATTATAGTTATAGCGTTTATGGCGGTCCTGACAGCCCTTATTGTTGTTAATGATTCTCTATAAACCATAGTAAAGGTAGAGCCATGAAAGCTCGCATTTCCAGGGAGAATCTCTTCAAGGCAGTTCAGAGGGTTTACCCTGTTGTTCCCTCCAAGAGCACGCTTCCGATCCTGTCCCACCTCCTCTTGGAGGCCAAGAAGGAGACCCTGCAGGTCACCGGTACCGATCTGGAGCTAGGCATCACCACCGCGGTTTCAGCAGAGGTAGCGGAGGAGGGGTCCATCGCTGTTCCGGCAAAGCGGTTCCACGATCTGGTCAAGGAGCTGCCGGAGGAATCGCTGCAGATGACCTGCAAGAAGAATCAGCAGATCGGAATCGAATGCGCCCGCGGGGTATTCAAGATCGTCGGCCTTCCAAAGGAAGAGTTTCCCCGCCTGCCCAGCACGGCAAGCCAGGATACCCTGACGATCGATCAGGGGGTGCTCCAGGCAATGCTGGCGCTGACCCTCTTCTCCGTTTCGCATGACGAATCCCGCTACATGCTGACCGGAGTGCTTTTCGCCACACAGAACGGCTGGCTCCGGCTCGTCTCCACGGATGGACGCCGGATGGCCATGGTGGAGCGAGAGGCCAAGGCAAACGGGGTTAAGGATCAGCAGCTCATCGTCCCGCAAAAAACATTGCAGGAGCTGCTGCGCCTCCTGGGGGAGGGGCCCACCGTGAAGATCTCACTCAAGGAGACGCAAATCACCTTTGATTTGGGGAACACGCTCGTCATCAGCCGATTGATCGAGGGTAAGTTCCCGAACTATGAGCAGGTGATCCCGGCGGAAAGCCCCAACAAGATGTCGGTGAACCGTGAGGACTTTCTGGTTGCGGCCCGAAGGGTCTCCCTCTGGTCGACCCAAGATTCGCCCTCCGTTCGGCTGGATCTCAAGCCGGACCAGCTGGTGGTCTCCAAGCAAAGCCCGGAGGTTGGGGAGGCTCATGAGGGCGTTCGAGTCAGCTACGCAGGGCCGGAGTTTTCCATCGGATTCAACCCTTCGTATCTCATCGACGTGTTGAAGGTTCTCCCGGACGGGAGCGTTGAGATGGAGCTGCCCGGGCCAGACCGGCCGGGCGTCATCCGGACGAAGGACCACTACCTGTACATCGTCCTGCCGATGCAGTTGAGCCAATAGAGATGCCACGCCGCAAGGATGCAAGCCCCTTGTCCAGCGTGGTGACGGCCGTGCTGCAGAATCTCCAATCCCAGAAGAAACCGATGGAGGAGCTGCGTCTGCTCTGGGGCCGCCTCGCCGGCAGAGAAGCAGCCCGACACAGTTGGCCGCGCCGGCTCGCGCAAGGTCGCCTAATTGTGGAGGTGGAGAACTCCGGCTGGATGCATGAATTGGGAGCTCGCAGGCAGGAGCTCCTGGAGGACTTGACCGAGTGGATGGGCGCTTGGAAAGTCCGGGAGCTTCAATTTCGAATAGGAGAGCGGCGGGATGCCTAAGGGGAAATCCGGGGCTGCGCCATCCAAGGGGCACGCGTACGACGCCACAACCATCCAGGTTCTGGAGGGGACGGAGGCGGTCCGCCGCCGTCCGGCCATGTACATCGGGGATACCAGCGTGCGCGGATTCCACCACCTCGTACACGAGGTGGTGGACAACTCGGTGGACGAGGCGATGGCCGGCTTCTGCAGTGAAATCGAGGTCGTGGTCCACGAGGACAACTCGGTGATGGTCACCGACAACGGCCGCGGGATCCCGGTGGACATCCACAAGACGGAGAAGAAACCGGCGGTGGAGGTGGCCCTCACCACCCTGCATGCCGGAGGCAAATTCGACCACCGCACCTACAAGGTTTCCGGAGGACTGCACGGTGTGGGGGTGAGCGTCGTCAACGCCCTTTCCGAGTGGATGGAGGTCGAGGTCCGCCGGGACGGGAAGGTGCACCACCAGCGGTACGAGCGGGGGAAGACCAAGACGAAGCTCACCGTGATCGGCAAGGCGACCGGGACCGGGACCAAGGTGACCTTCAAGCCGGATCGGGAGATCTTCGGGGGCAAGCTGGAATTCTCCAACGAGACCCTCTCCAACCGGCTCCGGGAGCTGGCCTTCCTGAACAAGGGCCTGAAGATCACCCTGGCCGACGAGCGGACCGACAAGAGTCAGATCTTTCAGTACACCGGGGGGCTCGTTTCATTCGTCGAGTACCTCAACCGCGGCAAGGCGCCCCTCCACAAGCAGGCCGTCAGCTTCTCGAAGGAGAAGGAGGAGGTGCTGGTGGACGTGGCCCTGCAGTACAACGACGGCTACGCGGAGAACATCTTCTCCTTTGCCAACAACATCAACACCGTCGAGGGAGGAACCCATTTAAGCGGCTTCAAGTCGGCGCTTACCCGCGTCATCAACAACTATTGCCGCGCGAAGGGGACACTCAAGGAGGGGGAGGAAGCTCTCGCTGGCGAGGATGTGCGCGAGGGGCTGACGGCGGTCTTGAGCGTCCGGGTGCCCAACCCGCAGTTTGAGGGTCAGACGAAGACCAAGCTGGGCAACTCGGAAGTGGAGGGGCTCACCGCCAGCGTGGTCAATGACGGGCTGGCGGCCTTTTTTGAAGAGAATCCCTCGGTGGGCAACAAGATCGCGGAGAAAGCGATCGTGGCCTCGCGGGCAAGGGAAGCGGCACGCAAGGCGCGGGAGCTCACCCGGCGCAAAGGCCTGCTGGAGATGGATACCCTCCCGGGGAAGCTGGCGGATTGCTCGGAGCGGGATCCGCATCTCTGCGAGATTTACATCGTGGAAGGCGACAGCGCTGGTGGCTCGGCACGACAGGGACGGGATCGGCGCTTCCAGGCGATCTTGCCGATCAAGGGCAAGATCATCAATGTGGAGAAGGCCCGGTTGGAGAAGGTGCTGACCAACGAGGAAGTCCGCACGATCATCACGGCGCTGGGCACCGGAGTGGGGGAGGAGTTCTCCGCGGACAAGGTGCGCTACCACAAGATCATCTTCATGGCCGATGCAGATGTCGACGGCTCTCACATCCGAACCCTGCTGCTCACCCTCTTCTATCGCCAGCTTCCGGAGCTCATCAAGCAGGGGCACGTCTACATCGCACAGCCCCCGCTTTTTAAGGTTAAGAGAGGCAAGCGGGAGGAATATGTCTACGGCGAGGGGGCCCTGAACGAGATGTTGTTCGATCTAGGCCTGGAGGGGGTTAGCCTAGTCAACATCAGGCAGAAGCGACAGTACACCCCTGCGCAAGCGAAAGAGATCCTCCGGATGGTTGCCGAGGTTGAGAGGATCGGGCATATCTTAGATAAAAAGGGAGTGAGATTCAGGGAGTACCTCACGCTGGCTCATCCAAAAACCCATAGATACCCAATTTTTAGGGTCAAGGTGGAGGATGTTGCCCATTTCCTCTATTCGGAGGAGGAGCTGGCGAGGGTGACGAAGGGGGAGAAGGAGGCGGACAAGCTGGAGATCTACCAGGCCCGGGAGCTGGATGAGCTGGGGGGCAAACTGGACAAGCTGGGAGTGGAGCTCAAGGATTTTCTGCCTCAGGTGGAAGAGGAGGAGTCGAGGAAGAGGGGGGCTGGGAGGAAGAGCTCAAGAGGCGGACAGGCGCCGGCTGCATTGTTCAAGCTGGTCAACGAGAAGGAAGAAGGACAGGCCGGGTCGGTGAGCGAACTGCTGCAGATGGTGCGGGAACAGGCGCGGCGGGGGATGCATGTCCAACGGTACAAGGGGCTCGGGGAGATGAATCCGACCCAGCTTTGGGAGACGACGATGGATCCGGAGCGGCGGACGCTGCAGCAGGTAACCCTGGAGGACGCGGTCGAGGCGGAGACCATGTTCACGACCCTCATGGGGGATGAGGTGGAGGCGCGCCGGCTCTTCATTGAGGAGCACGCCCCCGAGGTCCGGTTCCTGGACGTTTAAGCCATGTACGCACGCAACGAAAAGATAGTCCCGGTCGCCATCGAGCAGGAGATGAAGGATTCGTACATCTCCTATGCGATGTCGGTGATTGTGGGTCGCGCGCTGCCGGATGCGCGGGATGGCCTCAAGCCGGTCCAGCGACGGATCCTCTACACGATGCAGGAGCTGAATCTGGATCCGGGGAAGCCGTACAAGAAGGCAGCCCGTGTCGTGGGGGATTGCCTCGGGAAGTACCACCCGCACGGCGACATGGCAGTCTACGACGCGCTGGTGCGGATGGCGCAGGATTTTTCTGTGCGCTACCCGCTGGTCGACGGCCAGGGGAATTTCGGGAGCATCGATGGGGATCCACCTGCCGCGCAGAGGTACACCGAGGCGCGGCTGGCGCCGATTGCGGAGACGATACTGACCGACATCGACAAGGAGACGGTGGATCTCGTCCCGAACTTCGATGAATCGCTGATGGAGCCCCGGGTTCTTCCCGCGATGCTGCCGAACCTGCTCTTGAACGGGGCCAGCGGGATCGCCGTGGGAATGGCCACCAACATCCCGCCGCACAACCTGAGCGAGGTGGTGGAGGGAATCATCGCCGTCATCGAGGAGCCGGAGATCGATGTGAAGGCCTTGATGAAGCGGCTGCCGGGCCCGGACTTTCCCACGGGGGGGCTGATCTCCGGCAGGCAGGGGGTCCTCGACGCCTACACCACCGGCCGCGGGCTCATCCGGGTCCGCGCCAAGGCGCACATTGAATCCGGCAAGGGGGGGAAGGAATCGATCGTGATCTCGGAGGTCCCTTACCAGGTGAACAAAGCGACCCTCCTGGAGTCGATCGCCGGGCTGGTGCGGGAGAAGAAGCTCGAGGGGATCGCCGACCTCAGGGACGAGTCGGACAAGGAGGGCCTCCGGATCGTCGTGGACCTGAAGCGGGATGCCAACGGACAGGTGGTGCTCAATCAGCTCTTCAGGCGCACCCAGCTGGAGACCACCTTCGGGGTGATCCTCCTTGCCCTGGTGGAGAATCGGCCAAGGGTCTGCACCTTGAAGACGCTCATCCAGGTGTACATCGCCCACCGCAGGGAGGTGGTGACCCGCCGGACGAGGTTCGAGCTCAAGCGGGCACAGGAACGGGCGCACATCCTTGAGGGGCTGAAGATTGCCATCGCGCATCTGGATGCCGTCATCAAACTCATCCGCAAGTCGAAGAGCGAGGAGGAGGCGAAGGGGGCCCTCATCAAGGAATACGACTTGAGCGCGGTCCAGGCCCAGGCGATCCTGGAGATGCAACTCAGGCGCTTGACGGCCCTGGAGCGCTCCAAGATCGAGCAGGAGTACCTCGAGCTGATCAAGCGGATCGGCGAGCTGGAGGCGATCCTGGCCTCGGAGGTCAAGGTGTTGGGCCTCATGAAGGAGGAGCTGAGGGACATCGCCAAGCGATTTGCGGATGATCGCCGGACCGAGATCGTGGCGGCGGAGGCGAAGGAGATGGAGATCGAGGACCTCATCGCCGAGGAGGATGTGGTGATCACGATCTCCCACTCCGGCTACATCAAGCGCCTGCCGGTCTCCGCGTACCGGCGGCAGGGCCGCGGAGGCAAGGGGGTGACCGGGGCGGATCTGAAGGAGGAGGATTTCATCGAGCACCTCTTTGTCGCCTCGACGCACGACTACCTGCTCTGCTTCACCAACAAAGGGCGGGTCCACTGGCTGAAGGTGTACGACATCCCGCAGACGAGCCGCCAGGCGAAGGGGAAGGCGATCGTCAACCTCGTGGAGATCCCCTCGGGCGAGGGGCCGGCCGCCTTCGTGCCGGTCCGGGAGTTCAAAGAGGATCAGTTCCTCATCATGGCGACCGCCAACGGCCTCATCAAGAAGACGGCCCTTTCCGCCTACAGCCATCCCCGCCGCGGCGGGATCGTCGGGATGGGCCTGGAGAGCGGGGACCGGCTGATCCGGGTGGTCCTCAGCGACGGCCACCAGGAGCTCCTCCTGGCCACCTCACAGGGGAAGGCGATCCGCTTCCCCGAGACGCAGGTGCGGGACATGGGTCGCGGGGCCAAGGGGGTCAAAGCGATGACGCTCGGCAAGAAGGACCGGGTGGTGGGGATGACCTTCTGCCGGAAGGGAGACACCATGCTCACCGTGACCTCCCAGGGCTTCGGCAAGCGGACCCCCGTCGAGCAGTACCGGACCCAGTCGCGCGGCGGGAAGGGGATCATCAACCTCAAGGTGACCAGGAAGAACGGGGAGGCGCTGACCCTGCTCACCGTCTCCGACAAGGATGAGATCATGCTGATCGCCCAGAAGGGCCAGCTCATCCGCTGCCCGGTGAAGCAGATCCGGACCACCGGGCGGGCCGCCCAGGGGGTGCGCCTCATGCGCCTGGAGGCGAAGGACACCCTCGCCGCCGTCGCCACCGTCGTTCCGGAAGAGAACGGCTCCTCGGAGGAATCCGGCTCCCGAGCCTCCCAAAAAGAGTAGCTGCAACATCCTGCGCCGCAGTGCTATCCTTAAACCAGAATCCGTCCCCGTCGTCTAGCCCGGTCTAGGACACGGGCCTTTCGAGCCCTTGACGCGGGTTCAAATCCCGCCGGGGACGCGTCCTCATTTCCTGAGATTCCCGCTGAAGCTGCGTGGGGCCTCCGCGTGCTTTTTCGACACCTTGATGCCTCCGGTCAAGATCAGGTAAGCTTCTAAAGGAACTTCTGTCTGGCCACGGGTCGGTTCGCCGGGCGGTTGCGTGGCTTATTGCGTATTTGATACGAGAGTAAAATAGATGCGAAGGAGGGAGGGATTCGCCATGCGATTGCACCGTCATTCACCCTCTGGCTTCACACTGGTGGAGATCATGATCGTGGTCGCGATCATCGCCCTGCTGGCGGCGATCGCGATCCCCAATCTCCTTCGGGCGCGTCATAACGCGAACGAGGTAGCCGCGATCAAAGGGCTGCGGACCCTTTCCACGGCGCTGGAGTCGTACCGGGCGGCCCAAACCCCGCCGGACTATCCCCTCGGTCTGGAGGTCCTTTCCAACGCTGTGCCGCCCTACGTGCCGGCCAGCATGACCTGGGGGGGAGCGCGGCAGGGGTACCGGTACCTGTACCTGCGGGAGAGCAACAACCGGTACACCATCCGGGCAAATCCCGAGACCTGGAGGACGACCGGCAGCCGCGGTTTCCACGTGGATGAAACCGGCGTCATCCGGGCCAGCACGCGCGGCGAGGGCACCCGCTGGAGCCCGGAGGTCGAGTAGGCTCCTCAAGCCCGGCGGGTTCAACCCTCGCGATTTCGACCACTCGGATTGACGCCCCGATTTTTCCCTTGACAAGCCCGGGGCGCATGTAGAGAATGAGATTCGATCTCAATCTCATTGAGGTCCCCATCGCATGCGCACCCGAGAAGCGGAGGTCATCCTTTTCCCGAAGCACGCGCGCCAGCCGCAGCAGTTCCGGCAGTGGCTGGCCTCCATCCTCGAGACCTTCCAGGAGTACCTCAGCCGGCAGGGACTGAACCTCACCCACCAGAGGGAGGAGATCCTGCGCTGCCTCATGGATGCGAACCGGCATCTCTCGGTGGAGGAGATTTACGAGCAGGTCCGGAAGAAGGACCCGACCCTCGGCCGGGCGACCGTCTTCCGGACCGTAAAGCTCCTCCACGGATGCGGGTTGGTGGCCGAGGTGGGTTCGGCCAACGGCCGCTCGAAGTATGAGCTCAAGGCGGACCGGCCCCATCACGACCACATGATCTGCATCGAATGCGGGCGGATCATCGAGTTTCAGAGCCCGATGATGGAGCGGTTCCAGGATGAGGCGATCCGCCGGCAGGGATTCGTGGCCCTCTGGCACCGGCACGAGATCTTCGGCCGGTGCCGGGAATGTCTGAAGCGAGAGAGCCGATGAGCCGCCTTGCGCTGCTGGCGGCGCTGCTCTTCCTGTGCGCCGGTTGCGCGCACGCGGGGAAGCGCCCGGCCCAGTTCGCCCTGGGGGAACCCCTGCTGTGTCGGCACTGCAACTGCTACCTGCCGGCGGACGCGGATCCCTCCGCCCTGTGCACCGTCTGCAACTGTGGATACCGGAATGCGGAATGCGTGCGGGGGCAGTGACCCGATGACCGACACGGAGCTGGCGCCCCTCCTCCGGGATGCGCTCCGGGACCTGCAGTACGGAACCGTGCAGTTTGTGGTGCACGAGGGGCGAGTGGTCCGGATTGAGCGAATCGAACGGATCCGCCTGCCTTCACAGGAAGATGTACCGAAGCCTACCGGTCCCACCGGCGGCTAAAACGACAACGCTCGGCCCAACCATCCTGCCAGGGAAGAACGGCCACTGCGAAAGGAAAGGGAGAGATCAACGTGAAAGGCACCCCTTTAGTCATTGCGGCGCTCGCACTCGCGGCGTCGCTGGCGCTTCCGCCGGGGCCGGCCTTCGCACACCTGAGGGATTACATCTTCAACCAGGGCTACCACACTTCCCGGAAGGGGGAATTCGAGATCGAGCTTTACAACGACCTCAACCTGAAGGAGGCAGACAACGACGGCAGCTACAGCTCCAAGCATCAGGTGGAGCTGGAGTACGGCTTGACGGATCATCTTCAGCTGGCCTACTACGAGGTGTTCAAGTGGGACCGGAGGGACGATTTCGAGCGGGACGAGCTGAAGCTCGAAGCGAAATACCGGCTGTTGGAAAGCGGCGAACTTCCGGTGGACATCACCCTGTACGGGGAGTATAAGAATCCCAACGGCCGCCATGACCGGCGAAGCGACGCCGCGGAGCTGAAATTGATCCTCAGCAAAGACCTCGGCCCCTGGAACATCACCGGGAATCTCATCACGGAGCGGAAGCTGAACCAGCACGACCCCTGGGCATTCGAGTACACGCTGGGGGTGAGCCGGCCCATCCATCCCAAGCTCCGGCTGGGGCTGGAGCTGAAGGAGGGCCTGGGCACCACCGAGGATCTCGGCGTGCACCGCAAGGGCCACAAGCTCCAGATCATGCCGCTCCTGGCCTGGAGCCCGACGCCCAAGAGCCGGGTCCTGTTCGGGCCGGCCTTCGGCCTCACCCGCGGGAGCGACGACGTGCAGCTCAAGAGCATCGTATCGTTTGAATTCTGATATGACCGCCTCCCCCCTGCAGATACCCTGGTTGCTCGGCTTCGTAGCGGGGGTAACCGTCTTCATCGGGCTGCCGATCGCCCGGCTGGGGCACGTGGGAGTGAAGACGAAGGCGTTTCTCAGCGCCGTCTCCACCGGCATCCTCATCTTCCTGCTGGTGGAGATCACTGGGCATCTTCTGGAGGAGGTCGAGCATCTGCTCATCTCCGCCACCGAGGGTTTCCACACCCTTCCGGATGCGCTGACCTTCGGGGGTCTCATCCTGCTCGGCTTCTCGGTGGGGCTCCTGGGCCTGGTCCTCTTCGAGCAGCGCTACCTCGGGCGGCAGGCCAAGAACGGAGAGCCCATGACGCCCAAGCAGAAGGCACACCACGTCGCGCTCCTCATCGCGGTGGGTCTGGGGCTGCACAACGTGAGCGAGGGGCTGGCGATCGGACAAGGGTATGCGGCCGGGGCCCTTCAGCTTGCCTGGCTCATGGCGATCGGCTTTGCCCTGCACAACGCCACCGAGGGCTTTGGGATCGCCGCACCCCTCTCCGGGCATCAGGCCTCGTGGGGCTTTCTGGGCTGGACCGGGCTCATCGCCGGGGGCCCCACCTTCGTAGGCGCGGTGGTCGGAGGACTCTGGACCAACCCGCACCTGGAGGTTCTCTGCCTCTCTCTGGCCTCGGGGACCCTGCTGTACGTGATCGGCGAGCTGCTCCACCTGGGGCGGCAGCTCAAGAGCGAGACGGTGGTCGGCCTGGGTCTTCTCACCGGCTTCAGCCTTGCCCTCGTGACGGAATTCATCCTGGTGGTCGTATCGGCCCTGTGAGAAAGGCCGGTCAGCCCGGCCGCTGGTCCGCGTGGGTCCTCATGCTACTGCTCGCCTCGGTGCACGGCGGCTGCAAACTTCCTGAGCAGCCGGCGCGGGAACCCCACCCGGAAGACCTGGGCCCGGACCAGATTCCGTATGAGCAGCTCTCCACCTACCCCGAGGGGATGCAGGCCGACTATGTCCTGTTCGCCAAGCGCTGCTCGAAATGCCACACCCTCGCCCGCCCGCTCAATTCCCGCTTCGTTTCGCAGAAATTCTGGGCCCGGTATGTCACCCAGATGTGGCGCCGGCCGGCCAGCGGCATGACGCACGAGGAGGTCCGGCGGATCATCGATTTCCTCGTGTACGATGCGAAGGTCCGCAAGCTCGACCGAGAAAAGGAGTTCCTTGCCCATCGCCGTCGCCTCCTGGAGCAGTTCAGGCGGGAGTATCCCGATCGGTACGAGCAGGAGTACGCCGGCCACGAGCCGGAGCTCCTCAAACTGCAGTAGGGCCTGGGAGACCGGGTTCCGGGCCTCTGCGGGTAAGTAGTACGTATAGTTGGATATCCTCTTGATTTCCCCCTCCCGATCAGGTATCCTTTTTGGAGAGAAGCGGTTAACGCCATTCATGGAACCGACACTGTCCCGTAGGGGCAATTTTCTTTTGCCCCGTTTCGTGGCCACTTTGTCAATCGCCGGCCAGCTTGTCTGGGGTCTGCCCCCACTTGCCGCGGATACCCTGCGTCCCTCTGTCGAAGGCACCCAGGCCGGCCTTGAGGAGATACTCCAACCGGCTGGGATGGAGGAGGATCTGGGCGAGATGTTGAAAGCACAGACGCTCTCGTTGTTGAACAAGGTTCTGGGCGGTCCGGAGATCACGGCCATCACCGCTGACCACCTACGGCGTCTCCAGAATCTTTTTCAGGCGGCCTCTCCGGAGCAGAAGCGACTCTTCCTCCGGGATCTCGTCAGGATTTACGGCCCCTCGCTGGAGCGGCTTGCCCAGGGGCGGGTTCGGGAGGCCACGAAGCTCTCCCCTGCCGCGGAGGACACCGATCCACCCATTGTCGTTGCAGGACCAGCGGTTAATCTGAACCTCAACATCGGCTGGAAGTCCAGCGAGACCTCACCGGGCACGTTGGAAATCGACCTGGCTGGCACCAGCCTGAAAGCCGACGGCTCTCCCACCAATGTGATGGAGGCCCTCCAGCAACTGGGACAGGCCTACCGTTCCATCGGGGTTCGGAGCGGAGGGGAGCGACCCATCGGGCGGATCTTCTTCGACCTCCTGCGGGCTGCCGGCATTCCTGCAACGGGCTGGCCGGCCGCCTCCCCTGACATCGATTTCGCTCCCACGATGGCTGCAGGGGCCCTCGGGCTGGATCTGCGGTTTCTTCCACCGGAGCCGCGCTGGGAGCCCTCGGAGCTCGAGGCGTACGCCCAGGCGGTCCATCGAGCGATCGAGGGACTGGGCCAGGCGAATCGGCGGACGGCTCTGCTCTGGACCAGCCGTGTTCCGGCCAACGCCCCGCCTGGTTTCCTGTCGGATCTCTTCGGGGCTGGGCGAGAGCGAGGCATCTTCGTGGTCTACGATCCGAAGGTGACCACCCTGAACGATCCGGTGATTCTTCAGGCCCTTCTTCAAGCCGGACCGCATCTCATTGCCCCGAATCTGGAGGAGTTCTCTGCGCTGGCGGGGCGG
>CAYFHV010000015.1:0-19075 GCA_964343105.1 uncultured Planctomycetia bacterium | reverse complement strand
CGTTTCCCCCTTGGGAAGCCGTGAGATTCCCAGCTTGTCCGGGCACGTCCACTCAGCCAAGAGGCACACGACTCCCGCTGGTAAAGGCTCGCGGAATCTCACGGCTTCTCCGCTTCCTCCACCAGCATGACCGGAATCCCCTCCCGGATGGGATAACGCAGCCCGCAGCCGGCCTGCGTGCAGACGATCCGATCACCCTCCTGCCGCACCGCCGACTTGCAGGCCGGGCAGGCCAGGATCTCCAGAAGCTCCTTATCAATGTTTTGCACGGTTCATTCCTCCTTCACGGATAGCGCGTCCGGCCGGGCCAGCGGTCGCGGCGTCTCCTCCGAGGTGGATTCGATCGCCTGGAGCTTGTCCTCGAAGCGCCCCAGGCGGCGGTCCGCCCGCTCGAAGTTGGTCAGGGCATGGCGGATCTGCTTGCCCGCCACGTCGAAATCCTCCCGCACCCCGGAAAAATCCTTCTGGAGCTTGATGAGGCCGTCGAGGATCTCCTGCGCCCGGCCTTCCACCGCCAGCCCCCTTAAGCCCAGCAGGATGACCTGCAAATAAGCGTAGAAGCTGTTCGGGGAGACCGGGATCACCCGGCGCCGCGCCGCGTGCTGGAAGATCCCCTGCTCCTCGGCCGGCTCATCCCGGAGGACCACCTCGTAGTAAACGCTCTCCGCGGGGATGTACATGAGGGCAAAGTCAAAGGTCCCCTCCGAGGGCCGGATGTACTTCTCGGCGATGGAATCGATGTGGCCGCGCACCTCCCGGAGCAGCTGCCGACGGAGCGCCGCCTTCTCCTCATCGGTGCCCGCGCGGCTCATCCGCCGGAACGACTCCAGCGGGAACTTCGAGTCGATGGGAACGAGGCGCTCCTGAAGCCGGATCACCGCATCCACGCGTTCCCCGTCCGTGAAGCCGTGCTGAAGCGTGTAGAGGCCGCTCCCCTCTGGGAAGACCTGGGCCAGGAGATCGGCCAGGAGGAATTCCCCAAGGCCGCCCTGCATCTTCGGCGCGCGCAGGAGGTCCTCCAGCGTCGCCACGCTCCGGCCGACCTCCTCCACCCGCCGAGTGGCCTCCTCCAGCCGCCCCAGCTCCCGGCTGATCACGGCGAAGGTGCTGTTCGCCTGCTGGAGCTTTTGGCTCACCGACTGCTCTGTCGTCTGGACCTGGCCGTGAAGCTGCTTCCACACACGGTCGAACTCCTCGCCCAGCCGCTTCGCCCATTCCTCGCGGAGCGCCTGCAGCTTCGCCTCCTCCTTCTTCTCCAGCGCCTCCTGCATCTCGAGGGGCAGCGGCGAGCGGACCAGCCGCCAGACCATCCAGAGAAGGACCACCAGCAGGACGAGACCGGCAACACCGATCACGGCCGAGAAGGAGATCATGGGCTCCCCCCTGTCTGGGCGACGTACTTCATGCGAAGCTCATAGAGGAGATCCTCCAGGAGGACCGACTCCTCGGCGGTGAGGTTGCCATGGGTCTTCTCCTGAAGCATCCCCAGGATGTCGATCAGGTACCGTGCCTGCTCGAGATCGGCGTGGGGCTCGCCGGTCGCCGGATTGGGCACCTCTCCCAAGGCCATCAACGCCTGCATGGAGAGAGAGGAGAGGAGAAGGCCGAAATCCGTTCCCTTGCTCGAGGCGGGCCCGCGCCGGCCGGATGGGGACGGCCCCGCCCGTGGCGGTTCGGGCCGGGCCGCCTGCCCTGCCCCTCCGCCGGGAGGAGGCGCAACCCCTCCCTGACGGGAGCCGTGCCGTTCCCGCTCCACCTGCTCCTTCCATCCCTCGTCAACCCTCTTCTCGCTCTCCGTCAACGAAACAGAACCCCGGCAAAGGCGTTCAACCCGCCCGACGATCCCTCCCAGATCTCATACTTTACCAAATTGCCCGCCGATGCGCCTAACGCTTTGGAGGCCACCAAGAGCGCGGCCAGAGCCCCAGCCCCGCACAGGGTCGCTCCTTTCGCGCCGGCCTGCTTCAGGAGATCCTCCGCGTCCATCCTCCGGATCGCTTCCAGGAGGGAATCCCCCTGCCGACGAAACGGCTCCCTGGCCTCATGGCCGGCCAGCTGCGCCGTGGCCACCAGCAGAACCTTTTCCCCGACCTGCTGGACTGCGCGCGCCAGCCCGTTCCCCAACCGGACGAGGAACGCAGGGTCGACGGCGGCCGTCGCGATCGGAACAAACTGGCGCAGGCCCCAGAGCCGCTGGAGGAAGGGAAGCACGACCTCCGCCGAATGCTCCCGCTCCAGCCCGTCCCGATCCTCCGAAAGCTCAGGCACACCCTTCCGCAGCAAACGGGCGAGCTCCGAGTCCACCTCCACCTTCCCCAGCGGCGTCTCCCAAACGCCCCGGGCCGCCAGGCGGCATCCCGGATCAGCGCCGGTGTGATCGGGTCCCACCAACACCACCCTCTTCGCCGGTGAAACAGCTGAGAGAACCGTCCCCATCACCTGCGCGCACCGGCGGTAGGGTCCGTGCGGGACGAGCAGCCCAACGACCTCTTCTTTCCTTGGCCGCGGCGGCGTCGCCCGCCGGATCCATTCCTCAACCGCCCCCCGCTCCGCCGGATAGAAGAGCCCGGCCACGCAGGGAGCGCGCAGCGAATTCTGGCGGCGGCTCCGGTTCCCGTCAGCTCGGCCCGGAGACGGCCGGTTCCTCAAGGAGCTCCTGGCTGCCGGAGGCGGCCTCCGTCCCTTCGCCGGGCCTGCCGATCACCCACACGCAGCGGTCGGGATCGAGAAGATCGGCCGCGACCTTCCGCAGATCAGCCGCGGCGAGGGAACGGACCGCCTGCTCGTAGCGGTCGGAAAAGTCAAAACCCAGCCCGGCCAGCTCGTCGCCCACACGCTGGGCGACAAGGGACTCCTGGGACTGCCGCGCGATCCGCCGCGCGCCCAGCAAACCCTGCCTGGCCTCCTCCAGCTCCTTCGCCGGCACAACGTCCGCGCGCAGCCCCCGGATCTCCTCGAGCAGCGCGCGGCGGACCTCCTCCACGCGCGAGGGATCGGTCACCGCGTACAGGATAAAGGTGCCGGGATCAATGCCGGGCACGGAGACGGCCCCGACGGTGTAGGCCAACCCCTTCTCCTCCCGGATCCGGCCGAAGAGCCGGCCCGCTCCTCCCGAAAGGAGCTCCTCCACGAGATCCACCGCCGGCAGCCGCGGGTCGGACAACCGAACGCCGGGGAAACCGATGAGGAGGAGCGCCTCCTTCCGGGGCGTCGCCTCCAGATGTTCGCGCCGCTCCGTGAGGGGCGGCTCCTCCGCAATGGCCGGGACCGGCTCAGCGCGAGGAGCAAGCGCACCGAAAGAATCGGTGAGAATGGCGAGAAGCTCCTCCGACCGGAAATCGCCCGCCACACCGATCACCAGATGCGCCGGGTCAAGAACCCGCTCATGGAAAGCGACCAGATCCTCCCGCCGGAACCGGCGCCATGCCTTCTCGGTACCGGCCGGGTCGAGCCGGTAGGGGTGCTCCCGAAAAAGGGTCGAGGCCAGCCGGCGCATCCCCCAGGAAAAGGGATCTTCCTCCTGCGCCTTGAGCCCGGCCAGACCTAACCGCCGCTCCTTCTCCAGCTCCTCTTGCGGAAATACCGGCTCCCGCCAGATTTCCCCCAGCAGGCGGGCGGCCTCGGCCGCCTCCGGCGCAACCACCTGAAAGGTAACCCCCAGACTGTTGCGGCCGCTGAAGGCGGAGGTATCCCCTCCCATTCGCCGGACCAGATCCGCCAGTTCGTCCGCGCTCCTGCGCCGCGTTCCGCGCAGCAGCATCCGGGCCGTCAGCAGGGACAGCCCGTTGGACTCCTCCTCTTCATAGCGGACCCCTGCCCGCACAGAGAGCTGGAACGTGACCAGCGGCAGGCGGTGGTCCTCCTCGAGAATGATCCGCACGCCATTTGGAAGCTGGGCCTTCCGCGCAGGAGCCCGCCCCTTCTCTTGCGTATCGGCTGTCTCCTGTTTCCCCACCCCTTGCGGGAAGAGCTGGACGGTGGTCGCCCGATCGGAAACGAGAAAGCTGCGGGCCGCCGCCTGCAGATCCTCCGTTTGGAGGCGCTGGATCTGGTTGAGGTACCGATGCGCGAAAAGGGGATCGCCGGTCGCCACCTCGGAGCTGGCCAGATCCGACGCCTGCCCGCCCACCGTCTGGCGATCCTGAAGGTACTCCTTGGCGAAGGCCCGCTTGGCCGCTTCCAGCTTCCGGGGATCCGCGGGAAGCTCCCGCACCGCCTGCAGCTCTTCCTGAAGGCGCGTCAGGGCCGGCGCAACCTTGTCGGGGTCGGTCCGCAAACTCACCACGAAGAGGCCCCGCCACATCGGCGTGTAGTTCCAGCAGCTGACGGAATGCACCAGGCCGGTCTCCTTCAAGGCCCTCTCCAGATCGGATCCGCGGCCCCCGCCGAGAATCCAGGCCAAGAGGTCCAGCGCATACAGATTGGAATCGTTCAACGGAACCCCCTGGAATCCAACGGCCACGGTGGCGAGCTGGATCGGCGCCTCCTGCACAACCTCCCGCGCGGAGAGAACCGGCGGCTCTTCAGGGACGGCGGCCAGCGGTGGCCGCCCCGGCGGCAGGGCCGCAGTCAGCTCCTCGAACCGGCGGATCACCGCCTCCGCCTCCAGATCCCCGACGACGGAGATCACGCAGGCGTTGGGAAGATAATGGCGTCGGTGGTAGGCCCGCACGTCCTCCACCGTCAGCTTGGTGAGGAGCGGCTCGAGTCCAATGATCGGCAACCGGTAAGGATGGAGACGGTACGCGTGGGCGAAGAGGAGATCCCACGCGATCTGCCCAGGGTCGTCCCGCCGCAGCCGCAGCTCCCGCAGGACCACCTCCCGCTCCTTGGCGAACTCGGCCGGGTCCATGCCGGGGAAGAAGAGCGCGTCCACCAGGAGGTCTGCTGCCTGCGCCCAGAACTCCCGCTGGACCGTGATCGAATAGCTCGTGGTGTCGAACGAGGTCATCCCCTGCGTGGTCCCTCCGTAGGACCGCGCCTCCCGTTCGACCGCGCCCACCGGCCGGCGGGCCGTTCCCTTGAACAGCATATGCTCGACCACGTGGGAGACTCCGGTTCCCAGGTACTCCCCCTCGGTGGCCGATCCGGTCCGCACCACCGCATGGAACGCCACCAGCGGGTGGGCGCGGGACTCCTGGATGAGAAGGGTGAGTCCATTGGGAAGAAGATGGCGGTGGACGGCCGGCGGCGCCGTCTCCAAGAGCGCGCGTGAAGGGGGCAAAGGGGGCCCGCTTGAAAAGGGATTCATGCTTCGGCAACCAGCCAGGAAGAAAGCGAGGAGGACAGCTAGAATCGTCTGCGGCTCTCTCGCAGCTTGCGACGGCGCGCGACGGAGGGCTTCTCGTAATGCTTCCGGGCGCGGACCACCTTCAGGATCCCTTCGCGCTCCACCTTCTTCTTCAGGCGGCGCAGGGCCTTCTCGAGCGGCTCATTCTCCCGGACTTCAACGACAGGCATTCTGGATGGAACTCCTTAACTTTTCAATAGGATAACGCATGCCGGCCGCCCCGTCAAGGGCGAGTGCGATCGTGGGGCTCTATTCCGGCTCGTACTTGACGAGGAAGTCGTAGCGAGCCCTCGGCTCCCGCAGGGTCGAGGGGAAACGGGGATAGGGCGCGGCGGCCCGGACATCCTCCAGCGCGGCTGCCGCGAGGCGCGGATCCGACGCCTGCAGAACCGTGGCCTGCTGAAGGTTTCCACCGGATCCCAGCCAGATCTGCAGGAGGACCCGCCCTTCGACGCGTGGGAAGGGATAGCGCATGCGCTTCCGCAGGTGCTCACGGACCCGCTCCTTGTGCTCAATGGAGGCAAAGACGCGCTCGGGCAATCCGGTGGCGGAAGCCCCCGCCCCGGGCGGCGCCTCCACCGCTGGACCGCGCCGGGCTGAGGAAGGTGGGGGCGGCGCCGGGCGAGCAGGAGGGGTGGGAAGAGCAGGAAGGGGCGCAGGATGGTCACGCTCCACCGGAGCGGGCCGTGAGGGAGGCCGCGGCGGTTTCCTTTCCTCGGCGACTGAACGGCTCTCCTGCGATGCCGGTCTCGGATCAGGCGGAGGCGCCTGTTCTTTCGCCGCCGGGCGCGGGATCTCGATCGAGCGGGCGGGGAGGAGCGTCACATCCAAGGGGTGCAGCGTCGAGGCCGGAGGAACCAGTCCGGCCGGCGGCCGCAGCGCCAGGATCCCGACGTGTAAAAGGGTCGACCAACCGAACGCGACGCGGAAAGTCAACGCCTCCCTCCCCCGCCCCAGCGGTCCGCGAAGACCAGATCCTCCAACGGCAAGCGCTGGCTCCATCCCACCTTCTCAAGTTCTGGCTGCAGCAGGAACTCCTCCGGATATCCCACGCAGAGATACGCCACCGGCAGGATCCTCCGGGGAATCCCGAGGATGCTTCTCAAGGCGTCCTGCCTGAGGATGCTCACCCAACCCACCCCGACCCCCTCCGCACGCGCCGCCAGCCAGAGATTCTGGACCGCACAGCAGGTGGAGTAGACATCGGTGCGGCGGATCGTGTGCCGGCCCAGCACGTGAGGCCCGAATCGGTTCGGATCGCACGTGACGCAGATGTTCACCGGCGCCTCCAGGATCCCTTCCAGCTTCAGCCGGCCGTACAGCCGCCGGCGGGCACCGCGGAAGAGCCGCGCAGCCTTGGCGCTTTCCTTGAGGAAGAGCGCCTTCACCTTGGCCCTCACCGCGCGGTCCCGGATCACGATGAAGTTCCAGGGCTGCATGAAGCCGACCGACGGGGCATGGTGCGCCGCCCGGAGGATCCGCTCCAGCACTGCCTCCGGGATCTCCCCGGGGAGGAACCGGCGGACGTCCCTGCGCGAGAAGATCAGGTCGTAGATCGGGTGCTCTGCGCTCACGCCTGCGGGCCTTACGAGGCGGTCCGCGACCTTAAGCCCATCCAGGCGTAGGCGCCAAGCGTGTAGAGGGACAGAAAGAGACTGCTGAAGAGCAGGTCCCCGACGAGCGATCGCTGGAAATAGGGCCAGGCGCTCGTCACCGCCGCCGCCAGACCCTGCGGGTTCCTCGGCCAGATGCCGCAGGTCCCGGTGGCCCAGTCGCCGACCGCCAGCGCAAGATGAAACAGGGGCGAGGCGATGATGAGCCCCAGCGCCAGGGAGCGCAGGTTCGGCCGAACCCGCAGGGCAACGATCGCCGCCACCACCAGCGCCATCCCGGCCAAACGCACCAGCGTGAAAAGGGACAGACCCAGCAGGAGATCCCGCAGGAGCATCCCGCCGAGGCCAACGATCCAGAGCTCACGCGCCCGGAGGAAACAGGCGGCGCAGAGGATCGCCCCCAGAATCGGCGCCACCCCAAGCGCGTGATTAAACTGCGCGGCGATCAGGCCGCATGCCAGCACAAGAAGAGCCGTTGCCATGATCAATCCCTCCCCTCGGTTGAAGAAGATTCCTTCGACTTCAGCCTGAACGTGACCGGTAGCTCTACCCACGCGGCCGCCTTCCCGCCGGACCGGACCGCCGGCTCGAACCGCCATCCACGCACGGCGGCAGCGGCCGCCTCGTCCAGCACCCGGTGCCCGGAACTGCGGTGCACCGAAAGACGCTGCACAGTTCCCGCGGTGCCCACAAACGCGCGCAGGACCACCGTGCCTTCCCAGCCCTGCACGCGGGCGATGCGCGGATAGAGGGGCGCAGCGTTGCGCAGGATACCCTGCTCCAGCCGCGACAGCGCCCCAGGATCCTGTTCCCACTCCTCCGCCGGCTGCCTGCCGGTGGGCGGCAGGGGCTCTTCTCCCGCCGTGAAGATCCGCGCCTGCGTACCCGGCTCGGACGGGCCCACCAGCTCCAGCTCCACCGCGCTCGTCCCGCGCATCACGTCGGTCTGCGCCGCCTGGTCCGCACCGGGGAAAAGCCCCACGGGAATGAGGAGCAGCGCGTGCACCCCCGTGGCGAACAACGCCGATTGTACCAGCCGCGGTGTCATGGGGACAACCGTGGTCCGCTAGGCTCACCCTCAGCGGGCTCGCTCAGCAGCGCGACGCGGCTGACACCCGCTGCCTTCACCGCACCGAGAAGCTCCACCACTCGCTCGTAGGGCGTTAGACGATCGGCGCGGATTCCCACCTGAAGCGAAGGCCGGGCCGCCGCCTCCTGCCGCAGCAGATCCGGCAGCCCCTTCAAGGTGACCGGCTGCCCTTCCATCTCGAGGCGGCCGTCTGCTTTCAGCGTGAGGATGAGCCGATTTTCTCGCGGAACCGGCGTCGCAGCCCCCGCCCGAGGCAGCTCCACCGGCAGCCCGCGCACCAGCTCCATCGAAAGAACCGCAGAGATGAAGAAGGCCAGCACGAGGAAGAAGGTGTCAATGAGAGGAATCATCTCGATCCGCGGTGACTTCCTGGCGAGGGGGGAAATCTTCATGGCCGGCTTGCCTGCTGCACCAGCAGCTCCAGATGGGTGGCCTGCCGCTCGACGTCGTGCACCATCTCCTCCGTCTTGGCAGAGAAGAAGCTGTAGGGCGGCACGCAGAAGATCGCGATGGTCAGGCCCGCTGCGGTGGTGATGAGCGCCTCGGCGATGCCGCCGGCTACCGCCTGCGGATCCGGCACCGCCGCCGCACCGAGGAAGCCGAACGCCCGGATGATGCCGGTGATCGTTCCGTAGATCCCCAGCAGGGGGGCGAGGGTGATGATGGTGTCCAACACACCCAGGTAGCGCCGCATCTGGCGAACCTCTTCCCGGGCCTGAGACTCCAGCGCCTCGGAAATGGACCTCGGCCACTGCTCCAACCCGCGCACCAGCACCCGGGCCACCGGATCCTCGAGGCGCCGCCCTTCCGTCAGGGAATCGATCACCTGACCCCGGCGCGCCAGCTCCAGCATCCGCTGGACTCCCTCCGGGTCCCGCGCCTTTCGGAGGTTCAGCCAGAACAGGAGCCGCTCCGTGATCACCGTCAGCGCGACGATCGAGCAGGCCAGCAGCGGGTACATGACCGGCCCGCCCCGCTGCATCAGCTCCTGGAGCATCACTCGCCTCCCGCTTGTTCGAACAGAACGGGATCCAGCTCCACCGCCCCTCCCTTGACCTCGACCGCAACCCGCTGCTCCCCGAGCGTCTCGTGCCAAACCCGCAGCTCATGCCGGCCGTCCGGCACTCCTGCCAGGGAGAACCGACCGTCCGGTCCGGTCACGGCGGACCGGCCCGCCGGAAGAACCACCGCCCAGGCATACATCCAGGGATGAACCCCGCAGCGCACCACGTACCGGCCCGGCTCTGCGAAAGGCCAGCGCACCTCAGGGGCATCCACCTTCTGCCAGCGGTGCATGAGCATCGCGGGCTTCCCCTCCGCGAAGATCCGGAGGTTGTGCAGCACCGGATCGGAGTTCCGGATCACCAGCTCACCGCCTGCCTTGACAGTCACCACATGGGGTAGAAACGTGCATTCCCTCTGATCGAGGAGTGCCGGCGCCTCGCGCTCCTGCGTCTGGCCAGATCCCGGCAGCTCCAGCCAGACGACCGCGTTACGCACCCCGCCCGATGGATCCACCAGCAGTTTCTGCGAGGCCTTCTCCAGGGAACCGCACCCCTCTGTGGAATGAACCCCGCTCTTTGGCTCAATCCTTACCTCCTCCGGCGGGGGGATCTCCCCCTTCAGCCGAACGGTGCCCGTCACCTCCGCCGCCTCCGCGCTGTGGCACAGCTGGCCAACCCAAAACAGACCAGCGCAACTCAAAACCGGTACGACGTACCGAGAGGCCCTTTGGTACGTCGTACCGAAGTTACTGACCATATTCGCGGAGCTCCCACCGCACCAGATCGCCTGGCCTCACCCTCGTCCGGTAGGGGCTGACCTTCTTCGATCCGTTGACTGAAACGGTCCACCACCGGTTCGTCGCCGGGTCGGCCGCCACCCCGTCAATCGCCGCTGTCTCCCTGGGATCGCAGCAGACCGCTCCCTTCTCGACGGGGAAGGCCTGCGCCAGCACGACCTCCGGAGTCGCACCCCGCTCCACCTGGACGGTCTGGCGGACGGCGGGCCTTCCCGCCGGCCCGAAGTCCACCTCCAGCGCGACGTCAAACGGCCCCCGCGCCGTGGCGCACCCCGCCAAACCAAGACACAATACGACAACCCCACAACGGTACGACGTACCGAAAGGCCCCTTGGTACGTCGTACCGAATTCGGTTTCCTCATCGCTCCACCGTGGCGCCGACGGTTGCGAGCGTCCCGTTCGCCGGGAAGCCGAGCACCTCGGAGTATTTCCGGTTGAACAGGTTCTCCACGCGCAGATGGGCCCGGAGCCATTCCCTGATCCGGACCTGCGCGAAGAGGTCAAACTTCAGGTACCCCTTCGTCTTGTTCCGGGCGTTGGTGGCGGTCGACTCCTCCCGGCTGCTGACCAGGAGTCCCTCCAGCCGTGTCTCCCAGCGTTGGGAGGGCGAGTAGCCGATCGTGAAGGCGATCGTGTTCTTGGGAACCCGAACAAGCTCTTCCAAGCTGGGGCGTTCGTTCGCCTCCAGGTGCGTGTAGGAGCCGGTCAGCGTCCAGGCCTCCCAGGGCTTGAGCTCCACCTCCAGCTCCGCCCCCTCGATGCGCGAGCGGCCCACGTTTTGCGCGGCGGAACGGGTGGCGCTGACGCGAGTGAACTGGATCAGATCCTTGAAATCGGTCCGGAACAGGGTCCCGGACCAGCTCAGCCGGTCCTCGAACAGCACCTGTTCCGCGCCGACCTCGGTGGTCTTGCTCTTCTCGGGGCTCAAGTTCGGGTCACCGAAGTTCGGGAAGAAGAGCTCGTTGAGCGACGGGGCGCGGAAGCCCTGGCCCCAGCCCCCGCGCAGCTTGAGATTCCCCGGCGCCCAGAAGTAGGCGGCGGAAGCGTCAAACACCTGCTCGGCGCCGAAGGCGCTCTCCCGCAGGAAGCGGGCGCCGGTCACCACGGTCAACGGATCCCAGGGGCGCCATTCGTTCTGGGTGTAGATCGCCCGCGTGGTCTGCGCCTTGGAGAAATTCTGGTTGGCGCCGCCGGTCCGCCGGTCCGCCTCCCGATCCTCAAACTCAAAGCCGACCGTGACGGTGTCCCACTCGACCGGCGTGAAGCGGTTCATCCACTCCGCCCCGTACCGCTCGGTGTCCAATTTGGTCAGGGCGCTGGCCTCAGTGCCGCCGTTGGAGGGGTCGCTGTCGATGAGGTTGCCGATCGAGGCCGAGATGCGCCAGAGCTGCGACCACCAGGGGAAGAACTCCGTCTCCAAGCGTGCGGTGCTGATCGTCTGCCGGTCGCGGTTGAGGCGGTTGGGATCCGGCCGGAACGGGCCGTCGTCGAGCCCGACGATGGCGAAGATGTGCCGGACAGAAAGATCCAGCTTGGTCTGGTCGCTGAAATCGTAGCCAATGCGCGTGGAAAGGTTCGCGTTCTGGTAGTCGTCGTTCTGGCTTAAGCCCTCGCTGTCCATGCGGGAGGCCGACCCGGAGAGATGCCACTTCCCGATCGCCCCCTCCAGCGAGGCCACCTCGCGGAAGGTGTCCTGGCCTCCAAACTCCTGGGCATAGGAAACGCTCATCGGCCCCTCCCCCCGCTTCGTCACCAGGTTGATCACCCCGCCCATTGCGTCGGAGCCGTAGAGGGTGCTGCTCTGCCCGCGGAGGACCTCCATCCGCTCCAGGTTGTCCGGCGTGATGTGGTTAAAGTCAAAGGAGCCCAGCGTGGGGCTGGCCACGTGCGCCCCGTCGATCGTCACATGCACCTGGCGGTCGCTGGCGCCCCGGATCACCACCGCGGTGGTCCGGCCGATCGAGCCGCTGCGTCGCACCAGCGTCTCCGGCACGTCGCTGAGCCCCTCCTGGAGAAACCCGCCCTTGACCACGTTCAATCGCTCCCCCGGGATCACCGAAACCGCACGGGTCACCCGCTTGGCAGGCGTCTTGGCCTTGGTGGCGCTGACGACCACCTCTTCCAAACGGCTCGGTTCCTCCGCCTCCGTCACTTCCATCCCACCCCAACCGACCAAGAGCACGATCGCCCACACCCCTGCTAAACGCATCGCCTTTTCCTCTCCCCTCTCGGGATCATTCCAGGTTGAGCGGTCTTCTGGCTCCCGTTCTTCCTACTCTCCGCGCCTTCCCGCCGTTTAAGGCAGTGGCATGCTCGCGGATTTCGTCCCGGTTACAGCTGCGGGGCAGCGCCCGATTCTCACGGGCTTCCCGTCCTCAACCTGTTTACTTTCCGGCCGACTCCCTTTCCCATTTCCGCGCGGCCTGGACGAACCGCCCGGCCCAGCGCGGCTGATTCAAGAAATGCAGATGGATGTATGAGGCCAGCAGCGCTCCCTTCGCGAATCCCTCCAAACGTTTGGCCTGCCCCCGCGGCGCGCAGATCTCATAGGCGGCGCCCGCGCGGCCGCGGACCGGCGGCCGCTCCAGGACCGAGTGATGGAACTCATGTCCCCGGGCCCTTTCCCCCTTCCGCGCCAGGATGGAATCCCGGCAGGCCGCGACCTCCTGATACCCGAAGTTCTGCAGCCGATCGGTCATCCGGACCCGTCCCGGAACAAGCCCGGCCATGCGGTACGACCGGCCTCCAACCCCGCCGATCGCCGAGGAGAGCAGCATGAGCCCCCCGCACTCCGCGTAGACCGGCATCCCCCGGCCGGCCGCCTGACGCAGCGCCTGATGGAGCGCCCGGTTTTTCGATAACTGCGCTGCATGCAGCTCAGGAAAACCGCCGCCCAGGTAGACGCCGGCCGCACCGCGGGGCAACCGCTCGTCTCGCAGTGGGGAGAACGGTACCAGCTCCGCGCCAAGCCGCTCGAGGAGCTCCAGGTTCTCAGGATAGTAGAAGTGAAACGCCTCATCCCTGGCCACAGCGATCGGAACGCGGGCAGCGGCTGGCGCTAGAGGAAGCCCCGCTTCGCGGGACATCTCTGGACAAAAGCTTCGAGGAAGCCCCACCACGCGCCTCGGCGCAGAGGAAACGCGTTCCGCCTGCAGGCCCGTCGGCTCCGGCACCTGGAGAGGCCCGGCCTGCCGGGCGATCCGCTGGAGCGCGGAAAGCTCCAGTCCTTCCTTGATCCTCTGTGCGAGAAGCGGAAGGGTCTTCCTCCAGGGATGGTTCTCGGCCGTCGGGACCAGGCCGAGGTGCCGCTCCGGCAACTGGAGCCGCTCCTCCTTCGCCAGGAAGCCGATCACCGGGACACCGGTCAGCCGCTCGATCCCTTCCTTGACCAAACGGGCATGGCCGGAGGAACCCACTCGGTTGAGGAAGCAGCCGGCCAGCCGGACTCCCCGGTCAAACTCCAGGTATCCCTTCACGATGGCTGCGGCGGAGCGGGACAGCGCGGAGGCATCCAGCACCAGAATCACCGGGCAATCCAGCAGCTTGGCCATCTCCGCCGTGCTTCCCCGCTCTCCAGTGGGGCCGAGACCATCGTAGAGGCCCATCACCCCCTCGACCACCGCCATCCCGGCACCCGCGCAGGCCCGGCGGAAAGAATCCAGGAGCCGGGGCGCCGGAATCAGCCAGGAATCCAGATTCCGGCAGGTCCTGCCGGCGGTGAAGCTCAGGAATCCAGGATCGATGTAGTCCGGCCCCACCTTGAACGGCTGGGGACTCTTCCCCGCGGCCCGGAGGGCGAGAAGAATCCCCATCGTGACCGTGGTCTTCCCTACCCCGCTGTGGACGCCAGCGATCAGCACCCGAGGAATCCTCACCGGATCCACCACGTGCCTCCGAGGCGCAGCAGGATGAACAGCAGGAGGGCCAGGGCTGACGAAACCATCATGAGCCGCAGCGCCGTCGGGATGAGATCGGATTGGAGCGGCCGGATCGGATCCCCCAAGGGAGGTGCCTGGACCGGCTTGCCCTGGTAGAAATTGATTCCGCCCAGCCGCACGCCCAGGGCACCGGCCATTGCCGCCTCGGGAAGGAAGGAGTTTTCGCCCGTCGGCACGGCGTCCCTTCCCACCGCCTGCAGAGCCCTGCCGCCCGCGAGCCCCATGAGCGGCGCAGAGCCGGCCAGGAGCAGCGCCGTGCATCGAGCCGGAACCCAGTTCATCCATCGATCCACCTGCGCCGCCGCCCGGCCGAACTTGAGGTAGCGGGCGCTCCGGTAACCGACCATGGAATCGAGTGTATTGACCGCCTTGTACAGGCAAGCCAGGGGCGCTCCCCCGATCACCGCGTAAAAGAGGGGAGCGACAATCCCGTCCATGGTGCTCTCGGCCACCGTTTCCAGGGTGGCCCGGACGATCTCCGGCTCATTCAGCGAATCGGTGTCCCGCCCGACGATCATCGCGACATGCCGCCTCGCCTCCCCCAGCCGCCCCGCCTGGAGTGCCCGATGCACCGGCCACGTCTCCACCGCCAGGTCTCGAGTGGAGAGACAGCAGAAGAGCAGAAGGATCTCAGTCCCCCAGCCGGCCCACGGGGACACCGCCCTGGAAAGATGCAGAAGAGCGCTCACCCCGAACCAGGTCCCCAGAACGATTCCGATCACCAGCAGGATGCCTGCCCATTCCTCCCTGCGAATCCTGGCGCGCAGCCAATGCTCCCCCTTTAGAATGAGCCACCCCAGCCCTCTCACCGGATGTGGCAGCCAGCGCGGATCCCCGATCGCCCAGTCCAGCAGATACGCCCCGGTCACCCGTAGGCTCAGGGGGTCCACGCCATCACCTCATCCATCAACCGGCCCACCTGTACGTTCTGCCGTACCCGCTGCGCCCATCCCGCGTAAGGATCGTTCGTGCTCTCCACGGCCGGCCGGGCCGGAGGCACCAGCCCCTTTCGCTCCCTCAATCCATCGATCGTCCAGCGGCGGAACCCCTCCTCGTCGAACAGGCCGTGGAGGTACGTCCCCCAGATCCGTTTCTCGGGCAACTCGCATCCGTCCGTCTCCTGGGCCGCCACCCCGCCCCGCTCCTCGATCCGGAATACCGGCCGCCCGCGACGGAGCCCCTGCGGCCTGCCGCAGTGGATCTCATACCCGCGGACGGGAAACCCGCTCTCCAGATGAGTCCCCCTGACCTGCGCTGTGATCTTTGAAGCAAGGAAGAGGGTGCTTGTCGGCAGAAGCCCCAGCCCCGGCATGGCGGTGGTCTGGGATTCGGTCCTGCCTGGATCAGTGAGCATCTCGCCCAGCATCTGGAACCCGCCGCAGATCCCCAGCACCTCCGTCCCCTCCTGGGCGCACTGCTCCAGATACCGGTCCAGGCCCCTTTCGCGCAGCCATGTCAGATCGGCCATCGTGCTCTTCGATCCCGGAAGGATGATCAGGTGGGGTTTGCTTCCGTTGCCGGGCGGCCGCTGCAGGTAGCGGATCACGACACCCGGCTCCTTGTGCAGCGGATCCAGATCGGTGAAGTTGGCCATCGTGGGGTATCGAAGGACATCGATCCTCATCTCTCCACAAACGGTACCAGGTACCGCCCCGGTACCTGGTACCGATTTTGAGAAGCGGTCGGCCAAGCTGTCCTCCTCCGGAAGATCCAGGTCCTGGAAGAAGGGAAGCACGCCGAAGACCGGCAGTCCCGTGCGCTCTTCGAGCCAGCGAAGCCCCGGCCGGAGGATCCGGGGATCCCCTCTGAATTTGTTGATCACAAATCCGCGGATCCGCCTCCTCTCCTCCGGGCTCAGCAGCTCCAGCGTGCCCACCAATTGGGCGAAGACCCCGCCCCGCTCGATGTCCGCCACCAAGACGACAGGGGATCCGGCCAGCCGCGCCGCTTCCATGTTCGCCAGATCGGTCCTCTGCAGGTTGATCTCCGCCGGAGAGCCGGCTCCCTCCAGGACCACAAACTCATAACGCTCGAGGAGGCGGTTCAAGGCGCCACGGATGGCGGCCAGCAGAACCTCGCGATGGTTCCCGAGTTCCCCGGCCTCGATCACCGCGTACGGCCGGCCCAGCAGGATCGCCTGACAGCGGGAGTCCGACATGACCTTGAGCAAGACCGGATTCATCTCCACGGAGGGGGCAACCCCGCAGGCCATCGCCTGGGCGGCCTGCGCCGTCGCCATCTCCCCGCCGTCCGCCGTCACGAAGGCGTTGTTCGACATGTTCATCGCCTTGAAGGGAGCCACCCGCAGCCCTTGATCCCGCAGGATCCGGCAGAGGGCGGCGGTCAGCACCGATTTCCCGACGTGCGAGGCGGTCCCCTGGAACATGACCGTCTTAGCCGGCATGGGGCCTGACCTCCTCTTCCAGGGCATCCAGGAGTCTGGTGATCTCTTGCGTGCCGCGCACCGCAAACCGCAGGTATCGGCCCGGGGCAAGGCCGGTAAAATCGTCACACAAGCGGACCAGGATCCCCTGCCGGAGGAGGGCCCTGGCCAGATCGGCCGTGGATCGGTCCGCACCGTTCCACCGTGACAAGATGAAGTTCGCCTGCGACGGGACCGGCTGGAAGCCGAGGCCCGCCAATCCCTCTTCAAGAAAGGAGCGGCCGATCTCGGTGGCCCTGCGGCTGGCCGTCAGAAACTCCGCCAGACCTTGCCACTCCAGCAGCTCCTTGCCGGCCCAGGCCGCCAGCCCGTTCACCGCCCACGGCGGCTGGATTGCCCGAAGCCGGTCGGCGAGCGGGCGGCCGGCGATCAGATATCCCAGACGCAGGCCTGGAAGCGCCAGGATCTTCGTGAGGGACCGCAGAACGATCAGGTTCGGGAATGAAGCGAGCCAGTCGGCCGCCGAGGTGCGAAGGTCGTCCCGGACAAACTCCATGTACGCCTCGTCCACAACCACGGTCGTACTCTCCCTGGCGCAGCGGCCCAGGAGCTCCTGCAATCCGTCGGCCGGCCAGATCCCTCCGGTCGGATTGTTCGGGTTGCAGAGGAAGAGGAGCCCCGCTGAACCGAGCGAGGCGAGATCTGCGGCCGCCTCCGGACGGAATTGGTCCTCCTCGCGAAGAAAGGCGAACCGCAGCTCAAGCCGGTCCGCCCGCGCCGCCCGCTCGTATTCGGTGAAGGTCGGAACCACCACCCCCGCTTCGCGGGAGAGGTTCGCCCGGGTGATGAGGTGGATGAGATCCGCCGTGCCGTTGCCCGGAACGATCTGCCCGGGGTCCACCCTCTCCCGGCGCGCTGCCGATTCCCTTAAGTCCCGATAGGTCGGCTCCGGATAGAGCCGCAGATGATCCAACCCCTCCCTGAGATCACAGCACAGGGAAGGCGGCCCGAGGGGGTTCAGGTCGACGCTGAAATCGATGAGCCCGGAGGCAGGGGGGGCATCCTCCTGGAGCAGGACCGCGGGATCGCCGCCATGCACCGAATGGCTCATCGCATCACCCAGTCCGCAGAATGGCTCATCGCCAGGAAAAGGAGCAGGCCGGTTTCCATCACTTCCTGCACCGCACCGAGGGTATCCCCGGTGATCCCACCCAGCCGGGCCACGAAAAGCTGATTGAGTCCCCAGCAGAGCAGCCCCGCCAATCCGAGACAGATCCCTGCCCGGGCCGGCCCCACCGCCGCCAACGCAAACCCCGCGCCGAGCAGCACTGCCCATAGAAGAACGCCCAGCGATCGACGGTCGGTGGCCAGTCTGCCCAAACCGTCCCGGCCAGGCACGTACGGGAAGCTCTGCGCCGAGATCACCAGGCCCAGGCGACTCAGTGAACAGGAGGCCACCAGGGCGCCCAGCAGATCGTGCGGGGCCACCTCGGCCAGCGCCAGTCCCTTGAACCCGAGGAGGAGGACGAGCCCCACCGCCCCCATTCCTCCCAGCCGGCTGTCCTGCATCACCCTCAGGGTCTCTTCCCGATTCCCCCACGCCGCCATGCCATCCAGCGTGTCGCTGAATCCGTCAAGATGAAGCCCGCCCGTGAGGATGACCAGGGCCGCCAACCCTGCCCAGGCAGCGAGCGGTGAGGCCCAGCCCCGGCCGGCCAGGAGAACCACCCAGCCCGCGGCCAGGCCCAGGCAGGCTCCCACCAGAGGAAACCAGGCCATCGCCCGGCACATCCGCTCCGGCCCGCCCAGCAGCTGATCCGGAAGACGCCCGACCGGAAGGAGCGTCAAAAAGGAGAAGGCATCCCGCAGGGCGCCGAGGCCGCCCTTCACTCCGCCGCCTCGGTAGATAAACGCCGCGCCACGCCGGCCTCCTGGAAGGTCGCCATCTCCCTGAGGAGCCGGACCGCTGCCTCGGCCAGAAAGAGCCCGAGCGCAGCCCCCGTGCCCTCGCCCAGCCGCATCTGAAGATCCAAGAGCGGTTCAAGCCCCAGCATCCCGAGAACCTTCCGGTGTCCCGGCTCCACGGAGCGGTGGGAGGCGATGAAGAATTCCCGAACCGGCGGCGAGATCCGGGCCGCCAGGAGGCCCGCCGTCGAAGAGATAAAGCCGTCCAGGAAAATCGGAACCCGGTGCTCCGCCGCGGCCAGCGCGATCCCTGCCAAGCATCCGATCTCCAGGCCGCCGATCTTCGCGAGGCATCCGACCGGATCGGCCGGATCGGGCCGATGCAGATCCAGGGCCCGCTCGATCACCGCCACCTTGCGGGCCAGGCCCTCCTCCGACAGCCCGGTGCCGCGCCCTGTCACCTCGCTGGGAGCGACCCCGGCGAAGACCGAGACGAGCGCGGAGGCGGCGGTGCTGTTGCCGATCCCCATCTCTCCCAATCCGACCGCGTCGGTCGGCCGAGCGGCCTGCGCCTGCTCGAAGAGCTGCCGCCCCGCCTGGATGATTCGCTCGGCCTCCTGCCTCGACATGGCCGGCTCCCGCGCCATGTTGCCGGTCCCGCGGCGGATCGCACAGGAGAGCAGACCGTCCCAAGTTGGGGGAAGCCCGACGACCCCGGCGTCAACGACCAGCACCTCTGCCCCGACCAGCCGGGCGAGGACATTGATGGCCGCTCCCCCGCGCAGGAAGTTCTCCACCATCCGGGCGGTCACCGACTGGGGATAGGCGGAGACCCCCTCCTCGGCGACGCCATGATCGGCCGCCACGGTGAAGATGAGCTTCCGCTGCATGGAGGGAATCGGCTCTCCCTTCATGCCAGCGAGCCGCGTCCCCAGATCCTCCAGCCGGCCGAGGGATCCCGGCGGCTTGGTCAGGCTGTCCCACCGCCGCAGCGCCTCTTCTTGGGCTGTCATTTCAGGCGCACCGGGATGCCGGCCACCAGGAGATAAACCTC
>CAYFHV010000014.1:8481-20918 GCA_964343105.1 uncultured Planctomycetia bacterium | reverse complement strand
TGAGTTGCGCGGCGGCCGGATGGAGGACCTGATCTTCAACGGCTCCGAGCGCCGCGATCCCATCCACTACGCAGAAGTCTCCCTGACCCTCGACAACTCCGAGAAGAAGCTCCCCATCGAGTACGCGGAGATCACCATCTCCCGCCGGCTGTTTCGAACCGGGGAGAGCGAGTATCTCCTGAACCGGACGCCGGTGCGCCTGAGGGACATCCAGGAGCTCCTCATGGGGACCGGCGTGGGGACATCCGCCTATTCCCTCTTCGAGCAGGGCCGCATCGAGCAGATCATCAGCGCCCGTCCGGAGGAGCGCCGCACCGTCTTCGAGGAGGCGGCCGGCATCACGAAGTTCAAGTCGCAGAAGCGGGAGGCGATGCGCCGCCTGGAGGAGACCGAGGAGAACTTGGCGCGTGTGGGGGACGTGGTCGCCGAGGTGAAAAGGCAGATCCAGTCCCTCGAGCGCCAGGTCCGGCGCGCCCGGGCATACCAGGAGCAGATGGAGCGGCTCAAGGGGATGGAATCGGAGCTTGGCCGGCGGAAGAGCGGCCTGCTCACTCGCCGCCGGCAGGAGAAGGAGGGGGCACTGGGCTCCCTGCGCTCGCAGGTGCAGGAAGTGGAGGGCCGGTCCGGTCAGCAGGAGCAGCTTCTCACGCAGGCGCGGGAGAGGGTCAACCGGGCGGAGGAGCTTCTCTCACGAGCCAGAGAGGCGCTCCTCGGAGCCCGGCACCGGCAGGAGAGCGTGCGCGGGAATCTGGAGATGAACCGGGAGCGGGTCGCCGAGGCGCAGGGACGCCAGAAGCAGATCCTCCGTTCCATCGAGGAGAGCCAGGCGCGCATCGGCGAGCTGGAGGAGCAGAGGAAGCAGCTGGCCGAGCAGATCTCGCGGGAGGAAGGGGAACGCCGGCAGAAGGAGGAAAGGATCGGCCAGTGCCGGCTCCGCGCGGAGTCCTGCGCCCGCACGATCGCCGAGGCGGAGCGGCTGATCGATGAAACCCGACAGCAGGTGCTGGGATCCACTGCCGCCCAGGTTCAGGTGAGGAACAGCCTGGCGAGGATCCGCCAGGAAGCCGCCCGGCTGGAGGCCCGCGAGACGCGCCTGCAGGCGGAGCGGGGCAAGGTGACGCGCGAGCGGGAGGAGGCCTCCGCTCAGGCCGAGTCCCTGCGGCAGGCGCTGATCCAGTCCCGGACGGTGGTGGAAGGCCTGGAGGCGGAGCGGGCGCTCTGCGAGGAGAATCGGGTTTCGACCGAGGCCGCGCTGGGCGAGGTGGAGCGGGAGGTGCACGCGCTCGAGCAGGAGCTGACCCGCTGCGCCTCGCAGGTCGATCTCCTCAAGGGATTGCTGGCCAGCCACGAGGGATACTCGAGTGGAGTGAAGTCTCTGCTCACGGCGCTGGATCAGGGCAAGCTGGAGCGGGACGGGGTGAGCGGCGTTCTGGCGGAGCTCATCCAGATTGAGCGAAGGGATGCGGCGGCTGTGGACGCGGCCCTGGGGCCGTGGGCCGAGGCGGTGGTTGTGGAGACGGCCGCGGTGGCGGAGCGATGCCGTCAGTTTCTGGAATCCAGCAAGGCCGGCCGGGTTCTCTTCCTCATCCGGGATCGGGTTCCGCAGGAGGTCAGCCCCGCGGCGGGTGCGGCGCCGGCAGGGGGCACCGCACAGAAGCTGATGGATCGGATCGGTATCACACCGCATCTGGGTCCGCTCATGAAGCTCCTCCTGGCCGAGACCTGGCTGGTGCCGGACCGCGCAGCAGCTCAGAGGATGCTCGGGCAAGTGAGGAATGCGGCCGGCTGCTTGGCCTGGCGGTGGGTGACGCAGGGAGGCGAGCTGTACGGCGTGACCAGCGCGCTGGTCGGTTCCACCCCGACGGAAGAGGGGATAGTGGTGGGCCGGCTGAGCCGGCTCCAGTCCCTGGAGGTCACCGTCGGGCAGGTGCAGGGCCGACTGGAGGAGGCGAGGATGCGCCGGGACGGACTCCAGACCCAGCAGGATGCCCAGGCGGAGGCGATCTCCACCGTGGAGAAGTCCTTGCAGGAGAAATCTCAGGAGCAGCAGCGGTTGGAGGCGACCGGCGCCTCCGCGGATGCTGCTGTGGCGAAGCTGAACCAGGAGCTGCAGCTTCTGGAGGTGGAGGATTCCGAGACCGCAGCGGAGCTGCAGGACGTTCAGGTGCAGCTCCACCAGGCGGAGCAGGAGCTGGCCGCCCGGGATCAGGAGCTGGCCGGCCTGGAGCAGGCGATCGCACGCGCTCAGGAGACGATCGCCGGCTCGGTGCGGGAAAGAGAGGAGATCTCGGTCGAGCTGGCCACGGCAAAGGCACAGCTCTCCTCCCTCGACGAGGTGGCGTCCAGCCGGCGCGCGTCGCTCGCGGTGCTGGAGCGATCCGTGCAGGAGGCGCGGGAGCAGGTGCGGACGAGGAAGGAGGAGCTGGCGTCCCTAGGCGGGCGGCAGACGGAGTGGGGGGCGGCCGGCGCCGGGCTGGAGAGGCAGTGCACGGAGCTGGAGGCCGGGATGGGGCGGCTGCTGGCGGAGGTTCAGGATGCGGAGGGCGGCCGGGCGCGCGCCCTGGAGGCGGCGACAGCTCAGGAGCGGGAGTTCCTGGCGATCCGGCGCCGACTGGAGGATCTGCAGAGCCAGCTTCACACGCAGGAGATGGAGCAGGCCCAGATCGCCTTCGAGCAGGAGCAGATCGCCAGCCGCCTGCGCCAGGTATACCAGATCAACCTGGAGGAGTCGACTCCCGCTGCCGACCTGGAGTTGCAGGAGCTGGAGGGTCCGGCTCTTGAGCAGCGAATCGAGGAGCTTTCCTCCAAGCTACAGCGCATCGGACCGGTGAACCTGGGCTCCATCGAGGAGGAACGGGAGCTGCAGGGCCGATACGAGTTCCTCACGCAGCAGCAAGGCGACCTTCTCCGCGCGAAGGAAGATCTCCACGAGGCCCTCTCTAAGATCAACCGGACGACCCGCGCCATGTTCCGGGAGACGTTCCAGGCGATCCAGAAGGAATTCCAGGTGACCTTCCGGCAGCTCTTCGGCGGAGGGGAGGCGCGGCTGGTGCTCATGGATGAGGAGGACCTTCTGGAAAGCGGCATCGAGATCATCGCACGCCCGCCCGGCAAGCCGCTTCAGCCGATCTCGCTGCTCTCGGGCGGGGAGAAGGCGCTCACCACGATCGCCCTGCTCTTCTCCATCTTCCGGGTGAAGCCCAGCCCCTTCTGCGTTCTCGACGAGATCGACGCCCCGCTGGACGAGCCCAACATCGACCGGTTCACGCGGGCGCTGAAGGAGTTCCTGAAGGAGTCCCAGTTCATCATCATCACGCACAACAAGAAGACGATCAGCATGGCGGATGTCATCTACGGCATCACCATGCAGGAGATGGGGGTCTCGAAGATCGTTTCCGTGAAGTTCAGGAAGGAGCAGGAAGGCGCTCCGAACGGGAACGGCGCCCTCGTAAAAAGTCCCAGCCGGCTGTCCCCGCCACCGCCAGCAGCAGGAGCGTAGCCAGCCACCCAGGCACCACCGCCTGCCGCACCTGCCGGCGGGCAGTCGCCCGAGGGTTGAAGTAAAGGTAGGCGATCTCCGTCTGGACCAGCGGCCGAAGCTGGAACTGCGCGGCGATCTCCTGCAGCTGGCGGCTCGGAGGAGCCAATGGGGTCTCCTTGATCCAGATCACCAGCCGGGCGGCCCGGATCTGCTCTGCCGCCGGCCGGTCCGCCATCTCCCGCAGCATCTGATTGGTCGTCGACCGGCCCGAGACCACACCGAGCATCCCCGCGAAGTAAGGGACATTGGAATGGATGAGCTCCTCGGGCGAGACGTGCGCGCGGATTTCCTTCGCCAGCGCATCCATGAAGCGGGGATGGTACAGGGGCAGCTCGGTCGGCCGGCCGGGCCCGCCGTGCAGGCCGGTGGCGCGGCTCCAGAAAGAATCTGCCCAGGAAAGGGCCCAGCCGCCGGCGGAGCCGTGCAGACTGGGAGAGAACAGGCTGAAGGTGACCAGGAGGGCAGCGAAGGCCCAGGGGCGCCGCAGCCTTGAGCCGATCGCCTCCAGGGCGACCCCCGCCAGCAGGAGCCAGGGGAAAAGCCCCTGGGTGGCGAAGAACCGGAACCGGTACAGCGCCAGCATGGGCAGAAACCCGACGGCCATCGCCACGAGGAACCGATGAACCCCGCCGCGTCTCCATGCCGGCACGAGGCCGATCGCTCCGAGGAGCAGGGCCAGGATCGGGGTGTCGAGGAACCGTTCCTCTCCGCGGGGCTGGATCTGAATCATCGATTGATGCCTGGCCAGGTGAGCCAGCCAGGGGCTGCCGCCGGCCAGGCCGATGGCCAGGATCGCCCAGGCCACCCTCCGGTTTTTCGGGTCAAGGAATCCGTGCAGCAAGAGGGCCAGCGCAACGAGCCACGGCAGGCCGGCATGTGTCCAGAAGGCCATGGCCAGCAGCAGCCCTCCCGCCACGATCCGGCGTTCCGCCAGGGCCAGGAGGATCCCGAGCGCCTGGATCAGCACCAGGGTGGCCGGCAGATGATTGACCGATCCGAGGAAGAAGCTGTAGGAGAGGGTGAGCGCGATGACGGCCAGGCACCCCGCGCGGGGACCGCTCAGGCGGGAGAAGAGCCGCCACGCGGTGAAGAGCAGCAGCGGAAATGCGATCGTGCACCAGCCTCGCGCCAGCGCGATCGGAGCGACGCCGGAAGAGAGGAGCGGCAGCGAGAGGAGGTGAAACAGGGGCGGGTAAAGGTGCGGGCGCCCCTGCGGGGCGGCTTCCCAGAAGGCGTGCAGAACCGGTCCGCCGGCGTCGCGGAAACCCTGAATGACGAGCAGATGGTAGTAGCTGTCGAGGAAATAGGGAAAGGCCGGCCACTGGGCGGCGCACAAGGCGGCTGCGGCCAGGACCAACAGGCCGGCGGCCAGCGCCCAGGGCCGGCGGATGACCCCCAGCCGTCCGCCGGTCACGCAATCACCACGCGGTTCCTGCCCTGGCGCTTTGCCTCGTAGAGGGCCCGGTCGGCTGCGCGGACGAGCGGCTCGTATCCGTGGGCGTCGTGGGGAAAGGTGGCCACCCCCGCCGAGAGGGTCAGCGGCACGCGGTGGAGGTCCATCGCCAGCCGGAGCCGCTCGGCCAGCTTGATGGCGTTCACTTTGGTGGTGCGGGGCAGGATCACGCCGAATTCCTCTCCGCCCACGCGGGCCACGTAGTCCCCCGCGCGGGCGCTCTCCTTGAGGAGCTTGGCCACCCGGCCGAGGATGCCGTCTCCTTCCAGATGGCCGAACCGATCGTTGTACGCCTTGAAGTGGTCGAGATCGGCCAGCATGAGACTCAGCGGATGCTGCGCCCGTTCGGCCGCGGCCAGCGCTTCCAGCAGGGTTCGCTGAAACGCGCCCCGGTTCCACAGCCGGGTGAGCGAGTCCAGGTCGGCCTGCTGCAGGGCATCCTCATAGAGGCGGGCGTTCTCGATGGCGAGCCCCGCGTGGGCGGCCAGCAGGGCCAGCAGGCGGAACGACTCCCGCGAGATCGGCCTGCGCGTGTTCTGGTTGTCGGCGAAGATCACCCCGACGACCCGGTCGTCGTGGGCCTTCAGGGGCACCAGCACGCAGGAGGTGCTCTCCAGGGTGCGAAGGACAGGGTCGTCCGCCGCCTGCTGCTGCGCCTGCGGCCGGACGATCTCGAGAGGGGCTCCTTCCAGCGCCGCCAGGGCCAGCAGCCCACCCGCTCGCTCGGTGAGCGGCACGCGCAGGGATCCGACCGTCTGCTCGAAGGAGGAATCCCCCGATCCCGCCCGCCCCTCGAGCGATTTCCGGGAGGCATCCACGAGGAAGACGGCGGCCCGGCTGAATCCGAGGCCTTCCGAAGCGGTGACGCCGCGCAGCAGGATCCTCAAGGTCTCATCGAAGTTGAGGGTGGTTCGGAGGGAGTTGCCGATCCCATAGAGAAGGTTCATCTCGCTGCGGGCCTTCTCCAGGAGCTCCTGCAGCTTCCGCTTGTTCATGCGGCTTATTATACCCCCCTTCGCCCAGCCGGGTCTTGACACTTGGGAGTGAGCGGGCGTATGCTGATCACTGGATTTTGAGGAGGACCACGGAATGTCTGTCAAGAGCACATCATGCGCATGGAGTAGAGAACGGATCGTTTCCCCGACGCTGCTGCTCCTGCTCGTCGCTACGGCCCTTGTCCTTCCCCGGTTCTCTGGCCCATCCGATCCGGCATCGAGGACCGGTTGATCCTGGCCGAGGCCAGTGGAAACGGGCAGGGGCCCGCCGTGGATTCCCCGGGTTGGCTGGGGTCACTGCAGCCCAAGGGGCGGGTGGCGGCGGACGGCTCGGAGATCTGGGGATACCCAGAGGGTTCCGTGCTGGAAGAGGTCATCGAGGTGCATGTGAAGAACGGGCGGGTGGTTCGCGAGGTGCTGCGGCCCTCCGCCATTTCTTCAGCGCACTCGATGGCGGACGAACTCTCTCTCGAGGAAGCTCCGTCTTCCAGCTGCTCCGGCCGATGACGGCCGGGGCCGCCCCCGTCCTGGGCGGCGCATCAGCGCGGCTCGACGTCCGGCGTGTGCCGGCAGGGTCGGTGCTGCGTCTGTACCATCCCCCCACGCAAGGGAACAGCTTCTCCCTGGATGGTTTTCCCACCATGGGGACTGTCCCCGAACGGGGACTGTCCCCAAAGGACTGGCAGACCCGCCTGCGCGAATCGGTCGATACACTGGGCATCCTGGGGATGACCACCAATCAGACCCTCTTCCGGCAGCTCCTCGAGACTGGCGCGCTGGAGGGGCGTCTGAGGGCGTTCAGGGCGCAGGGCTTTTCAGCCGAGGAGGTGTACCGCCGGCTCTACAACGAGGCGGCCACCGAAGCGGCCCGCATCTTCGGGGAGGTCCACGCCCGATGGCCCTGGGAGGGGCGTGTTTCCCAGGAGGCCTCGGCCTTGCTGACAGAACTGGACCCGCTGGTGCGGGACGTGCAGAGGATCGCCAGCTCCATGAGCGGGGTGGGGGCCTTCACCAAGATCCCGAACCTTCGGATCGGTCCGCAGGCGATTCAAAAGGCGGTCGCCAGCGGAAAGGTCCATCCGAACGTCACCCTTGTCTTCTCCGACCGGCACTACCTGGATACGGTGGAAGGGTATCTTCTGGGGCTCAAGGAGCTGGCCGGCCGCCAGCGGCTGGACGGCATCCACTCGGTGAACTCCCTCTTCGTCAGCCGTCTGGACCGGGCGGTGGATCCCTTGATCGAGGAAGGGATCGGGCGGGCGACCGATCCGGCGCAGGCCGACCGGCTCAAGCTGCTGCGCGGAAAGAGCGCGGTCGCGCACGCCAAGAAGGTCTACCAGATCTTTGAGGCGGTCTTCCTCGGCCGGCCGTTCCAGGATCCGGAGGGGCTTTACCGGGATGAGGAGGGAGGCCGGATGCTGGAGAGGATCCGCCGGCTGGCGGCGTTGTTCGAGGAGCTCAAGGCGGCCGGAGCCCATCCCCAGCGGCTGCTGGTCGCCTCCACCGGGGTGAAATCGGATCAGCCGTACAGTCCCCTCCTTTACGTCCTGCCGTTCCTCGGCCCGTGGTGCGCGAACACGTTGCCGGAGGCAACCCTCGAGGTTTTGAGCCGGTTCGTCTCCGGCCTGCCGGAGGAGCAGGTCGCCGCGCTGCGCAACCGGAATCTGATGAGGGAGCCGCTGCCGGAGATCCCGACGGATGCACAGCCCACGACCGAGTGGGATCGGGCGCTCCTCATGGACGCCGACGAGCGCCGGCAGAGCGGCATCCGGGAGATCTCGCCGGACCGGATCCTCCGGGAGCTGCAGGGGCGGGTTCTCCAGCCGAAGGGGACGACCCTGCGCGAGATCTGCGATGCCCTGCGGGACAAGGGAGCCAAGGCCTTCTCCGACGACGAGCAGGCCACCCTCCAGGCCCTCCGGGCCAAGCTTCAGTCGTTCTAAGCCGGACCGGATGCGCCTTTCCGACCGGCTCCTCTTCCGGACAGCGGAATTAAGCTACCGCTCGCTCTCGCCGCGGTGGGTTTCCCTGGTCAATCGGTTCCTTCCTCGCCTCAAGCGGCGCTTCAAGCGCGCCTTTTACGATCGGTTCTCGATCGCGCTGGAGGATCTGGGAGTGGACGGGATCCGTCTGTTGAATTACGGCTATGCGGACCCCGACGGATTCAGCCTGCCCTTCGAGCTGGAGCCGGAGGACCGCGCGGAATACCCCTACTCCTGGAGCCTGGTCTACAAGACCGCGCGGCCGGGGGCGGTTGCCGGGAAGGATCTGCTGGTGGTGGGCTGCGGCCGCGGGGGGGACGCCTATTTCATCCGGCGGTATCTGAAGGCCGCGACGGTCGTGGGGGTGGACCTCAGCCGGGCGGGGATCGATGCCTGCCGGCGCGCTTATCCCGTTGCCGGCCTTCGGTTCGAGGTGGGCGATGCGGAGCGGCTTCGCTTTCCGGACGGGGCATTTCACGCCGTCGTCAACATCGAGTCCTCTCACAGCTACGCGGACCCCGGCGCCTTCTACCGGCAGGTCTTTCGGGTGCTGAGGCCCGGCGGCCTCTTCCTATACTGCGATTACTTCTGGGACCAAGGGTTCCGCCGCCGGCTCCTCCAGCCGGAATGGCGGGTGGTTGAGGAAGAGGAGATCACGGGCGGCGTCCTCCGGGCCTGCCGGCAGGGACAGGCGGCCCGCGAGGCGCTGATCCTTCGGCACGCGCCGGCGCGCCTGCACGGGATGCTCCGCGAGTTCTGCGGTCTGCCCGGCTCGGCGATCCATCGGGCCTTCGAGCAGGGGATCTGCCGGTACCTTCGATTTGCTATAATGAAGCCTTCGGAAGGAGAGCGCGATGCCCGAGTTTGATCCGATTCCAGGGATTCTGGAGGACCTGAAGGCCAGGAGGATGGTCATCGTCGTGGACGACGAGGACCGGGAGAACGAGGGGGATCTTGTCCTCGCCGCCCAGTCTGTGACGCCGGAGGGGATCAACTTCATGACCACCCACGGCCGGGGCCTCATCTGCGTGCCGATGGAGCCCGAGCGGCTGCAGCTCCTGGAGCTCACCCCCATGGTGGTGGAGAGCCAAGCCCCCCTCGGGACCGCCTGGATGGTCTCGGTGGATGCGGCGCACGGGGTCACCACCGGCATCTCCGCCCACGACCGGGCGGCCACCATCCGCCGGCTCATCGATCCCGACACGCGGCCCTCCGATCTGGTCCGGCCCGGCCATGTCTTTCCGCTGAAGGCCCGGCACGGAGGCGTCCTGGTTCGGGCGGGGCACACCGAGGCGGCCGTGGATCTCATGCGCCTGGCGGGGCTGTATCCGGCCGGCGTCATCTGCGAGATCATGAACCCGGACGGCTCGATGGCCCGGATCCCGCAGCTGGAAGAATTTGCCCGCCAGCGGGGCTTGAAGATCTGCTCCATTGCGGATCTCATCCGGTACCGGCTCGCCAAGGAGCGCTTCGTCCGCCGCGTTGTCGAGACGGTGCTGCCCACCCCGTACGGCCAGTTTCAGCTCATCGTCTATGAGTCGGCCATCGACGGCCAGGCGCACATGGCGCTGGTCATGGGGGACATCCGTCAGCCGCCGGTGCTGGTGCGGGTCCATTCCCAGTGTCTGACGGGGGATCTCTTCCGGTCGTGGCGATGCGACTGCGGGCCGCAACTGGATGCGGCCCTGGGCCTGATCCAGAGAGAAGGGCGCGGGGTGGTGGTCTATCTGCGCCAGGAGGGGCGCGGGATCGGGCTGGTCAACAAGGTGAAGGCCTACGCGCTGCAGGACAAGGGGATGGATACGGTCGAGGCCAACCAGGCGCTGGGCTTTCCGGCAGACCTGCGGGATTACGGGATCGGCGCGCAGATCCTCGCGGACCTGGGGCTGACCGAGATCCGCCTGATGACCAACAACCCGCGGAAGGTGGTGGGTCTGGAGGGGTTCGGCCTGAAGCTCGCGGAGCGCGTCCCCCTCGAGATCCCGCCGACCCCTGCGAACGTCAAGTACCTCAAGGCCAAGAGGGAAAAGCTGGGCCCCCTGCTTCTCGAAGTCCTCGATACCGAGTAGATCCCGGCCCATGGCCGCGCGCGATCGTGGAATGCGAATCGGCATCGTCGCCAGCCGCTTCAACCGCCAGATCACCGAGCGGCTCATCGCGGGTGCGCTTGATTTCTTCGCCCGTCAGGGCCTTGCCCGATCCCGCGTAGATCTCGTGCGGGTGCCCGGGGCGTTCGAGCTGCCGGTGGCGGCGCTGCGGCTCGCGCGCACCGGCCGGTATCGCGCGGTGGTGGCGGTGGGCTGCATCCTGCAGGGGGAGACCCCCCACCACCGATATCTCGCCACCGCGACGCTGGAGGGGCTCATGCTGGCGGCGGTGCTGACCGGCGTGCCGGTGACCTGCGGGGTGATCACGGCGCAGAGCTGGCGGCTCGCGCTCCAGCGCTCCCAGCCGCGGGGCTTGAACCGCGGCCGGGAGGCGGCGCGATCGGCCTGGGAGATGGCACAACTTTTAGGAGAGAGGCGGTGAGACGACGCGTGCTCGGACCGACGGGAGGAGGGCGATGAAGGGAAGCCGGTCGCGCGCACGGGAGGCGGCGCTGAAGATCCTCTACCAGCTCGACATCACCGGCGATGATGCGGAGGAGGGGCTGAAGATCTTCCTGAGGCATCACAAGGTGGCGGTGGGCTCCAAGCCCTTTGTGGCCGGCTTGGTGAAGGGGACGCGCCAGCATCTGGAGGAGATCAACGGCTTGATCCGCCGGCACGCGACGAACTGGAGCCTGGAGCGGATGGCGATTGTGGATCGGAACATCCTTCGCATGGGAACCTTTGAGCTCCTGTTTGCCAACGAGACCCCTCCCAAGGTGGTGATCAACGAAGCGGTCGAGCTGGCCAAGCGCTTTGGAACGGCCGACTCCGGCAAGTTCGTCAACGGCGTTCTTGACTCGATCCACAAGACAGAGCGCCAGAATGCCCCCTCCCCCTGAAACCGATGGAAGGGGTTGATCTGCACCTTCACACCCATTTCTCCGACGGGACGTTCTCCCCGGAGGAGGTGGTGAAGCGTGCGCGGGCGGCGGGGCTTTCGGCCATCAGCATCACCGACCACGACAGCATCGCCGGGATCGGGCCGGCGCGGCGGGCTGCGGCGGGCAGCCCGGAGGTGATCTCCGGGGTCGAGGTGACGGCGGGCTTCGAGGGCCGGGAGATCCACGTGCTGGGCTACGGTTTCCAGGAATCGGCGCCGGAGATGGAAGAATACCTGGCCCGGGCGCGCCAGCGCCGGCTGGGGCGCATGCAGGCGATGCTCGAGCGCCTTGAGCAGCGCGGCATCTCGATCCGCATGGAGGAGGTTCAGGCCGCCGCGGCCCAGGGCGAGTCGATCGGCCGGCCCCACCTCGCCGAGGTGCTGGTCAAGAAAGGGGTGGTCCGGAGCTTGAGTGAGGCGTTTGAGCGCTTCATCGGAGATCGGGCTCCCTGCTTTGTGCCGCAGGCGCTGCTCACGGTGCAGGAGACGGTGCGCCTGATCCGAGGGCAGGGCGGGGTGGCGGTCCTGGCCCATCCGTACCGGATCGTGGAGGATGCCTCGATTCCCGCGCTGGTGGAGGCGGGGATCCAGGGGCTGGAGGTTTACCATTCGGATCATGATTCCAGCACCACCGAGCATTACCGTGAACTGGCCAGGCGGTGCGGCCTTCTGGAAACGGGCGGGTCCGACTGCCACGGAGATCGGAAATCGCGCGGTCCCCTGATCGGGACGGTGCCCGTGCCGGCCTCGCTTCTTGCACCACTCAAGGCAGCGATTCATCATGCGGGCCACCCGGTCTGACAGGGACACGGCCGCGGATTCTCGATGGATGCGCCTGGCGCTGCGGCTTGCAGCCAGGGCGGCGGGGCGGACCGATCCCAACCCGATGGTCGGGGCGGTGGTGGTTCGCGCTGGCCGCGTCGCGGGGACCGGCTACCACCACCGGGCCGGCGAGCCGCACGCGGAGGTGCTGGCGCTGCGCAGGGCCGGGGCAAAGGCCCGCGGGGCGACGCTGTACGTTTCGCTGGAGCCCTGCGCGCATTTCGGGCGGACCCCCCCATGCACCGAGGCGATCCTGCGCTCCGGAGTTCGCAGGGTCGTCGCCGCGATGCGCGATCCCAACCCGCTGAACCGCGGGCGGGGGCTGCGGATCCTGCGTGCCCATGGGGTGAACGCCACGGTTGGCATCCTGGGAAAGGAGGCGCTCGCCTTGAACCGCGTTTTTATGACCCGCATGAGGTCCCGGCGGCCGTTTGTCACGGTCAAGATCGCGCAGTCCCTGGACGGCAAGATCGCCACGCGCCGGGGCGCCTCGCGCTGGATCTCCGGCCCGGCGGCCCGCGAGTGGGCGCATCGGCTCCGGGCGGAATCGGACGCGGTTCTCGTTGGGATCGAGACGGTGCTGAAGGATGATCCCCGGCTGACCGTTCGCGGGA
>CAYFHV010000014.1:0-8381 GCA_964343105.1 uncultured Planctomycetia bacterium | reverse complement strand
AGGCAGGCGAGGGACGGCCGGAGGCCGGTCCGGGTGATCCTGGATTCACGCTTGAGAACCCCGCCGGATGCCAGGCTCTTTGCATCCAAGGCGCCGGTCTGGATTGCCGCCGCGACCTCTGCGCCCGGCAGCCGCCAGGCGCGGCTCGAAGAGACCGGTGCGGAGGTGCTGCGCGTTCGAGCCGTTGGCGGCAGGGTGGGCTTGAGGGCTCTCTTGAAGGAGCTGCATCGAAGAGGGATCGGCCGCCTGCTGATCGAGGGCGGGGGCGAGGTGGTTGCCTCCGCCTTGGAGGCCGGCGTGGTGGATCGGGTGGCGTGGGTCATCGCACCCAAAATCCTGGGCGGCAGCAAGGCGCCCACCGCTGTGGGCGGAGCAGGCGTCTCGGTACCCGATCAGGCCATCCAGCTCAAGGGCTTGTCCATTCGTCGGCTGGGTTCCGACCTTCTGGTGACCGGGGATGTTCGCCGGGATCATTGAGACCACCGGGACGGTCGTCGCCCGCCGCGGCTCCGTGCTTGCCATCCAGCCGGCCGTTCGATTCAAGGGGCTCCGGCGCGGGGAGAGTGTGGCGGTGGACGGGGTGTGCCTCACGGTCGAAAGGGAAGGCGACGGCGCGCTTTCGTTTCGGCTGCTGCCGGAAACGGTGCGTACCTCCACGCTGGGGAAACTCCGCGCGGGAGACCGGGTCAACCTGGAGCGGGCCCTGCGCGTGGGAGACCGGCTGGGCGGCCATCTCCTGCTTGGGCATGTGGACGGCCGCGGGCGGGTCGAATCCTGTGAACGGAGGAGAGGGTCCCTGACCCTGCGGATCGGCGTGCCATCTCGTCTGGCGCCGTTCCTCGTCCCGAAGGGCCCCATCGCGGTGGACGGGGTGAGTCTGACGCTGGACATGGCGGTACCAGGTACCGCTTCTCGGCACCGCGAGGTACCTGGTACCAATCTCAAGATCGGCGTCCACCTGGTGGCGCACACCCTGCAAGCGACCACCCTGGGCGACAAGCGGGCGGGCCAGGAGGTCAATCTGGAGGTGGACCTCGTCGCCAAGTATCTGCGGGGTATGCTATGGTAACCTGTCGATGGCCGTGAAAAGGAGAGGGAGCCGCTCCCCCTGGTGGTTCGCCGCAGCCCTGGCGGTCGGGGCGGTCGCCCTGGCGAGGGGGCAGGGCCAGCAGGAGCTTCGTGAGCTGATCGTCCGCCGGGTGGTGGACGGCGATACCGTGCTCCTCTCGACCGGAGAGCGGGTGCGGTACATCGGAATGGATACGCCGGAGCTGCACCATCCCCGCAAGCCGGTGGAGCGCTACGCCCGGGAGGCCAAGGAGTTCAACCGGCGCCTGGTGGAGGGGAAGAGGGTGCGGCTGGAGTTTGACGTGGAGCGGAGGGACAAATACAGCCGGCTGCTGGCCTATGTCTACCTGGAGGACGGGACTTTTGTGAACGCCGAGCTCCTGCGGCAGGGATATGCCCAGCTCTTGACCATCCCGCCCAACGTGAAATACGTGGCCCTCTTCAGGAAGGTGCAGCAGGAAGCGCGGGAGAACAAGCGGGGGCTATGGGGAAGCCGGTAAGACACCTCAACCCGGTACGACGTACCAAAGGCCCCCTAGGTACGTCGTACCGTTTTTGGATTCCGGTTGCGGCGGCAGCAATCCTGCTCGGGGGCTGCGTCAAGCGGACGATCGTGATCGAGTCCAACCCGCCGGGCGCCAAGGTCTGGATCAACCAGCGCCTGGCCGGCGTGACACCGCTCTCCGCGGAGTTCATCACCCACGGGCGCTACCACTTCCGGCTGGAGAAGACCGGCTTCCGTGCTCTGGAGGCGCGGGAGATGGTTCGGGCGCCGGTCTACCAGTGGATCCCGCTCGACTTCTTCTTTGAGTACCTCGTCCCGTTTCATCTGGAGGACCGTCACGCCTTCGGCTACGCCCTCGCCCCGCAGGCGCCGGAGGAGCATCTCAAGGTGGAGGGGCCTGACGCGGTGCAGGGGATCCTGGCGGATCTGAACAGCCCGGATGCCGAGAAGAGACGGCTGGCTAGTGTGGCCCTGGCGCGGAGAAGGGATCCGGAGGCGGCCTCGGTGCTGCTGCCCGCCACGCATGATCCGGTCCCGACGGTGCGCGCCTCGGCCCTCTCGGCCTGGCGGGCAGTCCGGGGCGGCGAGTCGCTGGAGCGGCTGACCGAGGCGCTGCGCTACGATCCCAACCCCGAGGTTCGCTGGGCCGCCGCCGCGGAGCTCGAGGCGCTGGACGACCCGCAGGCGGTTCCGGCCTTGATCGAAGCGCTGCGGGACCGGGATCCTTTGCCGCGCGCCGGTGCCGCCGAGGCGCTCAAGTCATTCGCCGACGGCAGGTCGCGGGATCCGCTTATTCGGGCGTTAAGGGATGAGGATACCTCAGTCCGTCGGGCTGCGGCCGAGGGTTTGGGGAAGATCGGCGACCGCGCGGCGGTGAGGCCGCTCACGCGGGCCCTCTTCCATCAGGACTTCCAGACCCGCCGTCGGGCGGCGAAGTCCTTATCCCAACTGAAAGACCCTGCAGCCGCTCCGGCGCTGGTCAAGACCTTCACCAACTGGGATCCGGAGCTCCGTCGGACCGCCACCGAGGCGGTGATCCAGTTCGGCGGCGCGCAGGTGGTTCCGCTGCTCATCCGGTACCTGCGTTCCTGGCAGCCGTGGACACGGGAGCATGCCGCTCAGGCACTGGGGGGCCTCAAGGACCCTCGGGCGATTGAGCCGCTCACGCGGGCCTTCCGCCGGGAGAGCGATCCTCCGGCCAGCCGCGCGATGCTGGCGGCGCTCAAATCTCTGGGGGCGAAGCTCGATGAGAGCTGGGAGCAGCTCGATCTCTGGAGGGAGCAGGAGTCCGAGCGGCGCAGGCGGGAGCAGGAGAAGCGCCAGGAAAGGGAAAAGCTCTGATCCTCAGAATTTGCGGGGCGTGGCTCAGTTTGGCTAGAGCGCTTGGTTCGGGACCAAGAGGTCGGGAGTTCAAATCTCCCCGCCCCGATTTCTATAACTCACACCTTTGCAGAGGGTTATCGACCGACAAGCGATTCACAAAAATCCCGCTGGGACGTTCCCTGATACTGTCCTGATACTGAAAAAAGCGGATTCCAAGAGACACCAGGAAGCACCAAGAGACACTACCGAACAACAAGAGATAAAATGCGATGGCACCGAAAATGAACCCGTCTCCGTTTCGCCAACTTTATCGCGTTATCGGAAATACCGATGAGCTCTCTGTTGTGTACCGTTTTGTGTTGAAGAAGTTTACCCGCCAGCCGTTCTGGATGGGTGGAGCCATTGGACTCCGCAGGGTTTTGTGGACCGATGGTCGTAGAGCCAGAACTGAAGATCCGGAAACCTTTGCATCTGGTGGAATTTATCTGTGGGGCGTCGAAAACCGCCCTCTTTACATCGGAAAAACGCGCGGTTCATTTCGTAGCCGTTTTTCACGTTACATCTGGGACACCGAGTCGCAGTGTAATCTGGCACGCGAGTACGGGGACGCTCTGATTGTGCGGGGGATGCGAGGATTTCCATCAAAAACCTCAGAACGGAGAAGCCAAGTTCGTCTTCAAGGAGCAATTCGGTTCGCCGAGGAAGGTGTCGGCAAAGTGTGGTTCGGACTTCTGCCGCACGACAACAAGGCAGAGATTGAGACTCTTGAGCCCAGCTTGATTTCAGTCGCTAAAGCGTGGAACCACACACACGGCTTTCGACCGCTTCTCAACGTCGAGTTCAATAAAGTGTAGAGGGGACGCTTCATAGAAGGACAGTTCATTTACAGGGAGACCATTTTCGTAGACGCCCCTATAATCCTGAGGATTTAACCATGCAACTTTACATTCAGGATCCAACAGACCCGCAAGCCCCTTTTCTGCATGAGAGAATTTTGGAACTCTGCGAAGGAGCTATTCGTGGGGCTGGTGTATTTGCCTTTGTAACACGTGAAGGCGTAGATCTTTTATTAAGGGATAAGGTATTCGTGGTTTTCGCCACAAAAGGAACTTTCGACCTTATCGTTGGTATTGATGAGGTGACAAACATTCGGGCGCTAACTGCTCTTCAAGAAATGAGCCGGGATCTCCCGGGGCTAAAGGTGAAGGTTTTCTACCACACACTCTCTCAGTCGGTCTTTCATCCGAAGTTCTGCTGGTTTCGGCACAAATCTAAAGGTTTCCTAGTCGCTGGTTCCGGCAATTTGACTGCTAGAGGAATGAGGGGGAATTGGGAAGCATTCACCATTGGCGAGCTCGGGGCTAATTCCGCTAGTGACTTGGAAGTTCAATGGACACGGTGGATTGAGTATCATGCCAGTCGTTTAAGGCCGTTGGATGACGCGGAAGTGTTAGCTCGTGCAGCGCTTAATATTCGGCAACGAAGGGTGGGTATTGCGGAAGCAGCGAGTGAGAAACTAGAAGGTGAAGCTACCGGAGCGGAAACTCCTGAGCCAGTATTTTTACGCGAGATACTCGTGGCTGAGATCCCCCGTGCAGCAAGCCGATGGAATCAGGCGAACTTCGATCTAAACAGCTTCCGCAACTTCTTTGGTGTGCAGCCGGGCGCCGTGCGCCGAATTGTGTTGCAACACGTTGATTTGTCTGGTGCATTAGGATCTTTAGAAACTCGTCCAAGTGTTTCCGTTAGGAGCCGGAACTTCAGATTTGAATTGGAAGCAGCGGCTGGATTATCCTACCCGAACAGGGGACGCCCGATTGTGGTTTTTGTTCGGATTGCCCCACGCACGTTTAGGTATCGGCTCTTGATGCCCAGTGATCCCGATTGCGCCATCGTCCATGCTTTCTTGGACGCGAAATGGACAGGTCGGGCTGACCGGATGCGGCGTATTATCACAACCACCGAGGAGATGCGACCGATCTGGCCAGGATCCCCTCTCTGGAAAATGCCCTTAGAGGTCCAAGATTAAGGTTTGCAGATCAGGAAGGTCTCTGCATCGTAGGAAATAGCCTTATTCATATCCGACCGGTTCAACTTGCTGTGTGCTATTCGGCCAGCAGTTTCTACTTTGACTTGCCCGAATGATCTACGGGCTAACTCTGCAATGTCTTTGATAGCCATTAAACGTGGTCTTGCGCCGGTATCCTTTTTAAAAGGCGAGTAGGACAACACGAGAGGTACATTTAAGCGCCGTACTTTTTCAAATAGGGTAGAAAAGGCATGCGGAGCTTTTGACTTGATACAGAAGGGAGACTGATAGCGATTAATTCGATAGATACCCCTACCCATCCGCTCATTGCCGTTGATGCACACTGTTGAAACCGCTGGACAATCGCGGAGGCAGAGGGTTTCTAGTACATGATAATACCGACTATAGTGATCGCGAGTGTACGGTGGATCTGCATACACAACGCTGACTCGGCCATGCAGATTCTCCAAAGCATCCGCATAATCGTTTCGCAGGACAAGATGCTTTTGATCCGAACGCGGTAATGCAAGGTAACGGGCTATCCAGTTCTCATAAGCATCGATAGCATCAATAGTCCGGTCGCGAGCTACGCGCTCGGCCAAGTTGGGCTTAGGTCTACCATCCAAAAATCGAGGACGAATTGGTTGTGCGAATTGTTTGCCCACGGTATTTACTACCTCGCTTGCGGTGCTTAAGATCGCAGCCAAAAAGACATCTCTTACCGAAGATGGAAGCGATGTGGTTGCTTCAAGTAACGTGTCTATTTGGGACGCTTGGATATACGAAAAATAGATTCCTCCAAAATAGCGCGTGGTTAAAGCACTTGGTGTTTTAATCAGGTCGGTTTCTTGCAGGCGGGAAACCGTTTCCTTCAAGGCTGAAAATAGCGAAGCATCTTTGATCAGCCCTGGATTTTTCTCAAACGAAACGATCGAGCCGTGGTCGAGCAACTGGCAGAGCGGCTCAAGCTCACCAGTCTCAGCACGGTTTTGGCAACTCGCCTCGTAATTCACCACCGGCTCTATCGCCCAAGACAAGCAGCGAACGTGTTCTGAGGACCGCACCGTATTCAGATAGTGCTCTAGGGTTTTGGGGGTAACAGGGGGGGTGTTGAGCAGGGCAGAGCAGAGCACTCTGGAATATTCTTGAATATCTACTGCTACAACTGTACGGGAGTTTGAAAATTCCAGCGAAACTGTACCAGAACCAGCGAAAAGATCGCAGACAGGGCCATTAGACGGATCGACGTGCCCCACTGTTTCTCGGATTAGATCCACGATCCGAAGCTTGCTGCCTAGGTAATGAATGGGGCGAGTTAATTCAGGTGTAGATGTAGAAAGACGAGCAACTCGCGTAGGTGCTAAGGTTTTTGGAGCCAGTTTTTTCTGTGACGAAACTGTCTCTGTTGTGCGGGAGAACTTGAATGTTGCCTGTTGGTTCATTACAATGACTATTGTAGCTTGAAACTTATGAAAACAAAAGCCGATGTAATTCTCGCCCCCACCTCTATCGCTGGCGCATCAAAATTTACGCATCTGCGAGCCCAATCATATGGAAAACGAAGAACCGGGAACGCCATTGTCCAGGGTGATAATCTGGACGTACTCAAAACGCTTGCGCAACTGACCCCTGGGAAATTCCGCTGCATTTACATCGATCCCCCTTACAACAACCAAGAGCAGTACACACACTACACGGATAGTCTTGACCACGAATCCTGGATCGAGAGCATCAGCGCTCGCTTGGGGTATTTGGGAGATTTGCTGAGTGACGATGGCAGCCTGTGGATTTCCATTGATGATAGAGAGGTGCACTATCTGAAAGTCGCCGCCGATGGAATTCTAAAACGGCGGAATTTTCTAACTACAATAATCTGGGAGCAGCGCACGACTCGGGAGAATCGCCGGGTGTTCTCTAACAACCATGAATATCTCCTTGTTTATGCGAAAAACCCGCTTGCATTTAGAGAAAGTCGAAATCGTTTAGGATTTACACCCGAAGCTAGAAACCGTTACAAAAATCCTGATAACGATCCGCGAGGACTGTGGCAGTCAGTTTCTGCAAACGTGCAAGCTGGACACGCCACGCCGGCCCAGTTTTACAACGTTGTATCTCCAAGTGGCCGACGTTATCCTCCTCCGAAAGGAAGATGCTGGGCCTTCAACAGCCGGCGCATGCGGGAAGAGATTCAAAAAAACAACATATGGTTCGGGCGGAGCGGTAATTGTGTTCCGCGCCTGAAGGTGTTTCTCCATAATAGCGAAGGTGGTTTAACCCCACAAACTCTTTGGAGCGCCTCAGAGGTCGGAACAAGCAAATCGGCAAAAAGGCATTTGCTTCAAATGTTTCCTCATGAACCGGTATTTGATACGCCCAAACCTGAGCAGTTGATTCATCGGGTTTTGAGCATTTCCACCGATCCTGGAGATTGGGTTCTTGATGCGTATCTCGGTTCAGGTACTACCGCTGCAGTTGCGCACAAGATGGGCCGGAAGTATATTGGAATCGAGAAAGGTGACCACGCTGTTGCATATTGTGCTCATCGGCTTCAGCTTGTAGTTGATGGTGAAGCGGGAGGCATATCGAAAAGCGCAGGTTGGCAGGGTGGGGGAGGATTTGACTTCTTCAGGTTTAAAGAACCTTTGAAAAATCGGGTAGCAGAAAGACGATCATTTGCGACGGTTACACGGCTAGATTATCTGGTAAGGGAATTCCAGCAGGGTTATCCTAAAAGTAGTTGAAATTGAATTGGGCAGTCCCCCCTTTGGTGTTGACTCCAAGGTCAAATCGCATGGGAAACCGATGTGTGGGTAGCCGAGATGCCTGAACACCTGATCCATTTCAACGGCGATAAATTCCTCGGTCCGCCTCTGAAGAAGCTGTAGGAGGCGTTCCAAGCTGGAACGTTTCCCTAACGAAGAATCGTCCGTTCGATCCGCCGTCAAGGGGCAAGATCGCAATCAAGATCAGCAACCACTACGACGATGAAGTACTGAAAATTTACGAAGCATAGAAGCGAGTACTGATTATGGCCCAAGAATATATAAGTTGCCCAAAATGCGGCACCAAGATTGAGCTTTCGGAAGCGATCTCCAGTCAGCTCGAGCAACGACTTCGGGGAGAGCTTTCCGAAGAGTATAAGCGCAAGTTTCTGAAAGAAAAAGAGCAGCTTGAACAACGTGCCAAACGGTCAGCCGAGGACTCACTTGGCGTGGAGATGTCTGATCTCAAAGCTCAGTTGGAAGATCGGTCAAAGAAGCTTGATGCTGCAAGGACGGAAGAACTTGCGCTGCGGAAGCGGCAGCGAGAATTAGAGGACAAGCAGGCATCAATGCAGCTTGAGATTGCTCGGACGCTGGATGCGGAAAGGATCCAAATTCGTCAAGAAGCCATAACCACCGTTGCGGAAGAACATCGGTTAAAAGACGCTGAAAAGGAAAAACAGCTCGCCGATAT
>CAYFHV010000013.1:0-21981 GCA_964343105.1 uncultured Planctomycetia bacterium | reverse complement strand
CTCCAGGACCTCGACGATCACCTTGTCCCCGAGAGGCTTGAGATTGAAACCGGCCTCGGACATGGCTTAATACTCCCCCATGCCGCCCGGCATCCCATGCCCTCCTCCGGGAGCGGCCCTCTCCTTCTCCGGGATGTCGGTCACCAGCGCCTCGGTCGTCAGCAACAGCCCCGCAATCGAGGCGGCGTTCTGCAGCGCCAGCCGGGTCACCTTGGTGGGATCGATGATCCCGGCCTGGATCATGTCGCTGTACCCCATCTTGTCCACGTCAAAACCGACCGCGGCCTTTTCCTCCTTGACCTTCTGGGCAATCACCGAGCCCTCCACTCCGGCGTTCTGGGCCAGCTGCCGGATCGGCTCCTCCAGGGCCCGCCGCACGATCTCGACACCGACCCGGTCATCCCCTTCCGACTTGAGCTTCTCCAGGGCCGACTGGGTGCGCAGGAGGGCCACCCCGCCGCCCGGGACGATCCCCTCCTCCACCGCAGCACGGGTCGCGTGCAGCGCATCCTCCACCCGCGCCTTCTTCTCCTTCATCTCCGTCTCGGTCGCCGCTCCCACCTTGACGACCGCGACACCGCCGGAGAGCTTCGCCAGCCGCTCCTGCAGCTTCTCGCGGTCATAGTCGGAATCGGTCTCCTCGATCTGCTTCTTGATCTGCGCGATGCGGCCGTTGATGGCGCCCGTCTTGCCCGCCCCCTCCACGAGGGTCGTGTTCTCGCGGTCCACCGTGACCCGCTTGGCCCGGCCGAGATCGTTCAGGTCAATACTCTCGAGCTTTCTGCCGATGTCCTCGGTGATCGCAAGCCCGCCGGTCAGGACAGCGATGTCCTCCAGCATGGCCTTGCGCCGATCCCCGTAGCCGGGGGCCTTGACCGCAGCGCAGGCGAGGGTTCCCCGCAGCTTGTTCACCACCAGGGTCGCCAGCGCCTCCCCCTCCACCTCTTCGGCAATGATCAGGAGGGGCTTGCCGGTGCGGGCGATCTTTTCCAACAGCGGCAGCATGTCCTTCATCACCGAGATCTTCTTCTCGTGGATGAGGATGTACGGATCCTCGAGGATGCATTCCATCCGCTCCGCGTCGGTCACGAAGTAAGGCGACAGATACCCCTGGTCGAACTGCATTCCCTCCACGATCTCCAGGGTGGTCTCGATCCCCTTCGCCTCTTCCACCGTGATGACCCCGTCCTTGCCGACCTTGTCCATCGCATCGGCAATCCGCTCGCCGATGTCGGAGTCGTTATTGGCGGCAATCGTGGCCACCTGCGCAATCTCCTTCTTCTCCTTGATCGGCTTGGAGAGCTTCTTCAAGGCCTCGATCACTTCCTCCACGGCGTGGTCAATGCCCCGCTTCAGCGCCATGGGGTTGGCCCCGGCCGTGACGTTCTTCAGGCCTTCCCGGAAGATCGCCTCCGCCAGAACCGTGGCGGTGGTGGTCCCATCTCCCGCGGTGTCGGAGGTCTTGGAGGCCACCTCCTTGACCATCTCGGCACCCATGTTCTCGTACGGATCCTCCAGCTCGATCTCCTTGGCGACGGTGACGCCGTCCTTGGTGATCGTGGGAGAGCCAAACTTCTTGTCCAGGATCACGTTGCGGCCCTTGGGCCCCAGGGTCACCTTCACCGCCTTGGCCAGGGTCTCCACCCCGCGGAGAACGGCCCGGCGCGCTTCCTCGTGGAACAGCAGCTGCTTAGGCATTTTCTCTTCAAAACCTCCTTTTATTTATGAGATCCCTCGCTACGCTCGGGATGACCGCTTCGCGGTCATTTCTTGGATTCCTTGACGACCGCCAGGATGTCCTCTTCCCGAAGGATCAGCAGCTCCTCGTCCTTGTGGCTGACCTCGGTACCGGAATACTTCGCAAAAAGAACGGTGTCTCCGACCCGGACCTCCAGGGGCTTCACGGTCCCATCCTCCAGCAGGCGGCCCTTGCCGACTGCCACCACCTTCCCCTCCTGCGGTTTCTCCTTCGCTGTGTCCGGCAGGATGATGCCGCCGGAAGATTTCCCTTCCGCATCAAGTGACTTGACCAAAATCCGGTCGCCCAATGGTTGAATCGCCATGGATACCTCCCCTCTAAGTTCGACTGTCCTCTGAGTTCAACCGTGCGGTATGAACGAGGTTGACAGCGGATACTTATGGCTTGGTTAGCACACCCGACATGAGAGTGCTAATCGAGCTTATTAAATATCATCCGGTGCCGGGCCTGTCAACAATTTTTTTCGTGGGTGAGGGCAAGGAAGTGAGAGATTCCGGTCTAGTTTGGGGGGGCAGGTCAGAGGCCCTTGACGACCTCCATTAACTTGCCCATCGGAAGGGGCTTGATCAAATACCCGTCGGCTCCCAATTCTTTCGCCTTAGCCTCTGTCTCGGGATCGGGGTAGCCGGTCACGATGATGATCTTGGTCTTGATGGGTAGCTTCTTGGCTTCCTGGAGGATACCCAGGCCGTTTAAGGGGCTCCCGTCCAGTCGGACATCCACGAAGGCTACATCCGGCTGATGCTCTTTGAGAATCTGAAGGGCCTGGGTGCTCTCAGGGGCCATCCAGCAGGTGTGCCCACTCATCTCAAATGAGAACTTGATGGTTTCCGCTGTGTCTTTTTCGTCGTCAACGATCAGAACGCTCGCCATTCCTCAATCTCTCCTCCAGGTATTGTAACAGTTCCGGAACGGTGGTCAGCTTCTCGGCCGCCTCATCCGGAATCTCGATCCCAAACTCCTCCTCGACACTCATCACCAGCTCCACCGAATCCAGGGAGTCCAACCCCAAGTCATCGATCAGATGCGCCTGAGGGGTGATCTCTCTCTGGGGAATGTGGGTGTGCTCTGCGAGAATCGCCTGCACCTTGGGCCACAACTCCGGGCGGGGAGTCAGCGGCGGGGGCGGGGGTTTGCGCCCCGGCAGCCGCTGGGTGATCCAGCGGCTGACCAGCTCAAGGCGGGTTCCCAAGGATCTCCTCCTCGATTTCCTCCGGCTTAGGAGGCGTGTATTTGAGGGGCAACTGCACGAGCATCGTGGTGCCCTTCCCAGGGTTGGTTCCCTCCGAACCCTTCGGCCCCAGAGGGCCGGGGCCATCCAGCACGACCAGCCTGCCGTAGTGGTCCGAGACGGTTTTCTTGACGACGAAGTAGTAGAAAGCCCCGTGACGGCTTCGGGTGGGAAATGCTTCATCGCCGACCCGATTAGGGTTCTCCAGGTACTTGCGCAGGGACTCGGCGGTGTCGTCGGCGACGATAAGCTCCACGTGGTTGCGCTGGGTGTCCGCCAGGCCCTTGATCATGATGGTTCCTCCCTCTGGATAGATGGAGGCGGCGAGGCCCCAGAAGGGGATGGCCAGCAGGTTCAGAGGAAGCAGAGGTAGAGTCGCCAGCCCCTCCACGGGAGGCAGATTCTCAGGCAGATCCAGGATCACCCTGATGTTTGGGGAGTCCTCAAACCGTTTTTGGAGTTTCTTGACGGCCTCCTCGATGAATTGGGCAAGAGGCACGGTGTGGAGTCCCGCCTGGCCGGAGACTCTTTTATATTCCTTCGCGTCCTCAATCACGTCGTGGCCTCGAAGGAGGGCTCTCTCGGCGCGATCCAGATGCTCGATCAGCTTCTCCCTCGGTGGCAACTCGGTGGAACCTTTTAGACCTTCTTTCAGGGTCCCCACGCAGGTGGTCCCGATGTGCAGGACGTTCCCCATTTCATGGCCCATGGCGGAGAGCTGCTCATCGGCGGCTTCCAGCTTGCTGAGGTTCACCCCGCGCCGGTAGAGTCTGGCATTTTGGATAGCGATGGCTGCCTGATGAGCCAAAGCGCCGAAGGTGGAGAGATCATCCTGTGTGAACATCTGGCCGGAAGTTTTCCGACCCAAGACCATAAATCCGGTCAGTCTGCGCTTGAGGAAAGCGGGGATTATCACGCTGGCTTTCATGTGCGTTAAACGGCCACTCACCTTGGCAAGCTGCTTGGACTGACTACCCCGGACGGTCTGGGCGGAACGCCTCAGTTCTTCCGTCCCCACAGCGCCCTCCAAGGCCCAGAGGTAATGTACCATGGCGTCGTTCTGATCGAACGAATCGGGCAGTTCCACCTTTTCCCCTCGGGAAACTTGCAATCGGAACGGCTCCCCTTCCTGTTCTTGCAGGTAGATGGCCGCATAGGAAAGTCTGACTTGCGTGACAACCAACCCAACGATTCTCCGAAGCAGTTTTCGGAGGTCGAAAATCTTCAGCATCTCTTCGGCAGCCGCCACAAGGAGCTGCTGGTAACGGCGCTGATCGGCAAGGATTCGGTTCTCTGCCCGCTGCCGGACATATCGGTATGCCACCAGGCCAAGCGTCGCAAAGAAAGCCTCCGCTACCATGGGAACCATCCACCAGTTCAAGCCCAAGAGAGCGGTAAGGGACGGCTGGAAAAGCTTGCCCAGGACAAAGGGCAGGATGAGGAGCGGAATGTAGACGGCGGTAAAAACCCCCATCCTCATCAAGGCCACGTTCACGTCGAGCAAGCGATAGCGGGCGATGGCGTATGCCACCATGGCTACGTAGAGAGCGACGAGGGCGTTTCCGACGGGCGGGATCGGGATGGTGTACCAGAGGGGAAAGTTCGTAAAGCCGCCGCCAAACCCGATGAGCGTCCCGAGAAAGACGTACTTGATCTGGTTTCTGCGATCCCCAGCAGTGACCTGAAGTTCACGGTACATGAGAAAGTGGGCGTAGATCACGCAAGCGCTGAAATGCAGGAGGAAGGGGTGAAAGAACGGCCCAGGGATCGGCCAGAAGTTGAAACCCATCCTTTCCGTAACGCCAGAGATGTAGAGGGGTGTAAGGTCTGAACAGAGGAATATCGCACTGAGCACATATGAGAGTCGGACAAGGCGATGCTTCGTAGAGTCGATCCCGAGGAAGGTGATGACGAAGTGGATGAAGAAGGTCGGAATGAAGATGGCACCGGCCATCAGTGCCCGGGTCCAGAACAGGGCTTGGTCAGGTTGGGCGCTTGTCTGCCAGAAAGTGTAACAGAGGCTCCAGAAGCCGACGCTCATAGCGAAGCCGAAGAAAGTCCGGCTCGCCAGCGGCCTTGGATTGGTGGCGATGACGTAGAGGCCGAGGGAAAAGCTGGTTAGAGCGTTGACGGCTGCGCTGAGGGCGCAGTAGAGGACCAGGGGGTTCACCGCTTCCCGGTCGATGAGTGGGACCGCTTGGCAGCGATGGCGACGTTCGCCTGATTGCCAAATGAGCGATAGACTTTAACCCGCTCCAATCCTGCGGCGATCATCAGGGCCGTCAGTTCGCGCTCCGAGAAGAAGTGATAGTACCCCTCGCCTTCCTTCTGCTTGATCCGCCCGGCGCTGCTGAGGAGCCGTCGAGCCTCCACAATGTCCTGCTCGCTTTGGGCCTGGCTGACGAAATTGCGGTAGATCTCCGACAGGTCTGCGTAAGGCTTCAGGGAGGTTACGACGATTCGACCCCCGGGCCTGAGCACCCTGGCTAACTCGTTGAGGCTAGCCAGTGGGTCTGATACGTAGGGTAAAACCAGGCTGCAACAGATTTTGTCAACGGAACCATCCGCCAGCGGGGTGCGGAAGTTGAGATCGGCATGAAGGTAATGGAGCTGAAGTATCCCGGGACCGCCCTGGTCGGCGGCGTTTTCCTGTTGAAGCGAGGCGACGATCTCTTTGTGCTTGGCAATGGCCTGACGGAGCGCTGAATCAATGAAGTCCAGGCCGATGTAATGTCCACCGAAGGAATGAACCCGATCCCCCTGGGGAACGTTCTGGTTTGCGACAGAAAGACGGGAGAGAAGCCACGCTCCGTAATAGCCGACTCCGCATCCGGCATCAAGTACCACATGGCCTTTCCTGGGCACCCCCAAGAGCCGCTGGATCAATTCCACGTAGGCCCGGTAGTCAGGCACCTTGGCCAACATCTGATAGCTGCCCAGGTATTCCTGCCAAAACTGCTGTTCTCCATGGGGGGTTACCTGTATAAGCCCCCGGAGGCGCTCCCGTTCAAGCTGGTTCTGAGTGGCCAGCTCCCGCAGGTTGGGTTCGACAACTTCCGAGAGATTGAGATGCCTTTCTGTGAGGTGCTTGGTTGCGCTGACCACCATCTGCCTCAGGGCGACCTTAGCGGCCCGGGGATTCTCAAAAATCTGGTGCATGGCCTCCGGGATCAGGTGCATCTCGCCTTGGCGGGAGGATTCGAGGACGACTCTTACATCGTCGAGTTTGATCCAGGGGTCCTTCTCGGCGACTAAAAACACCAGGGGAACATGGAGGCGTTTGGCATCTTCGATGGCACTCTCCAAATCGTGGTAAGCGTCCTGAATCGCCGTAACAGGGTAGGCTTTGTCTATATTGAACCCAAGAACATCGTAGGTATCCTTGACCCTCCCACTGGCCACGTCGCCGATGATGTCCTCCCGATAGATCGCCTTCAGTGTTTCACGGAGGTTCACAACGCCAACGACTCCCAGCAGGAAGACGATGCGGGAATCCTCGGCGGCGGCCTTGAGCGCCATGCGCTGGGCTAGACTGCTGGCGATTGCGCCCACTCGGTTGACCTGGAACCTTGCCCCGATGAAGTCAAAGGCCGATAGGAGATCGGCTTTCATCTTCGCCATGGTCGTACTAGTAATGTCCCCTTCGCTTTCCCCCACGTGATCGGTGGCATCGTACCGAAGGACGTTGAACCCGTTCCGCACGAGGTAATAAGCAGCGGTCAAGGCATCCCGCTTCGTTTCACCGTAGCCTGGGGGCATCACGATGAATGGGAGGGATTCAAAACCGAATTGGAGATGGTCGAAGAAGCCGACGATCTTCCTGCCGTCCCGATTCGGAAACTCCACCAGCTCGCTCACCGTCGGGATGTAGGGCCTAAAGCCGTCTCCCATTTCGGCCCGCCGCTTGATGGCCCGGAGCATACTGCGGATGGTCAACTCCGCCTTCCGCTGAAGGAAGGGATCGACGTAGCGGGAGAGGTGCGGCAGCCCCCACTCGATGTTCGCCGTGAGGGAGAGGCGGGTTACTTCTCCCTCCGGCTGGAGCTTCCATTCGCCCTCATACTGCTCATAGTCCCCCTCCAGCATTCTGAACCGGATGCGGGCCTGGGCGTCGTCGTAGATGTCCAACTGCTTCCAGCGAAGGGGGGTTCCGCTGATGTTGATGCACCACTCAGCTAGGGCGGTGTCGTTGGAGGAGGAGAGGACTTTCAGGTGCTCGACGTGGGTGAGGAAGGACGGGTAGTGATCGAGAGACTTCAGCAGTCGGTATAGATCATCGGGTTTTTTCCTAACGGTGACCCACGATGATATTGTCGGCATATGCCTCCCAAGAGGGCGTTTCCCTTATCGGGTCCAACCGATGAGGTACGTCACGATTCCATAGAGTGCTAAGGTCAGCGGAACCGAAATCCCCAGGGAGAACAACGCCTTAAAGACCTTCAGGCCCAGTGGGCTGAAGTCGCCCGGCTTTAGCTGGGCTTTCTCCCATTCAGACATCTCGCTCATGCAATACCCCCCACTTTAAGACCGCCGGAAACAATAAAGCGGCATCCCTCTCTGCCGGTAAAAGCGAGAATGATGCCGATACGGGATTATAACGCTAAGCAGCCCAGATAGGCAAATTTTTCAGGTGGAGACCGAGGGGTATCTGGAAATAAAAAGACGCGGAGTGGTCAGAAGCGGGATGAGCCAAAGAGCCAGGCGATCAGCTTCCCCAAGGGCATCACAATGAAGACGAAAAGCAGTGCAGAGAAATAAACGGTGCAAATCAAAGTGAATGCCCCGCCGAGGATTGCCTTCTTAAATTCCGAGATCTGGTGGTCCGCCTTCAGAAACTTTTGCGACGCTTTGGAGGTTTCTCCAAGGCATCGCAGATGGCTTCGATCAACGCGTTCTTGTTGAGCCGACCGGGATTCCGAATCCCCAGCGCTTCAGCCTCTTTCCTCAGATCCCGAACAGGACGGCAGTTGTAACAATTTTTTTCGTGGGTGAGGGCAAGCCCCTGCAGGGTGAGGTTCGTATTGACCTTCTGGATCGTGCGGCAGAAAGGAGCGATGAGCCCCGCATGGCCTCCGGTGGCAATCACCACAGCCCTGGGGGCGTACTGCGCCTTCAGCCGCCGGACAAGGCCGTCGCAGAGGGCACCGAATCCGAAGAAGAGGCCGCTCGCCATGCTGCTGCGCGTGTCCCTGCCGAGGAACTCCCTGGGCGGCGCAAGGGGGATCCTCGGAAGGAGGGCGGTGCGGGTCGCCAGGGCCTCCAGGGAGATCTCGAGCCCGGGGACGATCATCCCTCCCCGGTACTCCCCGCGGCCGTTCACGAGGTCGATGGTCACCGCCGTTCCGAAATCCACCACGATGGCCGGCCCCTTATAGAGGAAGCGGGCCGCTGCGGCATTGACCAGCCGGTCCTGGCCCACCTGGGAGGGGATCCGGTACCGGTTGACAACTGGCGCCTGAAGATCCCGGCCGAGCACCTGGGGCCGGGGAAGCCCAACGGCCCGAACCGCGCGCACCAGCGGCCCGGTGACCTGGGGAACGACGCTGGAGATGATCACCCCCTGCAGATCCCCCGCGGAAACCCTCAGGGTTCGGAGCAGAGCCCTCAAGGCTCTGGCGGACTGCTTCGCCGATGCCGGCCTCCTCCCCGCCCAGCGGAGCTTTCCCGTGGGGATCCGGCCGCTGGAAATGAGCCGTCTTCCCCGGAAGACCCCCGCCGCGATGCTGGTGTTGCCGACGTCAACGGCCAGAAGCATGGCTGCGCCTGAGCAAAACCATGGCCCAAACCAACAGGTAACCGAGCCCACCCACCGCCGCGCCCAGCACGGTGGTGCCCACTGCGGTCTGAGAGGCCACGCGCATCCAGGGGGCCTCCGGAAGCAGGTCGCCGAGCACGAAGCCGCCCAGAAGGTAGCCTGTCCCGTAGACCAGCGCCGTGGTGAGCGGATTGGTGAGCAGGGCCCCGGCCACCATGAGGGGAAGGTTCAGCCGAAGCACCGCAGCGACCGCTGCGGCCGCCAGGGCCCCGGTGCCCGGGATGATCCCCAAAAAGATCCCCAGGCCGAAGGAAAGCCCAAGACGATGCGGGCTTTCCCTGAAGCTGACCAGCCTTCTTAGAGAAGCCGTGAGGCGCATGCCAGGGAGAACAGCCCCAGGAAAAGGATCACTGCGTGGACGCGGACAGAGGCCCGGTGGAGGGTACCGAATGCAAACTCCAGCTTGGCCTGGTGAGCGGTGCCCTGCAGCTCTGGAAGGGCAAGCCTTCGCCTGAGGTCTTGGATCTGCGGGTGCAAGACCACTCCCGCGTAGTAGGTCAGCGCCGCCATGGCCGCAACCGGCAGCTCCAGGACGAGCGAGCGCAGCGCGAAATGCTGCTTGAGGAACAGCCCATAGAGACTGGCCAGAGTCACCCCGGCCCAGACCAGCATCCACCGATCCACCGCCGGAAAGAGGGCCGCCAGGTACCGGCCCGCTTCCTCTCTGCTGAACCGGCGGAAGGAGACGGGCGCCACGACCCCCATGAACAGGGCGAGCCCTCCCACCCACAGGGCCAGCGCAACCGCTGTCATGATGGAGAAGATCGGCATCGGGCTCACTTTCTCTGCGTCGGCGTTGACAAAGCGCCTCGGGACAGGATAGCCTTGAGAAGGCTCCGATGAACTGCCCGGTTGATCACGCGAAGATGCGCCCGATCGGCTCCAAGGGGATCACCCTGGACTGGTGCGAGTTGTGCGATGGGATCTGGCTGGACGCAGCGGAACTGGCTCACCTCACCGGCAGCCCCACCGATCTACCGGACCTCCCACCCCAACCCGCCGGTACCGGCAGAAAACCTTCCCACTCCGAGAAGCGGGCAGACTGCCCCCGCTGTTCCCAACCCCTGGAAGAAACGGACTACGGCGGGGAGCTGGCTGTCCAAGTGGACCGCTGCGCCAGATGCAGCGGCCTCTGGCTGGATAGGGGAGAGCTTCAGGGGATTCTCGACCATCATCGGCCGCTCCAACCTGGCCTCATCGCCCGCCAGACGGGGGTTGTCGATGCGGATCCGGCGGCGCTCGCCGTCCTCTTCGTTCTGCTCGCCACGCTGGTCGCCTGCGGCCTGGCCTTCCTTCTGCTCGCGTCCCGGAACTGAGAATCAGTGCTTCCCTGCGGGCTCGGTGGAGCTCTTGACCAGACCCGTGAAGGGAGCCAGGAGGTTCGTCAGCTCCGTCGGGATCACGAACTTGGTGGAGGGGCTGGCGCCCAGGGCCTTGAGCGCCTCCAGGTACTGGAGGGACATGGTCTTGGCGTCCACGTTCTTCGCCGACTCGAAGATCTTGGACAGGGCAAGGGCGTACCCCTCGGCGTTCAGGATGGCGGCCTGCCGGTTCCCCTCGGCTCCAAGGATCGCCGCCTGCCTGGCTCCCTCGGCCCTTAGGATCACGGACTGCCTTTCCCCCTCAGCGACCGTGATGTTGGCCTGCTTCTGGCCGTCCGCTTCGAGGACCATGGCGCGGCGGTTCCGCTCCGCGGTCATCTGCTTGTTCATCGACTCCTGGACATCCTTGGGCGGGGAGATCTCCCGGATCTCGACGGAGGTGACCTTGACCCCCCAGCGCTCGGTGACCTCATCGAGCTTGGCGCGCAGGACGTGGTTGATCTGCTCCCGCTTGGCCAGCACGTCGTCGAGCGGGATGTCTCCGACCACCGCCCTCAAGGTCGTGGTGGCGATCCCCATGGCGGCACCGGCATAGTCCCGGACCTGGATCACCGAGGCGATCGGTTCCACCACCTTGGAATAGATGAGGAAGTCGATCGAGATGGGGGCGTTGTCCTTGGTGATGCAGGTCTGCCGGGGGATCTCCAGATACGTCTCGCGCAAGTCAGCCGTGACCGGCTGATCCACGACCGGCAGGATCACCACCACCCCCGGGCCCTTGGCGCCGATCACCCTACCCAAGCGCAGCACCACCAACCGGCGGTACTCCGGAACGATCCGGATCATCGAGACGAGGATCAGAACTACGACAAGCAGCAGCACACCCATCGGAATCATCTTCGCTCCTCCTGGTCTTGTTCGACATGAAGCGTCAGCCCTTCCACCCCTGTCACCCGAACCCTCGCCCCCTTCGGCACCGGATGCGGCGCCCGCGCCTGCCACTCCTCCCCCTGGACATGCACGATCCCCTCCGGCCGCAGCTCCGTCTTGGCGCTGCCCACCGCCCCGATCAGCGCCGCGGTGCCGCTGGCTACCTTCCGCTTGAGCGCCCGCACCGCCACCCCCACGATCCCCAGGAAGAACCCCGCCGTGACCGCGGCGGCCGTCCCGATCAATCCCCACGGGAGGCGAAGCCCGGGGATCCGCGCCTGCGGAAAGAGCATCATGGAGCCCAGCACGAAGGCGACCAGCCCGCCGAGGGTGAGGGCCCCGTATCCCGGCAGATGGATGTCCGCGACGAAGAAGAGGATGGCCAGCGCGATGAGCGCCATGCCGGCCCAGTTGACCTCCAGCGTCTCCAGCGCCACCAGGCCCAGCACCAGCAGGATCGTCCCCACCACTCCCGGAAAGACGGTGCCGGGAGTGGCCAATTCATAGATGAGGCCGTAGACCCCCAGGAGCAGCAGGATGTACGCGACGTTGGGATGGGCCAACCCGTGCAGGATCTTCTCCATGAGGGACATCGGGAGGGTCCGGAGCGGTTGGCCCTCCACCGAAAGAACCACCGAACCGAAGACGGTCTTCACCTGCCGGCCCTCGGCCTGCCGCAGCAGATCCTCCATGTTTTCAGCGATGATCTCCACAATCCCTTCCTTCCGGGCCTCCTGGGCGGTGGAGGAGCGGCTCTCGCGCACAGCGGCCTCCGCCCATTTCACGTCCCGGCCCCGCAGCTCCGCAATCGCGCGGATGTAAGCCGCCGCATCGCTGGTGATCTTCTTCTCCAGCACGGACTCGCCGGACTCGCTGGATTCCTTCCCCTCCTTCTCCCCACTCTCCTTGGAACCGGAGTCTCCCCCGGCATCCGACCCGCCCAACTGGACCGGATGCGCGGCGCCGATGTTCGTCCCCGGGGCCATGGCGGCGACGTGGCTGGCGAGGACGATGAAGGCGCCTGCCGAGGCGGCCCGCGCGCCGGCGGGGGCGACGTACGTGATCACCGGAACGGGGGAGTCGAGGATCGCCTGCATGATCTTCCGCATCGAGCCGTCCAGCCCGCCCGGCGTATCCAGCCGGATCACCACCGCCGAGGCCTTCTCCTCCCGCGCCTGCTCCAGGCCACGCGCCGTGTATCGCGCCAACGCCGGATCGATGACCCCGGTCAGCTCCAGCACAACGACCGTCGAGCGGGGGGGCGCCTCCTCCTCGGCCACTCCAGACGGGGTGTCCCCGGACGCGATGCCGAGCAGGAAGAGCAGGAGGGCCGCGGTCTTTTTCATCGCACGATCAACACATCGCCGGCAGAGACCGGCTCCACGATTCCGGTGTCGGTCCGGACCAAGAGGGCCCCGTTGGAATCGACGTCCATCGCCTGCCCATCCACGACCCGGTTCTGAAGCGCCACCCGGATCCGGCGGCCGAGGAACTCGGCGAACCCCCTCCAGGCCTCCAGGATTGGTGCAATCCCCTGCGTCAGCAAGGTGTCGTAAGCGCGGTCCAGCTCCAGGAGGAGCGCGCGCGCCAGCCCCAGGCGGTTCACCCGACCGCCTGTCTCCTGGTCCAGGGAGCTGGCGTAGGCGGGCAGGTGGGCGAAGGCACGGACGTTCAGCCCAATCCCGACGGTCACAAAGTGGATCCGATTGAGCTCCGCGTGGAGCTCCGTGAGGATTCCCCCGACCTTCCTGCCGCCCAGGAGGATGTCATTGGGCCACTTGATCTGCGGGTGGCTCGCCGCTGAGGACTGGATCGCCCGGGCGGCCGCGACCGCCGCCATGAGCGTCACGTGCGCCACGGAAGAAAGGGGCAGCGGCGGACGGAGGATCACCGAAAGATAGATCCCCTTTCCTTTGGGGGAAAGCCATCGCCGCCCGAGGCGGCCGCGGCCCTGGGCCTGCGCCTCCGCAACAACCACGGTGCCCTCCGGCTCCCCTGCCGAGGCGAGCCGATGCGCCACGTCCATGGTGGATCCGGTGCTCTCATAGGCGTACACCCGCCGCGCGATCCTCCGGGTGCGCAGGTTCCAGGTCAGCTCCTGCGGGATCATCCGATCCGGGATTGAAAGCAGCTGATAGCCGGCGTGGGGCTGGGCCAGGATCCGGTACCCCTGTTCCCGGAGCTTTTGGACTTCCTTCCAGATGGCCGCGCGCGTGACCCCCGCCAGGCGGCTCAACTCCTCCCCCGAGACGAAGGAGCCCCGCCTCGCCCTTAACGTATCGAGAACCTCTTCTTCCATCGACGCCCCTGGTGCCTCTTCCGCTCCGGCCCCGGCTCGACGCCGGCCAGGCCGGAGACCCCCTTGGACCGCAGCTCCGAGATCTGGTCACGCAGGACCGCCGCTCTCTCGAAGTGCAGGTTCCGCGCGGCCAGCTCCATCTCCTCCTCCAGCTCAGCCACCACTTGCTCCAGATCAAAGCGGTCGGCGTCGAAGCCGGCCGCCTCCCGAACTACCTCCTGCGCCTCCTCCTTCGCCGCCTCCTCGATGCCGGCGTGGATCGCCTTCTCGACGGAGCGCGGGGTGATCCGGTGCTTCCTATTATACTCGATCTGAATCTTGCGCCGGCGCTCCGTCTCGGTCATCGCCTGCCGCATGGAATCGGTGATCTGGTCGGCGTAGAGGAGCACCCGGCCGTTCAGATGCCGGGCGGCCCGGCCCGCCACCTGGATGAGGGTCGTGGGCGAACGGAGGAAGCCCTCCTTGTCCGCATCCAGCACGCAGACGAGGGAGACCTCGGGCAGGTCCAGCCCCTCCCGCAGGAGGTTGATGCCGACGACGCAGTCGAATGTCCCCAGCCGCAGGTTCCTCAGGATCTCGACCCGCTCGAAGGCATCCAGATCGGAGTGGATGTAGGTGACGCGCAGGCCCGCCTCTTTGAGATACGCCGCCAGGTCTTCCGCCATCCGCTTGGTCAGCGTGGTGACCAGCGTCCTCTCTCCGACTTGCGCGCGCCGCCGGACCTCGGCCAGCAGGTCATCCACTTGGCCCCCAATGGGCCGGACCTCCATCTCCGGATCCAGCAGGCCGGTGGGGCGGATCACCTGCTGCACCACCTGCCCTTTGGTGAGCTGGAGCTCGTAGGGGCCGGGGGTGGCCGAGACGAGCAGCGTCTGTTGAATGAGCTGCTCGAACTCCCCGAATCGAAGGGGCCGGTTGTCCAGGCAGGAGGGCAGCCGGAAGCCGAAATCCACCAGCACCTGCTTCCGGGCCCGGTCCCCCTCGTACATCCCCCGCACCTGCGGGATCGTCGCATGGGACTCGTCGATGATGGTGAGAAACGGGCCGGGAAAGTAATCGAGCAGGCACCAGGGCCGGGAGCCGGGGGCCCGGCCGGAGAGGGCCCTCGAGTAATTCTCGACGCCGTGGCAGTATCCCACCTCCCGCAGCATCTCCATGTCGTAGCGGGTGCGGGACTCCAGCCGCTGCGCCTCGAGGAGCTTCCCCTGCGCCTTGAGCTCGCGCAGCCGCTCCCCCAGCTCCTGCTCGATGGAGGCCAGCGCCCCCTCGATCCGGTCCTCGCCGGTGATGAAATGCTTGGCGGGGTAGAGCGCGAAGCGGTCCATCTGCTGGAGACGTTCTCCCGTGACCGGGTTGACCACCGAGATCCGCTCGATCCGATCCCCGAGGAGCTCCAGCCGAACCGCTGTCTCCGCATAGGCCGGAAAGATCTCCACCGTGTCGCCCCGCACCCTGAACCGCCCGCGGGCAAAATCCACATCGTTGCGCTCGTAGAGGAGCCCCACCAGCCGGCGGAGCAGATCCCGGCGCGGAACCTCCTGCCCCACCTCCAGGAAGAGCAGCAGGGCGCGGTACTCCTCCGGGTCGCCGAGGTTGTAGATGCAGGAGACGGAGGAGACGATGATCACGTCCTCGCGGGACTGGAGGGAGGTGGTCGCCGCCAGCCGCAGCCGGTCCAGCCGGTCGTTGATGGAGGAGTCCTTCTCGATGTAGGTGTCGGTCTGCGGGATGTACGCCTCCGGCTGGTAGTAGTCGTAGTAGCTGACGAAGTACTCCACCGCGTTCTCGGGAAAGAAGCTCTTGAGCTCCGCGTAGAGCTGCGCGGCCAGGGTCTTGTTGTGACTCAGGAGGAGGACCGGCCGCTGGATCTGGGCGATCAGGTGGCTCATGACGAATGTCTTCCCGGTACCGGTCGCCCCCAGCAGCGTCTGGAATCGCTCGCCCCGCTTGACCCCGTCCACCAGCGCCCGGATCGCCTCGGGCTGGTCTCCCTTGGGGGTCATGTCGCTGACCAGCCGGAAGCCGGCCTTTCCCTCTGTCATGGAGACGAGTGGAGCATCTCCTTCAGCGTGGAGCGCACGGACTGGGCCTCCTTGAGATTCTGGGGCATCTGCTGGATGTCCTGCGTGGCTGCGGCCAGCAGGCGATCGAAGTCGCCACTCCTCAGGCCCGAGGACTGGAAGAGCCAGATGCCCGCTGCGATCGGAACGCACGCCGCCAGGCAGGCGAGCATCATCCGGATCCTGCCGGAGATCCCTAAGGCGGCGATGAAGCCCAGGCTTCCCAGGACGAGAAGGGCGACACAGATGAGATAGATGACGAGCTGCGTCATTCGATCACCTCCAGGGAGATGTCCAGCGCCGGGGCGGAATGGGTGAGGGCCCCGACCGAGATCCGGTCGACCCCGCACTCCGCCACCGCGCGCACCGTTTCCAGCGTGATCCCTCCCGAAACCTCCAGCAGCACCCGGACGCCCCGCTTGGAGCGGGCCAGGGCGTTGCGAAGCCGCACCGACTCCTGGATCTCCGTCAACCTCATGTTGTCCAGCAGAATCACATCAGCCCGAGCGCTCAAGCCCTGCCGAAACTCCTGGAGGTTCGTCACCTCCACCTCCACGATCGCACCCTTCTGGCTGGAGGCGCGGGCCTTTCGGACCGCTTCCTCGATCGTCGAGGGGACCGGCCGCGACCGCGCCACCAAACGCAGGTGATTCTCCTTGATCAGGATCTGGGAAGCGAGGGAGATGCGATGGTTGACGCCTCCTCCCGCCGAGACCGCGTACCTCTCCAGCAGCCGGAGATTCGGGGTGGTCTTGCGGGTATCGAAGATCTTCGCGCCGGTTCCCCGAACCTTCTCCACGAAGGCCCGGGTGAGGGTGGCGATCCCGGAGAGGTGGCAGAGGAGATTGAGGGCCACCCGTTCGCCGGCCAGGATCCCCCGTGCAGAGCCCTCCAGATAGGCCAGCACCTTGTTCGGGTAAAGCCGCTGGCCGTCGCGCGCGGCGGGCCGGAACCGGATGCTTGCGTTCGCCGCACCGAAGGCCCACTCCGCCACTTCCAAACCGGCCAAAACACCCTCCTGGCGTAGGACCAGCTCCGCCTCCGCGCTCTCGGTGCGGCCGATGAGCGCCCCGGAGGTGAGATCCCGGGACCCCACATCTTCCTTCAGGGCCGCCGTGATGAGCGGCAGCACCTGTTCCCTCTCCAGCTTCACCCCATCACCTCTCTGGGCGGTGATCCCCAGGTCCGAGCCATCCCCGCTTCGGGGAGGGCCCCGCCCGCGCACCGCTCGCGATCCCCAGCGAGGATCGCTCGCTCCCGTTCGGCCTCGCTCTTGCCTCCCTCAAGCTCCCCGGCAATCCCTGCCCGCTCCGCCTCACGAAGTGCGCGGTGGGCCCCTCCCCTCGCGGGAACCGGGCTCGGACCCCGCTCCCAGGCCATCCGACGGTGGCCGGAAGCAGAGGCCTGCGCAAGGATCCCGCGCGGGTGGGCTCATGCCAGCTGCCGGAGGCTCTCCTTCCAGCGCGCGAGCTGCCGCTCCAGCTCCTGTAGCGATCCTTCCTCCTCGGCCAGCACCTCCGCCGGCGCCTTCGCCCGGAAGGAGGCGTCCTTCAGCCGGTTCCGCTTGACCTCACCCCGGTTCTCCAATCCCCGGATTTCCTTTTCGATCCGCGCCCGCTCCCCTGCAAGATCCACCAGGCCCGCCAGCGGGATCGCGAGATCCCACTCCCCGAGATGAGCCGCGACGGAGCCGGCCGGCCGATCCAGCCGGCTCGAGACCTCCAGCCGCTGCGCCCCGGCCAGCCGCTCGATGAGCGCCCCGTGCCGGGTCAGAAGCTCGGAATCGCCCGCCGCCCTCACCTTCAGATCCACCTTCTCACGCTGCGGGACGCGAAAGGTCGCCCGGATCTCGCGGACCTCGGTGATCAGGGCCTGCAGCTTCCCGAACGCCCTCTCCGCCTCTGGGTCGCTGAGGGACGGGTCGGGCTCCGGCCAGCGGGCCGACAGGATCGATCCGTCCGGTGCAAACCTCTGCCGCAACTCCTCCGTGATGAAGGGCATGAACGGGTGGAGCAGCCGCAGGGTGGTCTCGAAGACCTTTTCCTGAATCGCCTGGGTCGTCGTCCGGCGACGCGGCTCGGCCTCCGCGCGTTGGATCTTCGCGATCTCCAGGTACCAGTCGCAGAACTCGTGCCAGAGGAACCGGTAGAGGCCCCGCGCGGCATCGTTGAACCGGTACGCGTGAAGGGCCTCCGTCACCTCGCCGATCACCGCTTGCAGCCGGCTGAGGATCCACCGATCCGCCAGCGTGAGAGCGGAGGGTGTCCCTTTGGGGACTGTCCCCAAGGGGACACCCTCGAGGATGAGGCGGGCGGCGTTCCAGAGCTTGTTGGCGAAGTTCCGGCCGAGCAGGAACCTCTCCTCCGAGAGGTACAGGTCCTGGCCTTCGGACGTCATGTGGGCGATGCTGAACCGCAGCGCATCCGCCCCCATCCGGTCAATCACCTCCAGCGGATCAATGATGTTGCCCAGGGACTTGGACATCTTCTTCCCGCCCTCGACCCGGATGATGCCGTGGATGCAGACCTCGCGGAAGGGGATCGCCTTGAGGAAGAACTTGCCCGCCATGACCATGCGGGCCACCCAGAAGAAGATGATGTCCTGGCCGGTCACCAGGATCGAGGTCGGATAAAACTTCTTGAGATCCTCTGTCCGCTCCGGCCAGCCCAGCGTCGAGAAGGGCCACAGCCAGGAGGAGAACCAGGTGTCCAGCACATCCTCGTCCTGCCGCCAATCGTTGGCGCCGCAGCGATCGCAGGCGGGGGGAGCGCCCGGGCCCACCCAGATGCCGCTTTTCGGGCCGTCGAGGCGCATCCGGCCCGCGACCACGCTCGTCATCTGCCGCTCCACCACTTCAAGGGGAACGCAGCGGTTGCAGTACCAGGCCGGGATCCGATGGCCCCACCAGATCTGGCGGGAGATGCACCAGTCCCGGATGTTTCGGAGCCAGTCCAGATAGACCTTGGCCCAGCGCTCCGGGACGAAGCGCATGCCGTCCCTCTCCACCGCCTCGATGGCGAGCTTCGCCAGCGGCTCCATCTTCACAAACCACTGCGGGGAGAGGGCGGGCTCCTCCACCGTCTTGCAGCGGTAGCAGTGGCCGATGGAGGTGACGTATTCCTCCGTTTTGACCAGCAGCCCCTGCTTCTCCAGATGGGATAGGACCTTCTTCCGGCATTCGAACCGGTCCAGGCCGGCGTAGGCGGAACCGGCCTGAGCGGTCATCCTTCCATCGGTACCGATGACCGGGATGGCCTGCAGGCCGTGCCGCTGGGCCATCAGAAAGTCATTCAGATCATGCGCAGGGGTCACCTTGACCGCGCCGGTTCCGAACTCCCGGTCCACGAAGTCGTCCGCAAGGACCTGGATCTGGCGCTGGACGAGCGGCAGGATGAGCTGCTTCCCCTGGAAGCTCCGGTAGCGGTCATCCCTGGGATGGACCGCCACGGCGACGTCCCCGAGCATCGTCTCGGGCCGGGTCGTGGCGACGACGATCCCCTCCGAGTATCGGATGTGCCAGAGGTGGCCCTTCACCTGCTCGTGCACCACCTCCTCGTCAGAGAGGGCGGTCTGGCAGCGCGGGCACCAGTGGACCAGGTAAAACCCCCGGTAGATCAGGCCGGCCCGGTGCAGCTCCAGGAACGCGGTCTGCACCGCGCGCGACAGCCCCTCGTCCATGGTGAAGCGCTCCCGGCTCCAGTCGCAGGAGGAGCCGAGCCGGCGAAGCTGTGTGACAATCGTCGAGCCGTACCGCTCGCGCCATTCCCAGACGCGCTGGACGAACTTCTCCCGGCCGAGCGCATGGCGGCTGAGCCCCTCTTTCGCCAGCTCCCGCTCCACCACGTTCTGGGTGGCGATCCCTGCGTGATCGGTGCCGGGAACCCACAGGGTGCAGTAACCCTCCATGCGCCGGAGGCGGATCAGGATGTCCTGCAGGGTGTTGTTGAGTGCGTGGCCCATGTGCAGGATGCCGGTTACGTTGGGAGGCGGGATGACGATCGTGAAGGGGCCCTTGGCGGCCTGCGGATTGGGCTTGAACGCTCCCAGCGACTCCCACTCGGCGTACCAGCGGGCCTCCACCTCGGCGGGGGAGTAGACGGCGGGCAGCATCAATCAGGGACGCTTCATTTGGGGACACTTCACCGCCCGCAAGGGTGGATGAACTGTCCCTTTATGAAGCGTCCCCATTATCGGTTTTTGCGGTCCTTCAGGAGCTTGTATTCGACGGAATCCACCAGGGCCTGCCAGCTGGCCTCGATGATGTTTTCGCTCACCCCGACGGTCCACCAGCTGTCGGTCTCGTCCTGCGACTGGATCAGCACCCGCACCTTGGCGGCGGTCCCGGCCTGGCTTTCGAGGTCCCGAACCTTGAAGTCCACGAGGTGCATGCCGCTTAAGTTCGGATAGAAGCCGAGGAGCGCCTTCCGAAGCGCGCGGTCCAGCGCGTGCACCGGGCCGTCCCCGCCGGCGGCGGTGTGCTCCGAGACCCCGTCGACCTTGAGCTGGATGATGGCCTCGGAGGTGACATCCCCGTCCGTGCTTTTCTGGACCACCACCCGGAAGCTCTCCAGCTCGAAGAACCGCTTGTACCGCTTGTACGCCCGGCGCATCAGGAGCTCAAACGACTCCTCCGCCGCCTCGAAGTGGTAGCCCTGGGCCTCCATCTCCTGAACGACCTTCAGGAACCGCTTTGCCTCCGCCGGATCCCCTTTCAGCTTCAGGCCCAGCTCTTTCGCGCGGGCCAGGATCGTGCTCTTGCCCCCCATCTCCGAGACCAGCAGTTTTCTCCGGTTGCCGACGGACTCCGGATCGACGTGCTCGTACGTCCTGGGGTTCTTGCGCACAGCGTTGATGTGGACGCCGCCCTTGTGGGCGAACGCCGAGCCGCCCACGAAGGGTTGGTGGTCCTCGGGGCGCATGTTGCAGACCTCCGCCACTACGTGTGAGACCTCGGTGAGCGATTGAAGCCGGCCCGGAGGCAGGCACCGGTAACCCAGCTTGAGCTGCAGCAGCGGAATGATCGAGCAGAGGTTCGCGTTGCCGCACCGCTCCCCGTAGCCGTTGATCGTCCCCTGAACCTGGGTCACTCCTGCCTCAACCGCCGCCACCGAGTTGGCCACCGCCAGGTCCGCGTCGTTGTGGCAGTGGATCCCCAGCGGCACGCGCAGCTTCTGCCGGACCGCCTGCACCGCCCGCGTGATGGAAACGGGAACGGAGCCGCCGTTGGTGTCACAGAGGATCACCACCTTCGCCCCATTCTCGACCGCCGCCTCCAGGCTCTTCAGGGCGTAGCCGGGATTGTGCCGGAAGCCATCGAAGAAGTGCTCCGCGTCGTACATCACGGTGCGTCCCCGGCGGGTGAGGAATCGGACGCTGTCGGCGATCATCCGCAGGTTCTCGTCCAGGGTGGTGCGCAGCGCCTCCCGGACATGCAGGTCCCAGCTCTTGCCGAAGAGGGTGACGACCCGCGTGCCTGCCTCCAGCAGCGACTGGATCTGGGGGTCCTTCTCCGCGGAGAGGCCGGCCCGCCGGGTGGAGCCGAATGCGGCGAGCTTCGCATTCTTCAGACCTGCCCGCTTCACCTTCCGGAAGAACTCCATCTCCCTGGAATTCGCCCCCGGCCAGCCCCCCTCGATGTACGGGATCCCCAGCGCATCGAGCCGCTCTGCCACCTGCAGCTTGTCGGCCACGGACAGGGAGATCCCTTCCGTCTGCGCCCCATCGCGCAGGGTCGTGTCGTACAGGGTCAGCTTCCGATCCGTCACTTCCTCCCCCTCACCGTGACAAGCTGCGGCTTCAGCCCCAGCTTGCCCAGCTCAAAGGCATCGTGGAGCGCCCGGACCGCGCGCGCGGCCTGATCCTTCCGGATGATGCAGGAGATCTTGATCTCCGAGGTGGAGATCATCTCGATGTTGATCGCCTCCTTGGCCAACGTCTGGAACATCTTGGCCGCAATCCCGGAATGGGAACGCATCCCCAGCCCCACGATCGAGATCTTGGCGATCCCATCGTCGTGGGTAACCCGGCCGGCCTTCACCTCCGCGGCCACCCTGCGCGCCGCCCGCAGGACCCGCCTCAGATCGTCCCGGGCCACGGTGAACGACACGTCCGTCAGGCCCGTTCGGCTGACGTTCTGGACGATCATGTCCACGTTCACGTTGGCGTCCGAGATCCGCGTGAAGATGGTCGCCGCGATCCCCGGGCGGTCCGGCACGTCGCAGAGGGTCACCTTCGCCTCGTCCTTCTGCATGCTCACCCCGGTGACGACCAGTTGTTCCATCATCTTCACCTCCTTGCAGATCAGGGTTCCTGTCCGGTTGGAAAAGCTCGAGCGCAGGTGGAGCTTCACCTGGTACTTGTTGGCCATCTCCATCGAGCGCGCCTGCATGACCTGGGCGCCCAGCGAGGCCAGCTCCAGCATCTCATCGTAGCTGATCCTGGGCAGCTTCCGCGCATCCGGCACCACCCGGGGATCGGCCGTGTAGACCCCCTCCACGTCCGTGTAGATCTCGCAGACCCTCGCCTTCAGGGCGTGGCTCAGCGCCACCGCCGTCAGATCCGATCC
>CAYFHV010000012.1:0-23339 GCA_964343105.1 uncultured Planctomycetia bacterium | reverse complement strand
CTTATACCCCTGCCGGGAACCTGGCGCCCTCGCTCCGTGAAGGAACCTTCCGGAGAGGGCATGCGGCTCCCCTCCACCATCCCTCCCAGGGCCCGGTCCACGGCGCTTTCTCTGGGGTCCACTTGGGGTTCGTCTGCGAAGCCGGCGGACATCCACCCGCCGGCAAGGAAAACCCCGAATAAGACTGCTGCGATACGTTTCATAGCGAAAACACCATCTCCACGCCGGCGATGTGCCGCTGGCGGTCGAAGAAATCGTTCCGGTTGTCCGAGTTGATGAACCGGTAAAACCCACGCGTGGCCAGGTTCGGCTTCCAGTGATAGGTCAAAGCGCCGTACGCGTCCAGCCGGCTGTCCCGGCGATCCGCCAGATCCAATGACGAGAGGGAGCCGAATTGCGGGTAAGTCCCCCGGTCAAACCCGACGGAGGCATCCAGATCCACCCGGTTCTTTCGGTCCAGCGGCGTGTGGAACCCCAACCGGGCCAAATATCCGGTCCGGTCGTAATTGTCGCCGCGCGTCTCCGCCCCGCTGACCTCCTGCTTCAGAAAAACGTAGGAGCGCAGATCGGCCGTGTAAAAATAGATCACCACTCCCACGCCGCCCCGCACGCCGTCGCGGGAGGTGGTCGCCGGTCTCGACCCGTCCGGGCCGTAGTCCGAATAGGACACCCGGCCGTAGAAGTGGGTCCGGGTCCTTTTCCAGAAGGAGGTGTCTGCGCTGAGCAAAAGCCGGTTCACGATAGAAAACAGATCGCTCCGTAAGAAGTTTGCCCGGAAGTCGTACCGCTCGCCAAAAACCACCGCCCGATTTCCCAAAAACGTCCGCTGCTTGGCATCCAGCGCAACCCCCTGCGTCGTGAAATTCACTTGGTCGGTGCCGCCGTCGCGCAGAACGGTGTGTCCGATGTAAACGACGTCCAGCCGTTTATCCTTCTCCAGCAGGAAAGGATACCCGATGTCTAGGTTTAGGCCGTAGAAAACGCCGTCTTCCCGGGTCCTGGAGCTTAAGCTCTCGTCGTCCGGGACCAACAAAGGGTTGCTGTCGTAGGCAATCTTGATTTTCCCGAGAAGATACGGTTTCTGCTCAATTTTCTTTCTTGGTTTTCGGCCCTTGGCGCGCAGGCGGGCCAACTGCGCCTGGGCCCAATGTTGGTATTCTTCCGATTCGCTGTGCTCGGCCACCCATCGCAACTGGCGCGCCGCCTCTTCCCGTTGGCCCTGTTTGGCGTAAGCCAACCCAAGGAAAAGGTGGGTCGGGACGTGGTTGGGGTGGTCCGCCAGGATCTGCCGGTAGCTGGCAATGGCTTCCGGCCGCCGGCCGAGCTTCTCCAGGGTCAACGCACGGTAGCGAAGCAGCAAGGGGTCGTCAGGATGTTTGGCCAAGAGACGGTCTAGGGCCTTCAGCGCATTGGGGTATTTCTTCTGTCTGAAGTAGGCCGAGAAATCGCTGGAAAGAAACTCTTCCGAGGAGATCTGCCGCGGCTTTTTGGGTTCGGCGGCAACGGGACTTGAGAAGAAGATTGGAAAAACCAGGGACAGCAAGAACGCAAGAAGAACCGCCGTAAACCGCCTCGTTTTCAATCGTCTCCTTCTGCTGGACGCAACGACAGCCCCTTTATACCAACCCTCTCTGCCGAATCATAGAAAAATGTCTTATGGTAAAGTGTATCGGTCAGGAGCCGAGGAAAGGGCTGGGATCTGGTAGGCCAGTTGGGCCGGTTCGTCGGAGAAGCACCAGTCCCGGGATTGCGTGAGAAACTCAGCTATAGGCCCGTCCGGCACGGTTCCAAAATCGTCCCGTCGGCCCCGCGGCAAGCAATGCTGCCGAGGGAAATTCGCGCCGAAGCTCCCAATCCCTCAGGACGAAACCCCTCCTGAAATGTTCTTCTCAGCTCCCGGTCAAGTATACTTTTGCAAGGGAATGCGATTCGATCTTCCCAAAGGGAGGAGGATTTTGCAAAAGTCGCCGTTACAAAAAGAGCGGTACCGACTGGCACTCCTGGTTTCCAACCCAATCCCGTATCACGTGGCCCTGTACCGTGCCCTGGCTGTTCACTCCGCGATTGATCTCACCGTTTTGTACTGCTCCAGGCTTGGCATTTCCGGTCAAATCGATCCGGAATTCGATATCCCAGCGACATGGCATCCTTCGCTCCTGAATGGCTATTCCCATCGGTTTCTCCACAATGTCTCGCCTTTGTCCGTCCCGGGGCGCTTTTTCAGTCTCATCAACCCGGGCATTGTGTCGACCCTGTGGGGAGGGGGCTACGATGCGGTGATTATTCCCGGTTACGCCTGTTTCTCTTATCTCCTCGGAGTCCTGGCGGCATGGGTGACCAAGACACCCGTCCTTTTCAGGGCAGAAACGATGCTCAAAAGGGAGTCGCCTTGGAGCGTTAAGACCTGGGGTAAGCGGCTCCTGGTGCGAGCTATTCTCCGGGGCACGAGCGCCTGTCTGGCCATCGGAACGCCTTCGATGGCCTTCTATCGGGCCTTTGGGGTTCCCGCGGGACGGATTTTCTGGAGTCCGTATGGAGTGGATAACGAGTTCTTTCACCGGGAGAGCGAGCGATGGAAGGCCTGCCGTGCCGAGCTGAAACGTTCCATTGGAATTGCTCCGGAAACCCCCGTGGTGCTTTTCTGCGGAAAGCTGGTTCCGCGGAAGCGCCCCGCGGACCTCTTGGCGGCCTTTTGTAAGCTGAATCGGCCCGCGGCCCTGGTTTTTGTGGGAGAAGGCCGGCAGAGGGCGGAATTGGAGCGCCTTGCTTCCGGGCGTCCGGATATCCTCTTCCCCGGCTTCATCGGCCAACAGGAAATTGTCCGTTACTACGCCTTGGCGGATCTTTTCGTGCTCCCTTCAGAGCGGGAGACCGTCGCCCTTGTGGTCGCCGAGGCCATGGCCTGCGGGCTACCGATTCTCCTCTCAGATGCGGTTCCCTCCGCCGCGGATTTTGTCAGGCCCGGGGAGAACGGCTTCGTCTTCCCCGTGGGAAACATTGGTGCCTTGTCGTCTTACTTGGAACGCCTCCTTTGGGATGAAACACTCCTGTGCCGGATGGGCCAACGGTCCTTATCCGTCATCAAGGATTGGAGTCCACAGGCCGCTGTCGCAGGAATCCTTCAAGCGCTGAATCGATCCGCCGAGGGAATCCGGTGAAGGAATTTGAGGGAAAGAGGATACTCGTTACCGGCGGGCTAGGATTCCTTGGCAGTAATATCATTCATAAGCTTGCCAAAGCCGGCGCCGCCCTGACCGTTGTGGATTCCCTGGACCCACGTTACGGTGGCAATCTGTTCAACGTCGCTGGCCTGGAAGATACCATCCGGATCGTGAAAGGAGACATCCGAGACGGAGCGCTGATGGAGCAGCTGGTGACGGGTCAGGCCTACATTTTTAACCTGGCAGCCCAGGCGAGCTACATCGACAGCAACCGGATCCCTTTCGAGGATCTGGATGTCAATTGCAGAGGTCCCTTGGTTGTGCTGGAGGCCTGCCGGAAAAAGAATCGCGATGCCAAAGTTGTGTTTGCAAGTTCTCGGATGGTTCTTGGGAGAATTATTCAAAACCCCGTCTCCGAGGATCACCCGACGCGTCCTCTAAGTCTCTACGGCATTCATAAGCTTACAGCAGAAAAATATCATCTCATGTACTCCAAGAACCACGGTATTCGAACCGTCGTCCTGCGCCTTACAAATCCCTACGGCGAACGCCAGCAGGTCAAGCACGACAAGTACTGTCTTCCGGGCTGGTTTATGCGGTGCGCAATGGAGGACAGAGAGATACCGATCTTTGGCGATGGAAAACAGCTTCGTGACTATGTGTATGTGACGGACGCCGCTGACGCCTTTCTCCTCGCCGCGGCCTCGGACGAAACCGATGGGGAGGTATTCAATTGCGGCGCCGGAGAATCCCACGAATTCCGTGAGATGGTTGAGGCGGTTGTTCAGGCCGTCGGCCGCGGCAAAGTGGTCCATGCTCCGTGGCCCGAGGATTACGAGAACATTGAGACAGGAGACTTCCGGGTCGATGTCACGAAGCTGAGGGCAACGACAGGCTGGCGCCCGCGCGTGGAATTCAGGGAGGGTATCTCTCGAATGGTTGAATACTACAAGAGGCACCTCAAGGAGTATCTGGCCTGATGCGGGATTCCCTATGCGAGTAACATTGTCTGTCGGTGGAAAATTCCAGGCCTTTCATCTCGCCCAAGAATTAGAAAGGCATGGATGCCTCTTCCGATTGTTGACCACCTATTTTGGGCACAATGCGAAGAATATGGCCATCGATCGCGCCCGCGTTTTGACGAATGCGCTTCCTGAACTTCTGATGCGCGTGCCGCGAAGGGTCCCCGTCCTGAACCGCTTTTGGGAGGGCGACATGCTCAAGTTTGAATCCTTCGATCGGTGGGCATCGCAACACATTGATGGGAGCGACCTTGTTGCGGCCTGGTCGGGATTTGCCCTAACCACTCTCCAGCGTGCCCGCGCCATGGGGATAAAGACCGTCCTGGAGAGGGCCTCCACGCACTGTGTTTTCCAAAGGGAGGTTCTCGAGGAAGAGTACGCGCGACAGGGGATAAGCGGGAGGGTCGATCGGCGCCTCGAAGAGCGGGGGACGGAAGAATATGCATCGGCCGATTCCATCTCCGTTCCCTCACGCTTTGCGATGGAGACCTTTCTCGCCAGGGGGGTAAGTCCGGAAAAGATCTTCGTCACACCGTTCGGGGTCAATCCGGCTGAATTCAGGAGAATCCCGAAAGAAGACCGCAAATTCCGGGTGCTCTTCGTCGGAAGCGGATCTCTCCGGAAAGGGCTCCATTATCTCCTGGAAGCCGTCCATCCCTTAAGGTTGCGGGACTTTGAGGTATGGATCATCGCTGGGATCACCGACGAGATGAAGCCCTTTATGGCGAGATACCGAGGCGCATATCGTTCCCTTGGGACCGTCCCCTTCTGCGAATTGTATCGCTATTATTCTCAGGGCTCTGTATTCGTTCTACCCTCCATCGAAGAGGGGATGGCTCAGGTTATACTACAAGCTATGGCCTGTGGCCTTCCGGTCATTTGCACGCCGAATACTGGGGGCGAGGACATTATCGCGGATGGGCGGGAGGGATTTATTGTTCCCATTCGCAACCCCCAGGCTATCCGCGAAAAAATCCTCACTCTCTACGATCATGAGGCGGTCCGGAAACAGATGTCCGAGGCGGCATTTCAGAGAGTCCTTTCCGAATTCTCATGGGGAAGATATGGTGACCAAATGGTCAGGGCCTACAAGAGAATCTTATCGGCAGACGGCAGAGAGGGCGCGTTTCGAAATGGATGACCGGCCCCTCGTGAGCATCGTCGTCCCGACTCGAAACGAGGAGGCCGACATCGGGCAGACGATGGAGGCGCTCCTGACGATTGCCTATCGCCCCCTTGAAATTCTGGTGGTGGACGATTCGACGGATCGGACCCCTGGGATCGTTCAGCGGTATGTCAAAGACGGCATTCGGCTTCTCCGGGGACCACGCTCCGGACGCTGTGAGGCTAGAAACCTGGGTATTCGCGAGTCCAAAGGGGAGATCGCGGTTATCCTCAACGCCGATGTCCAGTTACCCCCAGATTTCGTGGATCGGATCCTGCCCCACTACCGCAATGGCGCAGATTTTCTCCTGGTGGAGGCCCGCGTGATGAACCTTGATTTTCTTTTTCCCAGGTACGTCCAGGCGCTCCACACAAAGACCTATCCCGATCTCCATCAGGTACTCTGGACGGAGGGATTTTCCTGCAGGCGGCAGGCCGCCCTGCAGGCAGGCCTCTTCCCGGAAGGGTTTCCTCTCCCGCTGCTGGGGGGAGAGGACTGGATTTTCGCTGAACGGCTACTGGCAAATGGATACTCCAAGGCAGTCGATCCGAAGATCGTTGTGCGTCACATCGTCCCACCCACCTTCCAGGGCTTTTGGAGGCAACGGGTGGACAGGGGTCGTGCTGATCCTCTCTTGAAGTATTTTCTTTTGGGGCGATCGCTACTCGCCTTATTCGCGGAGGCATGGATTCGTTCCGCGGTGACGGCGATTGCCGTCGGATCCATTGCGCCAATGGCTCTGAAGGCTGTGCGACTGTCCAGGGGCTCGGAGCGGGGCGTAAGGGATATCCTGCCGTTTGCCTGGGCAGCGATGCTGGAGTGGTCAGGCTATCTGGTGGGAGTCTGGCAAGGTCTGGATGCGCTTGCCGGATTATTCGAAAAATCCCAGGTGCCGCTTCGGTGGAAACGGATGGATCGATGTGTCGGGGGTCCCTTGAGGCATGGATAAACCGAAGCCTGTGATCCGTCAAATCTATGACGACCACTACCGGACTGCGGGCCCCTATAATGAGTCTGATCCCCGTCTCGAAGAATTTGGGCGATTGGTGGGGCGGTGTCGTTGCCGCATCCTGGATCTTGGGGCCGGGGAGGGATTCATCGCCAGATACCTCCAGTCCCTCGGGCATGAGGTCATTGCGGTGGACGTCTCGGAGGTGGCCGTCAAGATCTGCCGGGATCAGGGCCTGTCAGCGTACCAATGCGACCTGGAGAACCAAGAACTTCCAGACCATCTCGGCTCCTTTGACATCGTGATGATGACCGAACTCCTCGATCATCTGCTTGATCCGCTGACATTGCTTCAATCAAAGGTCCGGCGCCTGCTGAGACAAGGGGGGATCGTCATTGCCACCGTGTCGAACTGTGTGTATTTCAAACACCGCTGGGCTTTCCTCCGGGGACATCTCCCCGTTTGGGGAGAGGACCAGCGAAGCGCGAGCCAGCGGCCGTACAACTTCCAACACAAAACCCTCTTTACCCGGCGAGGCCTCTTGGAAACCTTTGAGCGTGCCGGCTTTATCGTTGTCCACCTGGGACCTGAATCCTGGGCCCCATGGCAATGGCTCCGGCGGTTGGGCATGGCGCAGGTGTCTGGTCGTACGATCGCATGGGTCAGAAAGGTGTCGCCCAATCTCCTGGCCGCCGGGTTTGTTCTGAAGGCGAGAAAGCGATGAGGCCTGCTGGATGCCTTCCAAGGGAGGCGAGGGATGATTATAGGTAGTGCGATCGCCCTGTCCTTCTTCGCCCTTCTCGCACTGTTTGTCCCATTGGAATCGGCTGCCACAACCAATTGGCTTCTGGCCACGCTGGGGCTTCTGACCTGTTTCCCGATGGTTCGCTGGCTCAAGCAGCGTCCGGTGGACTTTTTCGAGCTCATCTATCCTGTGGCCTTTAGCTATGCTGTTTTCTTCGTCCTCACTACCCCCGGCGCTTTGAACGACCCTCTCCTCCCGTATCCGTCACTCACAAACGCACTCATCAACCGGGCCCTGTTGTATACGGCGATGGGATTCTCGTTCCTCATGCTCGGCTACTATGGGACCCTTCCGCTGTTGATTTCGCGCAGACTCCCCCGCCTCAACACCTCCGCCTCCCCTGGCCAGGCCTGCCGAATCATCTACATTCTCTACCTGCTTGGCACTGCCTTCCGCCTGTATATGATCCATGCGGGAATGGGCACCTGGAGTGTCAAGGAAGAGCAAATAGAGTACGGCAGCACTATTCCGGTTCCTCTCTCCAACCTGGTGGGCTACCTCGGCAATTTTTCAGTCTTTGCCTATGTTCTGGCCACGACATACTTCTTCACCCAGGGGAGAACCCGGATGCTCGCTTTTCTGCTCTGGGGAATCATGTTTCCATTGGAGTGCCTCTGGTGTTTCCTCCAAGCCTCGAAGACCAGCTTCATCCCGATCCTCGCCTCACCCGCCATCGCATACAACTATCTGAAGCGAAGGCCGAAGCTGCGCTCGATTGCCCTGCCCGGCCTTTTGTTTGTCTTTGCGGTCTTTCCCCTGACCAGTGCCTACCGAGGGTTTGCTAAGGAATACCCCCTTCGGCTCCAGACACTCCCACAAGTCGTCCCGGAGATTGTGAAAGCCTTGGGAGAAGAGGTGATGCAACCGGAGTCCGAAAGCTACGTGGCAAGAGGACCGGAGATGGCCGCGGAGCGGGCCACGGGAATAACGCTATTTGCCAGTGTGATTCAGCATGTGGAAAGCCGAGGATTTATCCACGGAGAGACCTTGTGGCAGGCCCCGCTTCTGTTGGTCCCAACGATATTCCTTCCCACGAAATACGAGCACCTGGACTATGGGGCGACGCTTTACTCGGAGGTTATTGGCGGTTTCTCCTCCGACAGCAGGACGGGGATCTCCCTGACCCACATTGGGGAGTTTTACCTCAACTTCGGTCTCAGCGGCGTTTTCATCGGTTTGTTCCTTCAGGGGGTCTTGTTCCGCGTCTGGCAGGTGTATTGGACCAACTTGGGCAAGCCCTTGGGGATCGCCATCTTCATCTTGGGATGGCGGATGTTGACTTCCATCGAATATCCAATCTCCATTGCGTATGGATTGCTACTGCGGGAGCTACTGCTCATGGCTTTGATCAGCTGGCTGATCACACGAGGGCGCCCGCCGGAGGCGCTTGGGGGGAAGCGCTAATGGTGCATCCCAGGCGGGATCTATGAAGATTCTCGTGGATTGTTCAACGGCCAGGATGGGCGGGGCCAGGACTTATCTTGAGGAGTTTCTGCGAGCGAGCGGGGGGTTGCGGGATCATGTCTCCTGGATCGTTTACGGACCTCCCGGCTGTCGATTCTCCCTCGCGCAGCACAGCTCCGCCGTTGACCTGCGGGAACTGCCACGCCTCTTCTCAACGTCGCTCGCCTATTTCTGTTGGCTTCAGAAGATCTTGCCCGAGGTGGCCGCCCAAGAGAGAGTTGACGCCGTTTTCGCATCCACCGGATTTGGGATGCTTGCCCCCTCGCGTCCTCAGCTCCTTCTGGTGCGCAACCCGATTTATTTTTCCCCGCTTTACATCAGGAAGGTCCGGGATCTTCGAGTCAGGTTTCAGGTGTGGGCCAGACGTCGCCTTTCTCTGAAGATGATCCAGCGCTCGGACGCTGTCCTTTTCCCAACTCAGGCGATGCGGGACCTTGTGGAAAGTCATCTTTCCCTGGATGGCCTTCGGTCTCTCGTCGTTCCCTATGGGTGCGATGTTGAGGCGTTTCGTCAGCGAGCCAAGGACATCGCTTGGCTACCGGAGTCTATTCGACGCGAGCGCAGGCGGTTCCTTCTCAACGTCTCCCACTACTGCGCCCAGAAAAACTTCACGGTGCTGTTCAGGGCGCTCGCGCTTCTCCGCAGGAAGGGATTCCTCCGTCCGCTCGTTTTGACCGCCCGCCTGAAGAGGGCGCCAAATTGCAACTTCCGCGAGGATCAAGCCATCATCGCCCAAGAGCATCTGGAAGGACAGGTCGTCCAACTGGGGGCCATCGCGCGCGAACATATTCCTACCTTGTACCAGATGGCGGGGTTGTTTGTTTTTCCGTCATACGTGGAATCGTTTGGTCATCCGCTCGTGGAGGCGATGGCCGCGGGCCTTCCCATTGTGGCGGCTGATACGCCGGTCAACCGCGAAATCTGCGGACCTGCGGCTGTCTACGCCGGCCCGTTTGACGCAGAGGACTGGGCGGCCCAGATCAAGAAACTCGCAGAAACCCCAGGGCGCTGTGAACAACTCCGGGAGGCCTGTCAGGCCCGAGTCTCACGGTTCTCCTGGAGGGCTCATGTGGAAGCCGTGCTAAATGCCTCGGAAGAGATTCTGAAGCAGAAAGGACGGATCCCTTAAGCCAGCTATGGCGGCCCCTCTGTCGGTGCTCATCACCACGTTTAATCAGGAGGTGAACATCACCCCATGCCTGGAGAGTGTCGTGGGATGGGCGAAAGAGGTGTGGGTTCTGGACTCGTTCAGCACCGATCGGACGGTCGAGCTCATCCAGCGCTATCCTGTGCAGTTCAAGCAGCGGATCTTCGACGGCTTTGCGCTCAACAAGAATTGGGCCCTCGAACACCTGCCGTGGGCCCATGAGTGGGTCCTCATCCTGGATGCCGATGAGTCCGTTCCGCAGGCATTGAAGAAGGAGATTGAAGCTGCACTCATGCCCTCGGGAAATGGCTTTGACGGCTTTTACCTGAATCGACGAGTCTATTTTCTGGGGCGCTGGCTCAGGCATTGCGGCTGGTATCCCAATTGGAATCTGCGCCTGTTTCGCCACCGCTTAGGCCGATACGAGAACCGCGCCGTCCATGAGCATCTGATCCTCCGGGGCAAGGCCGGCTATTTGAAAAACGATCTCATCCATGACGACCGGCGGGGGCTGGTGGAATGGATCGCCCGCCACAATCATTTTTCTTCCTTGGAGGCGAAAGAGCGGCTGGCGGCGCTTCATCGTACAAAGGAGACCGGTTTCCGCGGAAGTCTCTTCGGGGGGCCCATTGAGCGGCGACGGTTTTTGAAAGAGCGGGTGTTCTTCAAGCTGCCGGCCAAACCACTCTTTTGTTTCCTCTACATGTATGTGGTTCGCTCCGGTTTTCTCGACGGGGCGGCAGGCCTTCGCTTCTGCCTCCTCCATGGAATCCAGGAATATCACGTATCCCTCAAGCTGGGGGAGCTGGAACGCAACAAAGGGCATGAATAAACTTCGAGTGGTGCACCTGGGGGGCTACGCCGGGGACGGCTGGCTCTCGATTGCCAGGTACCAGAGGGAGCTGAGCAGGGGCCTGGAGGCCCTGAATGGAAATCGGTCCATCGAATTGACCTCGGTCGCTCCAGAGCCGGGGGGGTTCATCAACCGGTTGTCCTCTGCCGGCCCGTTGGGTGCGCGGACCGCTTCTTACTGGAGCCGATTCGTCATTTACCCTCGGCAACTACCTCGGATTCCAGGGGCCATCTATCACCTCATGGATCAGTCCTTAAGCTACCTGGTAGACTCCCTGGACCCCGCCCGGACCGTCATCACCTGCCACGATCTTCTGCACTTCCCTTTGCAAGATCGGATGCAGCGGATCTCGGTTTGGCCCTGGGCCTCGAACCGGCTGTACCGCTTCTGCGTGGGCAAGCTCCCCCGCTGCGCAGCCATTATCGCCGTCTCTGACCAAAATAAGAACGACGCGATTCGGTATCTGGGTTGCGAACCGGAGCGGATCCGCGTGATTTACGAAGGGGTTTCCCCCGCTTTCTTAAAGCCACCCGATCCAGCTCAGGTGGCGAGTCTACAGGCCTCCCTGAGGCTTACCGGTGAATTCATCCTCCTCCATGTGGGGGTTTGCGCCTTGTATAAGAATCTCGAGGGGGTTCTCCAGACGTTACGAGAGCTTCGCCGTGCGCTCCGCCGGCCCGTGACGTTGCTCAGGGTGGGGCCCTCTTTGGCCCCGGCTCAGCGCCGACTCGCCCGCCAGCTTGGGATCGCCGGAGCGATCCGCGAGGCTGGGATCCACGGCGATGAAACCCTCCCCGCGCTGTATCAGCTGGCCGACTGCCTCGTCTTCCCTTCCCTCTACGAGGGATTCGGCCTGCCGCCGATCGAAGCAATGGCCTGCGGCCTGCCGGTCATTGCTTCCAACCGGGGATCCTTGCCTGAGATCCTGGGGGACGCGGCCCTTTTGGTTGACCCGGAGGATCCAGTGGCCATCGCTCGAGCCGTACAACGGGTACTGGAGGACGCCGCTTTAAGGCAGACCCTGCGGGCACGTGGGTTCAAGCGATCCAGCCAATTCCGGTGGGAACACTGCGCCGAAGAAACGCTCGCCGTGTATCGATCGGTCCAGGAACGTGCCGCCTAACCGGACCGGGAAAAGGGAGGTCCAACAGTTCTGGGATGCCTCGCCTTGCGGGACGAAGGAGGTGGTCGGGCGGCAGGAGGGATCCAGAGAGTTTTTCGAAGAGCTGGAGCAAAAGCGCTACGGCGGCGATGACTTCATGCGCGAGCTCGTTGGCTTCGAGAAATGGCAGGGCAAGAGGGTCTTGGAGGTTGGATGCGGCCCGGGACTCGACCTGGCGCAATTCGCCCGTTCCGGCGCCTCGGTGTTCGGTCTGGACTTGAGCCTGCACTCCGTCGCGCTGGCAAGAATGCGGCTGGCTCTCGATGGACTTCAGGGAAGGCTATTTCAGGCCGATGCGGAAAACTTGCCTTTCCAGGACAACGCCTTCGACCTTGTCTGGTCCTGGGGAGTCCTTCACCATACCCCGGATACACCGAGGGCGGCGCGCGAGATGATCCGCGTCTGCAAAAAGGGAGGGGAGGTTCTCGTCATGCTTTACCATCGGCACTCCCTCGTCGCCATCCAGGTTTGGCTTCGCCACGGCCTGCTTCGGGGAAAGCCCTTCTTGGGCCTCCGGCGTCTTTTGGCGGAACACATGGAAAGCCCCGGAACGCAGGCCTTTACCAGAGAGGAAGCGTCCGCGCTCTTTTCAGGGCTCGAAGAGGTTCACCTGAAAACCCTCGTGACCCGCTATGATCTGCGGATAAGACGCCGATGGTTTCTCCCTCGGATCCTTCACCGCATGGTTCCCTCTCGTCTCGGCTGGTTCCTCATCGTGCGTTCCAGGAAGGGGGTCACTTAACATGTGGGTGCTGGGAATCAACGCCTATCATGGAGACGCTTCCGCAGCCCTCTTTAAGGACGGTGAACTCGTGGCGGCAGCGGAAGAGGAACGGTTCAACCGGATGAAGCATGCCGCTGGCTTTCCAAGCGCCGCAATCCGATACTGTCTCTCCGCCGGAGGAATCGGGGCAGAGGCGTTGGATCATGTGGCGGTGGCCAAAGACCCCAGGGCGCATCTTCTCCAGAAGATGGTGTATGCCCTCAAGGTCCCACGGCTTGTCTTGGAGCGAGCGGGCCCCCTTCGAAAATTCGCCACAATCCAGGAAGAGCTTGCCTCGAGCCTGGGCGTGTCTCCGCAATGCCTGCCAGCTCAGCTCCACAGCGTGGAACACCATCGAGCTCACCTGGCCAGCGCCTTTTATGTTTCTGGGTTCGAGGAATCGGCCCTCCTATCCGCCGACGGAATGGGGGACTTCGTCAGCACCATGTGGGGTGTAGGCCGCGGAGAGACGATGACCGTTCGCGGAGCTGTCGCTTTCCCTCATTCCCTGGGTTTGGCTTACACGGCTTTGACACAGTACCTTGGATTTCTCGATTACGGAGATGAGTACAAGGTCATGGCCCTGGCCTCCTACGCGCAACCGGCTTACCGCGAGGCATTCCAAAAGATCATCCGGTTGAAAGAACCTGAGGGATTCACCTTGGGGCTGGAGTATTTTCTCCACCACCAGGTTGGAGCCCCCATGACATGGGAAAGCGGGACACCGAAGTTAGGCCGCCTCTATGCGCCGACCTTGACCCGGCTGCTGGGACCCCCTCGGGATCCGGGGGCTCCAATTGAAACGCGCCATCAGGAGATCGCTTCCTCTCTCCAAAATCGCCTTGAAGAGGCGCTCCTCTTTCTCATCAGCCGACTCCATAAGACAACGGGACTGCAGAACCTCTGCCTGGCTGGAGGGGTGGCCTTTAACTGCGTGGCCAACAGCAAGATTCTGACACGGACGCCCTTTCAGCGCCTCTTCATTCAACCGGCCGCGGGGGACGCGGGATTGGCCATCGGCGCCGCATGCTATGTCTGGCATCACGTCTTGCACCAGCCAAGGAGATTCATCATGGACCACGCCTATTGGGGTCCGCAATACAGCAACCCACAGCTCGCCGAAGCCCTCAGGGCCAGAAGCGGCGAGCTCTCACAACAGGATTGCCGGGTGACCCCGATCGATGGGGAAGACAGGCTCTGTCAACAGACCGCCCAGTGGCTTATCCAGGGGAAGATCGCGGGATGGTTTCAGGGTCGGATGGAGTGGGGACCGCGGGCGCTGGGGAATCGGAGCATCCTGACCGACCCACGCGATGTTCGGATGAAAGAGGTTCTCAATGGGCGGATTAAACGCCGAGAGCCGTTTCGTCCCTTTGCCCCATCCGTCCTGGCAGAGAAGGCGCAGGATTATTTTTTGGATGGGCTCGACTCCCCCTTTATGCTGTTCACCGCCCAGGTGAGGCCTGAGAAGAGGGCCCGGATTCCAGCGGCTCTCCATATCGACGGGACCGGCCGGCTCCAAACCGTGACCTGTGAAGCCAATGGGCGCTACTGGAAGCTCCTCAAGGCCTTCGAGGCATTGAGCGGGGTGCCGGTTCTGCTGAATACTTCCTTCAATGAGCAAGAGCCCATTGTCTGTACGCCGGCGGAAGCGATCGACTGTTTTTTAAGGACCCGCATGGATGTATTGGTTCTTGGATCTCTCGTCGTTGAAAAGAAACCGGAGGAGGGGCGATGATCGCCTGGCCGCGCCACCCTGTGTTGGTTACCGGCGGGGCCTCCTTCATTGGGTCTCATCTCGTCGATGAGCTTTTGGCGCGTGGGGCCGTTGTCCGCGTCGCCGATGACCTGAGCAGCGGGGCCGTGGAAAACCTCAAGCCCCATCTGGAGTCAGGACGAATCGAATTCATCCAGGGAGACCTCCGAGATCCGACGCTCGCGAGACGATCAACCCGGGGAGTCCAGACCGTCTTCCACCTGGCTGCCGCGCATGGAGGCCGAGGATATGTCGACCTTCACCAGGCCGCCTGCGCGGAGAACCTTCTCCTGGATGGGGTAGTCTTTAAAGCGTGCCGGGAAACGCAGGTCGAGAAGATCGTTTACGCCTCCTCCGGTTGCGTCTACCCAAATTACCTGCAGGAGGATCCCGACAAGATTCTTCATCTGACCGAGGAGATGGTGGGCCCGCCGTTCGACGCCGATAACGTGTACGGCTGGGTGAAGCTGATGGGAGAGCTGACATTGAAGGCATTTACCAAGGAGCTTGGGTTAAAATCCGCGTCCTGCCGCTACTTCACCGTGTATGGACCGCGCGGCCACGAGAACCACGCCGTGATTGCCATGATCGCTCGCGCCTTCCTCAAGCAGAATCCGTTCGTCGTCTGGGGCACGGGGAAGCAAGTCCGGAATTGGACTTATATCGCCGACATCGTCTCAGGAACCCTCCGGGCCGCTGAGAAGATCGATGATGGAACAGCCGTCAACCTGGGAACCATGGAACGCGTCACGGTGCTTGATGCGGTGAATAAGGTCCTGCGGTCTACCGGGCATCAGGCCCCTCTGGAATTCCATCCCGAGATGCCGACGGGTCCCTACAATCGGGTCGCGGACAACCGGCTGGCCAAGGAGCTTCTCGGTTGGGAGCCGAAGGTCTCTTTCGACGAGGGGCTTCGCCGAACGATCGACTGGTACTTCTCATCCAAGGACCCGGCTCGTCTGAGGAAGGATTTCAACCGCCTCCTGACGGAACGCGGGGTTCGGGAATGAAGTCTCTCCACATCGCTTTCTTCAATAGGGCCTTCAGCCCCGAGGTGAGCGCCACAGGGCAGCTGCTGACAGAGCTGGCCAGGGGACTTGTGGAGGACCATGGGGCCAGGGTCTCGGTGGTGACCGGAATCCCCCTGGGGGTAATCCATGGTTCCTGGTCGCCTCCGCACGGCTGGTGCCTGATCGGTCAGGAACGATGGAAAGGGATCTCCATTCTGCGGGCCAGAGGCACCTCTTTTTCGAAACGCACCCTTGTCGGGCGGATGGTCAACTACCTGACCTATTTCGGATCGGCCTGTTGGGCTGGACTAAAGCTCAAGCATCCGGATGTCGTCATCGCCTTGACGGATCCTCCCATCATCGGTTTGGCCGCCCTCATGGCAGCCCGCCGGTTTCGCGCCAAGCTCGTCATCTCGTACCGAGATCTCTTCCCGGAGGCCGCGCGCCTTCTCGAGGTTCTCCGAAGCCCTTTCATCGAGAAGGCCTTGCGCAGCATCAACCAGATCCTTATCCGTCACGCAGATGCCCTGGTGGCGCTTGGCGAGACAATGCGAAGACGCCTGATTGAAGAAAAGGGGGCCCCCGCGAGCCGCGTGAGCGTGATCCCCGACTGGGCTGATTGCTCGGCCATTAGGCCGGTTGACAAACGGAATCCGTTTTCCCTGGCTCATGATCTGGCCGACTGCTTTGTCGTCATGCACGCCGGGAACCTCGGCCTCTCGCAGAACCTGGATACTCTCCTTGCGGCCGCAGACCATTTGAGGGATCTACCGGACCTCAAGGTCGTCCTTGTCGGGGATGGAGTGAGGAAGGCCTCCCTCCAGGATCAAGCCAAACAGCGGGGATTAACGCAGGTTCAATTCCTTCCTTATTCTCCAAAGGAAGATCTCTCCAATACCTTTTCGGCCGCCGACTGCTTCATCATCTCATTGAAGCCAGGGTTGGCCGGCTACATCATGCCCAGTAAGCTGTATGGGATTCTCGCCGCCGGCCGGCCCTATGTCGCGGCGGTTGACGACGAATGCGACGTGGCGCGGCTTACGCATGAGCATCAGTGCGGCCTCGTTGCAAAGCCAGGGGATCCCGCGGACTTGGCTGAGAAGATCCGCCTCCTCTACAACGACCGTTCACTGCTTCAGCGCCTGGGAACCAACGCCAGAGACGCCGCCAGCGCTTTTGACCGGCCCAAGGGGGTGAAGGCGTACTGGGATCTCTGCTGTTCCCTGACAGGAGGATAAAGGCGCGGGATGCGTCCTCTGCGGGCTTTGTTGGTCGGCTGCGGCCTGATCGCTGAAAAGAAGTATTTGCCCACACTTAAGGCATTGCGGGGGGAGCTTCTCTTGGAAGGCCTCTGCGATACCGACGAAGCCCTCGCCAGACGGCTCGCACGAACCTTCCGTGTCCCCTCCGTCCATCGCGCCCTGGGGAGCGCCTTACAAGAGCTCCATCCGGAATTTGTTGTCCTGTGTACCCCTCCCCAAACCCATCGGGCTTTGGGGATTCAAATCCTGGGGGCGGGATCGCACCTGTTCCTCGAAAAGCCGATGGCCTTGACGGTCGCCGATTGTGAAGCATTGATCCTATCTTCTCAAACCAACCAGCGGCAGATCTGTGTGGCCTTCAGCCAAAGTTTTACACCCGCCGTCCTTGAGGCCCTTTCCCTCATCGAGGCGGGTGCGCTTGGGAGGCTCCAGGGGATGGAGGTCTTTCTGTCGACCCCCTCCGATTATATGACGGCAGATAAGGATCATTGGGTCCATCGTTTGCCCGGAGGGGTTCTCTCCGAGACGGGACCCCATCTCGTTCATCTGGCGATGCGTTTTCTTGGGCCCGTGCGCCAGACACTCCTCACGGCACGCAAACACCTTTCCTTCCCGTGGTCCGCCGCGGATGATTTTCGGATCACCCTCGCCTGTGAACGGGGAACCTGCTCGGCGGCCCTGCTCTACACGACAAACCACTGGGCCGCCCGGGTGGATCTGATCGGCCAGGAGGGCCGCCTGACTCTTGATCAGCAGAGCGGTCTCGTGGTCCGACATCGCCGAGAGAACCTTTCGCCTCTGGCCGTTCTCCGATCGGGTCTCGCGGAGGCCAGCCAGATCCTCTGGGGCTCGGCGAGGAATGGCGGCCGCCTGCTGATGAACCGCCGCCAGAGCGGTCACTCGGTGCTTCTCAAACAGTTCCTCCGTTCTCTTCGAGACGGCTCTCCCCTTCCGGTTTCCCCGCTCGAAGGGCTCAACGTGGCTAGAACCCTGGAGGCGCTGCTGCAACAACTGGGGCCGGGCGGATAAGCCGATGTGCGGAATCGCCGGGATGGTGTCTCAAGGGCCGATCGATGGGCGAACGATTCCCCCGCTCTTAAACAGTCTTCGTCATCGCGGCCCTGACGACGAAGGGGTCTACCTCCGTCCGGACAGGAAGGTCGCCCTCATTCATACCCGCCTGAGCATCTTGGACCTCTCCCCAGCCGGTCACCAGCCCATGACCAACGAGGATAAGAGCATTTGGATTACCTACAATGGGGAAATTTACAACTATGAGGAGCTTCGATCCGAGCTCGCCGGAAAAGGACATCGGTTCGTCTCCCGGACCGACACCGAGGTCATCCTTCACCTGTATGAGGAGGAAAAAGAGGCCGCCCTTGAGCGGCTTGTCGGGATATTTGCCTTCGCGATTTATGATGTCCCCCGCCAGCATCTGTTTCTTGCCCGCGACCGATTAGGGGTGAAACCCCTCTATTACGCCGATCATGGAGGAAGATTCATTTTTTCCTCCGAGATCAAAGCGATCCTCGCAGCCGGGGGCGTCCCGGTGGAAGCGGACTGGCAGGCGATCCTTGACTATTTCACCTTTCTCTTCGTTCCCCATCCCCAGACTGCATTCCGACACATTCGCCAGCTTCCCCCTGCCGGGACGCTTTGCTACGACCTGAATTCGGGCCGAATCACCCTTGGAAGGTTTTGGAGTCCCTGGAGGGGATTGCAAAAAAAGCGTCCTTCCCCTTCTTACGGCGATCTCCGGGAGCGGGTCCGTCAGCTCGTGACGGAATCCGTCCGAAGCGAGCTGGTGAGCGACGTCCCCCTGGGTGTTTTCTTCAGTGGCGGCATCGATTCCACAATCTTAGCGGCGATCATGACGAGGCACTCTGCAAAACGGGTTAAGACCTTCACCGTTGGGTTTCGAGGGCCAGGATTCCATCCCCACGATGATTTGGCGTACGCCCGGCTGGCCAGTGAGGCGTTGGGGACACAGCATCATGAGCTCGTCGTGGACCTCGAGGACCCGGGGGCGTTCTTTAAGATGGTTCAGCATGTGGACCAGCCGTTTGGCAACCCAACCCTCTATCTTCAATACCTGATCGCGAGGGCGACCCGTCAAGAGGTCACGGTAGCCCTCTCGGGGGTCGGAGGTGATGAACTCTTTGGAGGGTATCCGAAGTACTGGATGCTGCCGCCGGCTCCTTTCCTTGGAGCGCTTCCTGCGGGGCCTGGACGTCTCCTCCTGCGCTTCCTAAGCCTCATCCGTGAGGACACCTGGGTCCCCATTCTGCGGCGCGCCAAGCGTCTCCTGAGAGGCGTCGGCTGCGAACTGCCGGAACAGTATCTGCGCTGGAGCTATTACTTCACTGAGCTGGAGAAACAGCGTTTGCTTCGAGGTCCGCTCAAAGGCGTTGGTCTTCTTCCCGCAGTACGACTTATCCAGGAGACGATGGCGGCCGTTCCCCACGGTGTGGACCGATACGGCCAGGTGCTTGCCGCCGAGCTGGAGACGTTTCTGGCGGACAACCTGCTGGAATACACGGACAAAGCGACCATGGCCGTAGCCCTTGAAACGCGGGTTCCTTATCTGGATCACCGACTGGTTGAGTTCAGTTGTCAGATTCCCTTTCGCCATAAAATCCGACCAGGCCAATCGAAGTACATCCTGGTGGACGCCTTCCGAGATCTGCTTCCTGACACAATCGCGCGCGCGCCCAAGCGGGGTTTTAGCCCCCCCATTGCCCGATGGATGAATACGGTTCTGGACCGTTGCTTTGACAAATGGCTGAGCGCCGGTCAAGTGGCCCGAGACGGACTGTTCGATTGGGAATCGATACGGAACCTCCGAATGGAACATCGGACCCGGCGCCGAGACACCTCCATGGAGCTCTTGTCGATCCTTGTCTTTTCTGTCTGGTACCATCGGTACATCCTCGGCGACCCTCTTGAAGGGTCCCTCTAATTCCAATTCGGTGGCGAATGAAATGGGCTATGATGAAAGTTTGGGCAATCTTTTGTACAAACCGATGGCCAGCTGACAAGGAGGACGGCGGGATGAAGGGAAAAGCGATCGTGTTCGGTGCCTTGGCGCTGATGATGGGATTCAATTTTTTGATGTACCACGTTGGCGTTGTTCAAATCTTTAGCCTCCGTTACCGAAGATCTGGAATCCTTGAAAAGACCCGGTGGCTGGGCGTCCCATCTCTGCAGATCCCCACCGATAATTGGATGATGCAGGAGATCATCGCCCAGTTGAAGCCGGATTATATTATTGAGACAGGGACGCTCCACGGAGGGACAACCCTATTCTATGCGATGGTCCTCCAGCAGGTGAATGAACAGGGGAGGGTGCTTACCATCGATATCGGCCCCCAGGTGGAAGAGGCCTCGAAGTTCAACGTCTTTCGAGAACGGGTGGAGGTCATCCAGGGCAGCTCGGTATCTCCCGAGGTGGTAAAAAAAATAACTGAGCGCGTCCAGGGGAAAACGGTCCTTGTAACGCTGGATTCTGACCACAGCAAGGAACATGTGCTCAGGGAGTTGACGCTTTATTCCCCGCTTGTACCTGTGGGCAGCTACATTGTCGTGCAGGACACCAACTTGCATGCGCACCCTCTTTGGCTCGGATTTGGCGATGAACCCTACCAGGCCGTGCGGGAATTCTTGAAGCACCATCCCAATTTTAAGATTGACCGGGCCAGGGAAAGGTTCCTCCTCACCCTCTATCCCTCCGGATTCTTGAAGCGTGTGGAATGACAGCGGCCGTGCCCGCCAGGATTAGGTTCTGACGTCGTCGTTGGACGCCCAGACGGTCTTTTATTGGAAGTTGGCGGTCGCGCTGTGCACTACAGGAATCTTTCTCTGCGGGTGGATGCTCTTCAGGAACCGCTTCTATGAGCTCATCGCACGGCCAGGTCTGTATCTTTTCCTGCTTTCTGTCCAGCGGTTGAGCATCTTTATCTCCGCCTTTTGGTTCCTCCGCGCCGATATCCCCGATCTCGTGCACGATGATTACTCTGTGCAGGCCTGGGTAGCGCTCACGGGCCGCGTGCCGATGCGCGATGGCAACATCTTGTATGGCTTGTACTTCGACTATTTCAACGCACTTTTCCTCTCTGTTGTAAACCATCCCTTGACGCTCGTCTTCGTTTACACCCTCTTTGAATGTGTGGCCGCGTGGCTGTTCATGAAGGTCGCCCATCGGGTCTATCCTCTGCTGGATATCGGGCGCGCGGCCTGGATGTACCTGTGGAACCCATGTTCTATCCTGTTCATCGTGCTTGGAGGAGCGAACGATACCCTTGTTATGCTGATGGCATCCCTCACCTTCTGGGCGCTCGCTGTAGGAAACGGCTTGACCGCCAGCCTTGCGGCAGCGACCGCGCCCTTTCTCTCAAAGGCCACCGCGCTTTGGCTCCTTGTGCCACTCACCGCTGAGCGACGCGATCGGTCCAGAAGGATCGGGCTGTATGGGGCAGCAACTCTCCTCCTCCTGCTGCCCCCCCTCTTGTTTCTTGGAGTCCCCTTCGAGAAGTGGCTTTTTCATCACGCGCTGAAGTCTTGGACGTCAGGAACGATTTGGTTCTTGTTGTCTATCGGAACTCCGCTGCCCCCGCCGGGCATTTTTCGGTGGGCACCGCTGGCACTCACCCTAACGGCACTGGTGGGCTGTTGGCTGCGGGTGAGCCGCTTAAAACCCCCGGGGTTATTACAGCTTCTGGCAAGTTGGATCTTCGTTACGGTCGCCGTTCTCCTCTTGTTCAGCAGAGCCTTCCCCTCTTACCTCTTGCCTGCCGTGCTGCCCATCTGCCTTATGGTCGCCCACCTGAAACGCCGATGGCTCTTTTGGGTATGGGTGATCGGCTCAGGCGTCGCGGCTCTCGAACAGCACCTCCGCTTCCTGTGGATCGGCGGATGGGACCCCATCCCGCCCTTCAGCTTGTGGATCAGACAGATGGCGATCGAGGGGACGTTCTGGAAGGCATGGGTCTTCGGCGCGATGGAAGCCGCGCTTCTTCTGTATTACGTCACCGTGGCGCTGAACGCTCTACGGCAGATATCGCCAGCACCAAACCGCCTTGTCCCTTGAAGTCTCGCGGAGACGGCTCTCGTGGTACACTTGGCACAAACAGTCGCCATTTAATTGCGATGGGACGTACGCGTTTTCGAATTGAGCGATCACCAAGACCATCGCTGCGCTGGGCGTTGGAGCTTCTCTGGAGTTTAGCCCTCCATCGGGTCAGCGTCCGCTACAAGGAAACCTTGTTTGGCTTCGGGTGGATTTTCCTGCAACCGGTGGCGCTGACGGTCATCTTCTCCTACATCTTCCATCGGTTTGCCAAGATTCCCTCGGGAGAGATCCCTTACGCCTTGTTCGCCGCGACCGGGCTGGTGGCCTGGTCCCTGACGGCGCTGGTGATCTCTCAGTCAAGCAGCAGCGTCACCAACCATAATGTCCTCCTGAAGCGGGTCGCCCTTCCCAGGATCTTGCTGCCCCTCTCCGCCGTGATCGCCACCTTGGCGGACCTCTGCGTCATGATTCTTCTGCTGATCGGACTATTCGCTTACTACCAGGTTTCCCTGTCATTGACGGCGATATGGATCCTCTTTGTCTTTGTGGTCCACCTGGCGCTCCTGATCGGCCTGAGCTGCCTGGTCTCCCTGGCGAATGTTTTCCTCCGGGACGTCGGCCAGGCGGTTCCCTTCCTTCTGCAGCTCTGGTTTTTTGTCAGTCCCGTGTTCTATCCCGCCTCGATGGTGCCGACCGAATTCCGAGAGCTCGCCAAATGGAATCCGATGACGGGGATCATCGAAGGCTACCGGGCTGTCCTGCTCCTGGGCCAACCACCCTCCTGGGACTTCATGGCGCCCGCGGTGCTGACGACCCTTTGCGCTCTCGTCGGTGGGGTCGTCAGCTTCTCGCGCCTGGAAGGGATCCTGGCGGACATCCTCTGATGGACCGCATCCGATGCGTCAAAGTCGGCAAACGTTTTGTGCGCGGCACCATGGAAACCTTGATCGCTCGCAGGTGCCTCCGCAGAGGCCCCCAGGCCCCCGACTGGTTTTGGGCTCTCGAGGAAGTGAATCTGCTTTTGTCCGGATCCGGCAAGCGGCTGGGGGTCATTGGCGCCAACGGCTCCGGCAAAACCACCCTGCTGAGGATCATTGCGGGGGTGACGCAACCGACCACCGGCACCGTCACCGTCAATGGCCGCGTGGTTCCCCTCCTGGAGCTCGGGGCTGGGATGCATCCCGACTTGACTGGAAGGGAGAACATCTATTTGAATGGGATCCTCCTGGGGATGCGCCGCCGTGAGGTCCGATTGAAATTCGACCAGATCGTAGAGTTTTCCGGGGTAAAGGAATTTCTTAACATGCCGTTGAAACATTACTCCGTGGGGATGATCATGCGACTGGGCTTCAGCGTTGCCATCCACGTGGACGCAGACATCCTCCTGGTGGACGAGGCCTGGGGAGTTGGCGACGCCGAATTCCAAGCCCGGAGCTTTGAGCAGATGCGGCACATGCACGCCCAAGGGGTGTCGAGTGTTCTCGTCTCACACGATCTGGCGATCATCCGCCAATTAACCGATGAAGCCCTGTGGCTCCGATCTGGCCGAGTGGCTGCTTTTGGCCCGACGGAGTCTGTCGTCAAATCCTACCTGGCGGCCACCTCCGAACAGAGACCCGGGTGAGCCTGCGGATTCTGTTCATAAGGTTCCGCCGTTTCGGGACAAATCGTTCCGTGGGCTAGAGCGCTCGCTTTAGGGGGCCGTGGTGTAGCCTGGTCTAACACGTCAGATTGTCAATCTGAAGATCGCGG
>CAYFHV010000011.1:8982-24153 GCA_964343105.1 uncultured Planctomycetia bacterium | reverse complement strand
GCGCACCCCTGAAGGCTTGGAATCTGGACACTCGATGCAGCAACTTCGCCTTCATCGTCTGGCCTTCCCCTTTGGCTTCCTGATGGTCCAAGTAGAATCGTTCGCCACCACCGACCCGGCCGGGATCCGGCGGCCGTTGAGCTGCACGAAATTGCCCACCTCCACCCCGTCCCCCAGGACGGTGCGCGGCCCCAGCCGGCTGAAGGGCCCCACCCGGCAGCGCCGCCCGATCCGCACCCCGCCCTCGATGACGGTGTGAGGGTAGATCACCGTATCCTGCCCGATCCGGACCGATTCATCGATGTAGGTGGTGTAGGGGTCCACGATCGTCACCCCCCTCAGCATGAACCGCTCAAGGATCCGGCTGCGCAGGATCGTCTGGACGCGCGCCAGATCCGCCCGCGTGTTGATCCCCATAAACTCCCCCACGCTCCGGGTCGGCGCCGAGGCCACCCCCTCTCCTGCCCGGACCAGCGCCGAGATGGTGTCCGTGAGGTAATACTCCCCGTTCGGGGCCGGTCCCAGGTTCTTCAGGGCACCGACGAGGGCGTGGGCCTTGAAGCAGTACGCCCCGACGTTGATCTCATCAATGGCCCGCTCCACCTGGGTCGCGTCGGCGTCCTCCACGATCCGGACGATCCGGCCGGTCCGGTCCCGGACGATCCGGCCGTAGCCGGTCGGCTCATGCAGGTGCGCGGTGAGCAGCGTGCAGGCGGCCTGCTCCCGCCGGTGCGTCTCCAGGAGCCCCTGCAGCGTCTGCTCCGTGATGAGGGGCGTGTCGCCGTACAGAACCAGGATCTCGCCGCGGAACGACCGGAGCCGCGGCAGCGCCTGCTGAACGGCGTGGGCCGTCCCCTTGAGCGTCCGCTGGACCACCGTCTCCACCCCGGCGCGCAGCTGAGCCCGCACCAGATCCGAGCGGTACCCGACCACCACGATCACGCGGCGGACACCCGCGCCGGCCACCGCGTCCAGGACATGCCCGATCAGCGGCTTGCCGTAAAGGAAGTGGAGCACCTTGGGGATCTGCGACAGCATCCGGGTCCCGTCGCCGGCGGCCAGGATGATCGCCGCCAGGCCCCCAGGGCTTCCCCTCCCCACGGCGGCTACGCCACCTCCCGCTTGCCGTCCCGCGTGACCAGCACGGGAGCAGCCCCGGCGCGCACGCAATCGGAGGTGACGACGCACTCCACCACGTCCTTCTGGCCGGGCAGATCGAACATGACCTCCAGCATGATCTCCTCCAGGATGCTCCGGATGGCGCGCGCCCCGGTCTCCTTGGCCAGCGCCTCCTGGGCGATCAGCCGAAGCGCCTCCTCATCGATGGAGAGCTTCACGTTCTCCATCTCGAAGAACTTCATGTACTGCCGGACCACCGCGTTGCGCGGCTTGAGCATCACATCCATGAGCTCCTGCTCCGTCAGGGGCCCGAAGGCCGAGACGACCGGGAAGCGGCCCACGAACTCCGGGATCATGCCGAACCGGATGAGATCCTCCGGCTCCACCAGCGGCAGGAGATCCCGCAGCTCCATCGCGGGGCTCTCCACCCATTCCCCCGCGTGGAACCCGATCACCTTCCTGCCGATCCGCCGGCTGATGATCTTCTCCAATCCCACGAAGGTCCCCCCGCAGATGAAGAGGATGTTCGAGGTGTCGATCTGGAGGTACTCCGCCTGCGGATGCTTGCGTCCCCCCTGCGGCGGCACGTTGGCCACCGTTCCCTCGACGATCTTGAGGAGCGCCTGCTGCACCCCCTCCCCTGAGACGTCCCGCGTGATCGAAACGTTCTCCTGGGTCTTTCCGATCTTGTCGATCTCGTCGATGTAGATGATCCCGAGCTGCGCCCTCTTCACGTCGAAGCTGCAGTTCTGCAGGAGCCGCAGGAGGACGTTCTCCACATCCTCGCCGACGTAGCCGGCCTCCGTGAGGGGAGTCGCATCGCAGAGGGCGAACGGCACGTCCAGGATCTTGGCCAGCGTCCTCGCCATCAGGGTCTTGCCGCAGCCGGTGGGGCCGATGAGCAGGATGTTGGACTTCTCCAGCTCCACCCCGTCATCGGCCGGCGGGGAGTAGATGCGCTTGTAGTGATTGTAGACCGCCACCGCCAGCTGCCGCTTGGGCCGCTCCTGCCCCACGATGTACTCGTCGAGCTGCCGCTTGATCTCCGCCGGCTTGGCCAGCTCCTGGAGCGTCGGGGTGCGCTTGGCCCCGCGCCCGAGGTCCTCCTCCTTGGTGAGGATCTGCCCGCAGAGCTTCACGCACAGGTCGCAGATGTAGACCCCGCCGGGCCCGCTGAAGAGCTTGTGGATCCGCTCGCGGCCGCGCCCGCAGAAGGAACAACGCTCTCGAAGAGTCGTCATGGCTGAGTCTTTCCCTGCCTCCCTGGGTTCGAATCCTTGGCAGCCCGCATGGTTGCCCCGCTAGGACTCGAACCTATTGTAGCTCGGAGGAAGCCCGGCTCACCGCCGAAAAGGTACCTGCTCTGATCGCTGCTTGATTCTTTGCCTAAATCCTATTTTGCATTACTTTAACAATTCTAGCCCTTATGAATTTTGGCGTGAATCTCAATGCGGCATTTATTCGTTCGACCCGGTCTCGCGGAAGGACGTGCGGAGCGGGTCGGCGTCCAGCACCTTATTCTCATAATCATGTAATCTGGCAATACGAAATCGACCTTACACTTACGCCATACGGCTTGAAAAGGGTTTCGACAAATCCTCGTAACTCTTTCCGGAATACTCGATTCATGGCTCCTCGGGTTTATCGACCTCAAGAATTTCCACATTGTCCTTGAGCAACAGGGCCTTTTCGAAAAAGCCGTGAAACTTCACGTAGGCCTTTCCTGAAGCTGAGAGCGGCTGCGTAAGATCTACAGTGAGATCCACATCGGCGGCAGACCATTTATATTCTGCAACTAACCGAAGAACTAAGCGGGATGTTGCCACGTCAGTATTCACCTTTGGTGGAGGCTTCAACGTCCACCAAACATCCTCTCCCTTCGGAATGTCCCGCCGGGAGATAAACTCCAAGGAGTATCCAGCCGGGGATTTCCCATCTTTGGTCACTTTCACCGCTGAAATCAGTTTTTCGCGGAATCCCCCAACAAAACTGAACGACGACATCTCCACGGGGCCACTTCGAGTGGCCAGATAAATCCTCCCATCTTTGATCGTCGGCCAAGATTCCCCAAATGGACCCGCATCGAAGGACCAGAGGAGTTTCCCATCCTCTGCACGCAAGGCAAACAGGTCTTCGTAACACTGAACGAAGAGGGTCTTGCCCACCCGGCCGATCTGCGTCCAAGCAGAATCGTGCTGCCGGATTGACTGACGAGGTAATCTTGCCATCCATAGAACTTCACCCGAGTCAACGGACAGAGCGAAGATAACCTGATCCACTGAAACCAGCACCTTTTCCCCATCCACTGTGATATTTGTTGTTTCAGACTCCGCCAGACCCTCTAGCAGCTTTGAAGCGCCGAACTCCCAAACCAAGGTGTTTCGTTTCAGATCGAATGCGTAAACTTCACCGCCTCCAGTAGAGGAACCACCCCCTGCAAACGTAAAGATAGCTAGATTATTTACAATGTGGAGATCATACGGATAATCTTCCAAATACTTCGTGTATTGTACAGTCCCATTCATCCGCCCAATAAGGCCTTGTGTGTTGCCCCGCGAGTACTCAAACACGAGACCGTCAGAGCTCTTAAGATTTTGTTCGAGGGGTGGCAAGGGCCCTGTTTCCTCCGCATCAAGCGCGGGTGGATTATTGAGAATTTGCCCTGTCTCCGCATCCAGATAATAGTCCCCCTTTTCACTGGAAGCGATCACTACCTTCTGTTTCACAGAGATACGCTTTGGTTCGAATTCGTTCGGCTTAGTCCTCCAGAGAAGTTTCCCCGATGTCATATCAAGACACGCCACGCTGTAGTCGGAAGGTCTTAAGTAAGTCGTTGGTAAAGCCCGGGTAGGAAAGAGGGTGAGGAGCAGTGCAACAACCATCAGCGCAGCTGTTTTTTGTGTTTTCATTGTGTTAGCACGAGACACTTAACGGCTACAGCCTGTCATAGCAAGTCCTTGCGAATAACTGCCCCGCCTGGACTCGAACCTGTCGCTCCGGCCCGCTTCTGGGAGCCGCTTCGTCGCGCTCCTTCAGGGGAACCCAGGTTCCCCTGAATCATCCCCTCCTGAAAACGTGGAGGGCGACCCCCTCCACACCTCCCTGGGTTCTCGTCCTAGCCCCCGATGAGTTGCCCCGCTAGGACTCGAACCTAGATAACCAGACCCAAAATCTGGCGTCCTACCATTGGACGACGGGGCATTCGGGCCGTCCAACAGCCCGCCCGGACGAACCCGCCGTCTCAGGCGGTGCAAACAACCCAGACGCGCCAGTCCGGCTGAGCCCGCTTTAACATCTGCGCAAGCCGCTCCCCCTCCGCCCGTGAGTCGCAGAGGGAAAAGACGGATGAACCGCTTCCCGAGACGCACGGAGACACGGCCCCCGCTTCCCTCAAAGCGGCCTTCACACCCCGGATCGCCGGATAGAGGGCCTCGACGGTGGGCTCAAGCGCGTTGAACAAGAAGTCGCGCACCCGGCGAATCTCATTCCCGTCGAGTGCGCGTAAAAGGAGTGTAACATCGGGCCGCTGGGGTGTCAAGCGATGTCCGCCGTAGACCGCCTTCGTCGGAATCGGAAAGTCCGGCGTCACCAAGAGATGCCAGAGCTTGGCCGGCAGATCCAGCGGGGCAACCTCATCCCCGCGCCCGCGCCCGATCGCCCAGGGGGAGTCGGCCAGGAAGAATGGGACGTCGGCCCCCAGCCGCCTGGCGATCTCCCGCAGATCGTTCGGAGGAAGGGCCGAGCCGCTCAGCTCCTGCAGCGCCAGAAGGGTTGCCGCCGCATTCGAGGAGCCGCCGCCCAGCCCGGCCCCCGCGGGGATCGCCTTCTCCAGCGCGATCCGGATGCCCTGCGTCCATCCCGATCGCTGCCGGTACAGCTCCGCGGCCCGGACGACGAGGTTGCTGGCGTCCCCCGGCGCCTCCGTCGAGGAACAGGAGAATTCCAGGGCCGAGCCGGCCTTCTCCTCCACCGTGAGCCGATCGGACAGCCCGACCCGTTCGAAAAGGGTCTCCAGCTCGTGGTAGCCGTCCGGTCGCTTGGACCGGACATCCAGGAAGAGGTTCACCTTGGCATGCGCCGCCCGGGTGATGGAACGAGGCATCTGTTAGAGGAAGACGGTTTCTCGAGTCCGGACTGTTCTAGGGCAGCGCCTTGAGCTCCGGCGGATTGCGGCGGCGGTACAGGGGCAGCTCGGAAGCCCGGATCTGCCAGCGGGTCCCCTTCAGGCTGTCGGTGACCGCGATCCGCTCGAAATCCTTGAACTCGTAGCTCTTCACCACGGTGGCGGCGGTCTCCGCCAGAACCCGCGTGACTTCCTCGTGGGTCGCCGGCTTGGCGTCGCTGTGCGCGTCCGAGTCGGGATCGAGCGGCTGAAACTCGGCGGAGGTCTTGCGCATGATCTGTTCCGCGAGGAACTTCGGAAGCTGGATCGCTTCGAGGAAGAAGGATTCACCCCACCGGGCCGGATCCCCGAGATTCTGGAACCGGGCCGGAATCCGACCGCCTTCGAGCCGTTCGATGTCCAGGAAGGCCCCCGCCCCCTCCTGGAGCTCCACCGTGAAGAGGAGGGCGTCCCGCTCGCCGATCGCATTCATCGGAACCAGCACAAGCACGCGGCTGGGATGAAACTGCCGGACCGGCCAGCTCCCCTCCTCGTGGAGAAGCTCCCCGTGCCTGCCCTGGACGGCCACCGCGGTCAAGAGAACCTTGGGCAGAAGATCCCCGAATCGCTTGGAAGGGGACGTGTACCGGCTGAGGAGCTGGGGCAGCGGCCGGCGCCCCAGATCCTGAAGGAACTGGGCGACGGTGTCGCGGGCCAGCGCCTCCGGCTGGTGCCTCACGGCGAACTCGCTGCGCGACTGCAGCTCGCCGATGGAGATGGCGTAGAACTGCACCCGCTTGGAATCGCCGATGTGGCCGGAGAGGATGACATCGAGCTGGTCCGGGCCCGGATCCCGGGCGATGAGCTGGTAGAATTCCAGCTTCGCGTCGGTGGAGAGGCAGACGCGGAGGATCCCCATCGAGACCTTCTGCAGCTTCTTCATGGGCTCGGCCGGCTCCTCCCGCCGGTCCCGCGCCTCCCGCTCATCGGCGGCGGCCATCGCCTTCCGGCGGTCGACGCGCACGAACGGGCCGCGGGTCTGGAACTGGAAGTCGAACTGGCCCCTGTTGAACTGCCCTTCCACGAGGACGGCCGGCAGGTTCAAGACCCCTGATCCGGAGCGCCGGCGCAGCTCATCGATGAGGCCGGGGATCGGCACCAGGACGCCCAGGGTGCTCCCCTCCACCTGGGCCTGGACCTCCAGGCCGTGCTCATCGCGGCAGAGCTGGACGAGCGACTGGGCCACCCGCTCCCGCGGATAGCTCGGCCCGCAGGAGCTCAGGAAACCGGCCGCAGCGACGAGCGCAAGAACCGCTGGGATTCGGAGCGCTCGCCGTCCCCTCATCTAAGTTTTCATCCAGGAATGTCCCGCGAAGCGGGGCCTCACTTGCCCGCCTCCCCCGTTCCCGCAGGCTTGCCCGCCTCCTTCTTCACGGGGGGCTCCGTCTGGGAGCGGGCCTTGCCGTACTCGGCGAAGATCGCCTCGATGTCGTCGTACTCCAGCTCCTCCCGCTTGATCAGCTCCTGGGCGAATCGGTCCAGGATCACCCTCTCGCGGGCCAGGAGCTCATCCACCTCCTTCAGGCAGCCCTGCAGGATGCCGTTGGTCTCCTGGTTCAAATCGGTCCGAACCGACTCCGACAGCCGCCCCCATCCCTTGTCTCCGTCCACCAGGAGCTCCCAGTCCCCCACGTACTTTCCTCCCATGCCGTACCGCCAGACCATCGTGTGGGCGACTCCCAGCGCCTTCTGGAAATCGCTGGCCACCCCGCTTGAGCTGGTGCCGCACACCAGGCGCTCGCTGGCGTATCCGCCCAGCGAAACCTTGATCTCGCTGAGCAGCCGCTCGCGGCTCCACGTGTGAAACTCCTCCCTCGGCACCGGGTAGACCACCCCAAGCGCGCCCCGGCGGCCGATGATCGAGGCCTTGAAGACATCGGACGTCGGGTCGAGGAAATAGGTGACCACCACATGCCCCGCCTCATGATAGGCGGTCATCTTCTTCTCCGAATCGGTCATGGTCCGCCGGTGCTTGATCCCCAGGTCGACCCGCTCGAACGCCTCGGAGAGGTCGTCCCAGGCGACGCGATCCCGCTTGTGCCGGGTGGCGATGAGGGCGGCTTCCTTAATGATGTTCTCGATCTCGGCGGGCGACTTGCCCACGCCCCGCCGGGCCAGCCGGGGGATGTCGATGTTGGGGTCGTACTGCACCTTGCCCAGGTAATACCGGAACAGCTTCTCCCGCCCCGGGAGGTTCGGCAGGTCGATGTAGATCTTCCGGTCGAAGCGCCCGGGCCGCATCAGCGCCACATCGAGGGTCTCCTCGGGGGCATTGCTGGCCCCGATCACCACAACGCTCTCCTGGCTGTCCTGAAGACCGTCCATCTCCACGAGCAGGGAGTTCAAGGTGGAGTTGGTTTCCTGCCCGCCCATCCAGCTAAAGGACCTTGACCGGCCGATCGCGTCCAGCTCGTCAATGAAAAGGATGCAGGCCCCGTGCGCGTAGGCCATGCGCCGCGCGTCCTTGAACAGCTTCCGGACCCGGCTCGCCCCCACCCCCACGAAGATCTCCACGAAATCGCTGGCCGCCAGCGAGAGGAACGGGATCCCCGCCTCGGTGGCGATCGCCTTGGCGAGGTAGGTCTTGCCGCAGCCCGGCGGACCCTGCATCATGATTCCCCGGAGGATCTTCCCGCCCACCTTGGAGAGCCGCGTCCGATCCTTGAGAAGCTCGACCACCTCCCACGCCTCCTCCTTCGCCTCGTCAATGCCGATCACGTCGTCGAAGTGGACGTTGATCTTCGCCCCCTGGATCTTCGTGCGCTTCTGCTTCGAGAAGAGGCCGAACAGCAGGGAAACATAGATGAGCGCCGACAGGACCGAGCCGATCACCATGGCCAGGAACCAGACCGGCATCGTGGCCAACTGCATGATCCGATAGAACGATTCCAGCTGGGACAGGCCCCAGACGCTCAGGCCCACCAGCGCCAGCGTCGACGCGACAATCGTCAGCGCCAGCCAATGATCCCTACACCAGAGCTTAAAACGACGCCATCGCATGAGTCATCGACCCTTTCGTTTGAGTGCCCGAATGTTTGCCTTCAATCGCTCGGTAAGATCCGAGCGGTCGCCGGAAAGCTCCAGACCCTTCTTCCAGGCGGCCTCCGCCTCCCCTGTCTTCCCTAAACTGAAGTATACCTGACCCAAATGGTCAAGAACCTCCGGATCCTCCGCCCTCCCGGCGGCTTCCTCCAGGAGCTTGAGGGCCTCCTCCACCCGGTTCATCCGGTAGTACGCCCATCCCAGCGAGTCCAGATAGGCCGCGTTCTCGGGATCCTGCGCCAGCGCCCGCTCGATGAGCCGCACCGCCTCCTCCAGCTTGCGGCCCCAATCCGCGTACAGATAGCCCAACCCGTTGAGGATGTTCGGATCCTGCGGACTCCGCTCGTACCCCTCGCGAAAAACCTTCTCCGCCTCCTCGTACTCCTTCAGCCGGTGGTGGAGGGCGCCCAGATACAGGTACGGCTTCGGCAGCCCGGGCGCCGTTTCCAGGGCCTTCCGGTACGCCTCCTTGGCCGTGGGAAAGATCTCGCCCGCTTCGAAGGCGCCCCCGAGCACCGTCCAGAGCTCCGCGGCCACCGGCCCCTCGGGATGAAGCCCGAAGGCGGCGCGAACGATCTCCACCGCGTCGGCCCAGCGCTTCTGCTCGATCCGCAGATACGCCAGCGCCAGGTGCAGATCCACATCCCGCGGCCGGAAGCTCAAGCTGCGGGTGATCCATTCGCCCGATTCCTCGAGCTCTCCCAGACGGTAGCAGACCCGGGCCAGGTAATGGGTGAGCTGCACGTTCATCGGCTCCAGCTCCAGCGCCTTCAGCAACTGTTCCTTGGCCTGCGCCAGCTCCCCGCTGAGCTCCAGGCTTACCCCCAGGCCCATCCGGGCCTCCAGGTACGCCGGATCCAGCTCGACCGCCTTGGCCATGTGCCGCACCGCCTGTGGCCACTGTTCCGCCCTGGCGTACAGCACGCCCGCGTTGAAGTGCGCCACCGGCGAGTCGGGTCGCTCCTGAAGGAGCTGTTCGTACATCGCCAGGGCCTGCTCCAGCCGGTCCTGCAGGATGTAAATATCGGCCAGTTGGCCCAGCGCCGACAGGTTTCCCGGATCCTGGTTGAGAACCTGCGCGTACTGATCGGCCGCCTGCTCGAACTTCTCCTGATGGGTGTAGAGAACACCCAGCAGAAACCGGGGCCTCGGATCGGCGGGCGCCACGCGGGCAGCCTCCTCGAAGGAGGTCGTGGCCGCCGCAAACTCGTTCAGGCCCAGATGGGCTGCTCCCAGCCGCAGCAGGATCTGGGCGCTCTCGGGATCCAGGGAACGGGCCTGGCTGTACGCCGTCCTCGCGCCGTCCAGGTCGCCTCGCCCCTCGGCCAGCACGCCGCTCAGGTATTGGGCCAGAAGCTCCTGCCGCTTCAGCAGGGCCGGATCGCCGACGGAACCCCAGGCAGTCCAGCGGCCCGGTGTCAGCGCGCGCGTATTCGCGGCCCAGGCGGCTCGCCCTGCCGGCCGGCAGCCGCCCACGGCCAGCGCCAGCGGCAGGCAGGCCAACGCGGCCCACACCGCAGCCCAGCTCGAAAAAAAGTGGAAAGCCATTCCCCCTTTCCCGCTCATTGGGATCCCTTGTCGCTGCACTCCTCGGGATGACGTCCGGCCAGCGTCCGCCACAGAAGTTGGCGGACCCGCCTTACGTCACTTCTTCTTGTGCCGGTCCCGTCGGAGCCGCTTCTTCCGCTTGTGCTTGGCGATCTTCCTTCGCCGCTTCTTCTTGAGATTCGGCATCGTCAATTAAACCATAGGCCTAATAGATGATCTTGGTCAGGCCGTACTCGATGATCCCCTCGGCCCCGGCCTTCTTCAGATCCGGGACCAGACCCCGCACCACCTTCTCATCCAGCACCGTCTCCACGGCGAACCACCCGCCGGTGCTCAGCGGAGAAACCGTCGGCTTCCTGATCGCCGGCAGGATCTGCAGCACCGGCTTGAGCGCCCGCTTGGAAACGTTCATCTTCAGCCCCACCTTCCCGCGCGCCGCGATGGCCCCCCTGAGCAGCGTCGCCAGCGACTCCAGCTTCTTTCGCTTCCAGGGGTCCTTCCACGACCCCTTGCAGGCGATGAGCTGCGTCGCCGAGGTGCAGATCGTGTCCACGATCCGCAGCTTGTTCGCCTTGAGCGACGAGCCGGTCTCCGTCAGATCCACGATCGCATCCACCAGGCCCGTTCCCACCTTGGCCTCCGTGGCCCCCCAGGAGAATTCCACCGTCGCGTTCACCCGGTGGCTCTTGAGATACCCCCGCGTCAGGGCCACCAGCTCCGTGGCCAGGCGCTTGCCCTCCAGATCCTTCGGACGCATGATCTTCGAATCGATCGGAACCGCCAGCACCCATCGCACCGGCTCCAGGCCCTGCTTCGAGTAATTCAGCTCCGCCACCTTGACGACATCCGAGCCGTTCTCGAGGATCCAGTCGTTTCCGGTGATCCCGGCGTCCAGGGCTCCCGCCTCCACGTAACGGGACATCTCCTGTGCCCGCAGGAGAACCACCTCCATCTCCTCGTCATCGATCGTAGGAAAGTAGGACCGTTCCGTCGCAGCAAGCCGGAATCCAGCCTGCTGGAACAGATCCACCGTCGACTGCTGCAGAGACCCCTTCGGCAACCCGAGCTTCAACCTCATGATTGGACTCCTTTGTGGTTGATGAAGCCCCTATTATACGGAGGGGCGCCACTTGAAGTCAATGCATGCCGACACCTTAAGGATAGCTCAAGAGGCGACTTAATTCAAGTGTCACTATCATCATTTTCATCACTCCTAATTCATGGATCAAATTCCCCTTGGATTCCGGCCCGTTCCTTCATACAATGCAGCTGAGGCGCTCACCATGAAATGGGTCCGAAAGAATGCGGGATGGATCGCCGCAACCGCCATCGGCGGTTTCCTGATCTGGCTCATCGCCACTGCCGCGACCCTGCGGGCGACACGCTCCGGCGCGGCCGGCTCCCTTTTTGGAAAGCCGGTCTCCGCGGATCGGCTCCTGTCGCAGGTTGCCGCTGTAATGCACCACGGCGTATTGAGCTACGGGCAGGACTTCTCCCGGAAGAGCTCCCCCATTGAGCTCCAGCAGAGGGCCTGGGAGAGACTGCTTCTCCTCGAGGAATCCCGGCGGAGGGCGATTCACGTCTCAGACCCGGAGGTTGTCGAGGAGATTCAGCGGATGCCGATCTTCCAGACCGAGGACGGTTCCTTCGACTCCGACGGCTACCGGCACATCGTTCACTATTCCCTGGGAACCACGCCCCGGCTGTTCGAGGAAGAAATCCGCCAGGCCCTGATCATCCGCAAGCTCCTGGAGCGGTCGATGGGCACCCCCGCCGTCGCCGAGGCGGAAATCCGGGAGGAATACCGGCAGAGTCAAACCGAGATCCGCCTGAGCGTGCTCCCCCTGCCCGACCCGCGGCTTGCCCAGGAGGTGGCCCATGCCTGCCGCCAGGACCCCGACCAGCTTGCGCGGATCGCCAGGCAGGTCAAGCAGAAGCTTGTCCCGACGGCTCTTTTCCACCCGGCCGATCCCCTTCCGGAGCTGAAGTGGACAGGACAGGATTTCCAGCCCCTCTTCAAGCTGGAGGCCGGTGAGGTGGGCGGGCCCCTCTCCACCGCGCAGGGTTGGCTGGTCGCCCGCGTCGAGGAGAAGAAGGTCCCCCAGGAAGCGGAGCCCGGCGCCGAAGAGCGCAAGCGGATCGAGGAGCTCCTCTCCGCCCGGAAGAAGTTCCAGACGTACATGGCGTGGTACGAGGACCTCCTGCGCCGGGCCAAGCCTCAGCTGCGCGGGATCCCTCAGGAATGATCCGGCCACTCGTGCTGGCCTCGGCCAGTCCCCGCCGGCGGCATCTGCTGAAAACCCTCAAGATCCCTTTCCGCGTGGTCCCCAGCCGCCTTTATGAGCCGCCTCCCGGAAATCTGGGAGCGGTCACCTACACCCGGAAGCTGGCCCGGACCAAGGCGCAGCTCGTCGCGCAGAAGATGCCCGGCGCCTGGGTGCTCGCGGCGGATACCGTGGTTGTCAGGAAAGGGGAAATCCTCGGCAAGCCCTCGGGTCTCGCCGAGGCCTGTTCCATGCTGAACCGCCTGCAGGGCACGACGCATGAGGTCGTCACCGCCGTGGCCCTCCTTGCGCCGACCGGCGCTGTCCGCCTCGGGCACGCGCGCAGCCGCGTCACCATGCGACGCCTCACCCCGCAGGAGGTGGTCCGCTTCGCTCGGAAGAACCTGGACAAGGCGGGCGCCTACGCGGTGCAGGAGAAGAGGGACCCTCTGGTCGCGAAGGTGCGCGGCTCCTTCACCAACGTCGTCGGCCTTCCGCTGGAGCTGGTCAGGAAGCTTCTAAAATCCCCGCCGAAATAACAGATCGCCTAGGCAGCGTGACGCCGGCGCCACTCTTTTTCAACACTCTCGGCAAGAAATTGCTTCAGAAGCGCCTGGTACGGAATGTCCCGCTCATTGGCCAGCGCCCTTAAATCCCCGATCAAATGTTCGGGCAACCGGATAGAGATCGTCCGCAGGGTGGGCTTTAGATTAGGAAAACGCACGCGGAAACCGGACTGCATGTCCACATAGGCAGTCGCATCATGCTTCGCCCAAAACTCCCGCTCCGCATCTTCGTTCTTAAAACGAGGGATCGGCTTATGTTCGCTCATAGTCTTTCCTCTCCTTCCTGCTCATGTCCCGAGCCGATATGACTCGGATCTTGCCTCCTCGCACCGTAAAAACGACAGTGAGCAATCGACCCCGTGTCGTCCGCCCAAACGCCAGAACCCTGGCTTCGATAGCCGAATGGGTCGGATTCGGCACAAGGAGGGGCTCCGAGAAGAACACCTCCTCGCACTCATAGAACGCGACCCTGTGCCGTTGCCAGTTCTTCTGGACATTTCCCCGGTCCCAGTCAAAGCCGTCAACGTGCGATAAGTCCGGCAGTTCGGCCATGAAATATTGTATATATCAAATATATACCGACACTCCCAGGAAGTCAAGGGGCCGGTCATCGGATGACCTACGACTGTTTCTTGTTGAGGAGGTCGCGGAGCTCCTTCATGAACTGGTTGAGGTCCTTGAAGGAGCGGTAGACCGACGCGAAGCGGACGTACGCCACCTCGTCGAGCTCGTGGAGCCGCTTCATGACCCTCTCCCCGACCTCCACGGAGGAAACCTCCCGGTCGAACTCCTGGCCGATCTCCCGCTCGACCGCATCCACCAGCGCCTCAATCTTCTCGAGGGGGACGGGGCGCTTCTCGCAGGCCTTGAGGACTCCTGCCAGGATCTTCTTCCGGTCGAACGGCTCGCGCCGGCCGTCCCGTTTCACCACCAGCAGGGGAGACTGCTCCAGCCGCTCGTAGGTGGTGAATCGGCGCTGGCACTGCTGGCACTCCCGCCGGCGGCGCACCGCCTGCCCTTCCGAGGCCTCCCTCGAATCAATGACCTTGTCCTGATTATGGCCGCAGAAGGGGCACTTCATCGATGCAGCGAGTTCGCCTTCACCCTACCATCCTCCTCAGCTCGGCGTAGAGAGGAAATTTCTCCACCATCTCCTCCACCTCCTTGCAGACGCGCGCGATCGTCCCCTCATCGTTCAGGCCGGAGAGGACCGCGTCGATGAGAACGGCGATCCGCTGCATCTCGGCCTCCTTCATCCCTCGGGTGGTGACCGCGGGGGTCCCCAGCCGGATGCCGCCGGCGACAGCGGGGGGATTCGGGTCGAACGGAATCGCATTCTTGTTGACGGCGATGCGGGCCTGATCAAGCGCCGCCGAGGCCTGCTTGCCGGTCACGCCGCGCGCGGTCAGATCCACCAGCAGGAGGTGGTTGTCGGTCCCTCCCGAGACGATCCTCCAGCCCCGCTCCGCAAGACCCGCGGCCAGCGCCCGCGCGTTGCGGACGATCTGCGCCTGGTAGTCCCGGAAGGCCGGGGTCATCGCCTCCTTGAGGGCAACCGCCTTGGCGGCGATCACATGCATGAGGGGGCCTCCCTGCGTCCCGGGAAAGATCTGCGAATCCACCTTCTTGGCCCATTCCTTCCGGCAGAGGATCATGCCGCCGCGCGGGCCCCGGAGCGTCTTGTGCGTGGTGGTGGTGATGAACTCGGCGTACGGCACCGGGGAGGGATGGATGCCGGCCGCCACCAGACCGGCGAAGTGGGCCATGTCCACCAGGAGGACCGCGCCGACCGAATCGGCGATCGCCCGGAAACGGGCGAAGTCGAGGATCCTCGGATAGGCAGAGTAGCCCGCCAGGATCAGCTTCGGCCGGTGCTCCTTGGCCAGGGCCGCCAGCTCGTCGTAGTCAATCCGCTCGTCCTTCTTGCTCACCCCGTAGGGGACGACCCGGAACAGCCGGCCCGAGAAGTTCTTCGGATGGCCGTGGGTGAGATGACCGCCGTGGCTCAGGTTCATCATCAGCACCGTGTCCCCCGGCTCCAGCACCGCCAGGTAGGCCGCCATGTTCGCCTGCGAGCCGGAGTGCGGCTGGACGTTGACATGGTCTGCCCCGAACAGGGCCTTTGCCCGGTCGATCGCCAGCGCCTCCGCCTCATCCACGTACTGGCAGCCTCCGTACCAGCGGGCCCCGGGATACCCCTCCGCGTACTTGTTCGTCATCACAGAGCCCATCGCCTCCATCACCGCAACGGAGGTGAAGTTCTCGCTGGCGATGAGCTCCAGGTGCTCGTGCTGGCGCTTCAGCTCCCGCACGATGGAGAGGAAGATCTCAGGATCGGCGCGTCTTAGCTGCTCCCACATGGGATTATAGAGCCCCTTCTCGAACCTCGCGTGAGCCGCGTTGCGAGCGCCAGGCGGCCAGATCCAAGGAGCGACGACGATGGCGTACTCCCTGGAGTACGTCGAGGAGG
>CAYFHV010000011.1:8393-8972 GCA_964343105.1 uncultured Planctomycetia bacterium | reverse complement strand
CTCCTTGCGCTGCTCGCATTTGAGCCCAGCGCGGCCACGGGAGGTTCGAGAGGGGGCTCTTAAAACCTCCTTCTCAATCCGGCGAATCTGGCGGAGCCGCCGGGCATGCCGGCCTCCCCCGAAATCGGTGGCCAGCCACGCCGAGAGGATCGCCAGCGCTTTCCGGGCCGACATCCTCTCGGCTCCCAGCACGAGCACGTTGCAGTCGTTGTGCTCGCGCGCGTGCCGCGCCACGGCGGCCGTTCCGCAGACCGCCGCCCGAACGCCGGGGAAGCGATTGGCGACCATGGCCATCCCGGCCCCGCTCTTGCACAGGAGAAGCCCGCGCAGCGCGCGCCGCCGGCTGACCGCCGAGGCCACCCTGGCCCCAATCAGCGGATAGTCACTCGGCTCCGCGGAGTCGGCCCCCATATCTTTCACTGCATGACCCAGCGAGCGGAGCCGTCGGACCAACGGCCCCTTGAGGTGGAATCCCCCATGGTCTGTTCCGACCGCGATCCTCATTTCTTCATAGCCCGTTGGGTCGCATCCGCGCCAGGATTCCCGGCTCGGGCGCGGGGATTCGCGGACACGCTGTCT
>CAYFHV010000011.1:0-8383 GCA_964343105.1 uncultured Planctomycetia bacterium | reverse complement strand
CCCAGCGAGGCCCAGCGCTCGCTCTCGCGCTCACTCCTGAACAAAGGAATCCTAAGGAGAAGGAAGACCGTGCCCCGTTCGCGCTGCGAGACGGTCCGCTCACCCCATCGCCCGAGCCGGGCACTCCGGGCAGACACGGTGAGCAGGCTGGGAGGCACGGGGCGGTGAACAGGCCTCTCGCAGGCCGAGCGGCCACGGCGTCCCGAGCGACGCGAGGGACGAGCGAGGCCGAGAGGGAGGCCCGCCGCCACGGTGGGGCGGCGGAGCCGTCCTGTGAATCCGCCCCGCGCCTGCCAGGCCGGCGTGGCGCGGCTGAGCGGCGCTGGCCGGGCGACCCGCCACCGGGCTGGATGCGCCTTCGCGCCGGCTCACCGCTTCTCCAGCCATTGGACCACCCGCTGCACGGCTTCCCGGATCGTCTCCACACAGCTCTCGTAGACCTCCACCGGCCGGCCGATCGGGTCCGGGATGTCGGGGTCCTGTGGAGGACGCGGGGCGTTGAACTCCTTGAGGAGGAAAAGCTTGCCGCGGGACGCCTCGTCCATCCCCTCGACGAGATCCCGGTGGAACTGCTCCATGCAGAAGATCGCATCGGCGTGCTGCACGAGCTCCGGCGTGAGCTGCTGACCGGTGTGGCGGCTCACATCGACTCCCCTGGCCTTCATGACCTGGATCGTCTCCAGGGTGGGAGGGATCCCGTTCAGGGCATTGGTCCCTGCGGACAGGACCTGCACATCGTTGCGGCCCCGCTCCTTCAGGAGCTGCTTGAGCAGGCCCTCCGCCATCACCGACCGACAGCTGTTCCCCGTGCAGACGAAAAGGAGCTTCACCCCACCCCTCCTTCGGAAAGGGGGGCGTGTTGGGGCGTGCGGACGAAACGGCACTGCCCCCCATGGGAAATTCCCCCCAACGAGACCACCGAGGGGGCTTTAGCCCCCGAGCTCTGGGAAGGGGAAATCCCAAGGGGGAAACCAGTGGAACGCGTTTCCCCCTTGGAGGCGGTGAGGCGATCCGCCTGTCCGCCCACGGCCACCAAGCCGGGAGGCACACCACTCCCGCCGGTCAGAGCTCGCATCGCCTCACCGCCTCCTCGATCTCCTCGATCTCCGCTCCCCGCCGGAGCACCCTGGGCTTCTCCCCGGAAAGATCCAGGACCGTTGACTCCTCCCCCAGCGGTGTGGGGCCCGCGTCGAGCACCAGGTCAATCCGGTCCTCGAGATCCCCCAGCACCTCCTGCGCGGTCCGGGGAGCCGGATGCCCGCTCAGGTTCGCGGAGGGCGCCACGACCGGAACCGCCGCGGCCTTGAGCAGGGCGAGCGCCACCGGATGCCGGGGCATGCGGAATCCCAGCGTTGACCCGTCCGCCTTCCGGAAAACCAGGGTGAGGGGACCCGGCCAGAAACGCGCCATCAGTCTCCTGCCGACCTCCGGGATCTCCACCGGGTAGCGCTCCAGATCGGCGAGCTCCGCCACGTGCAGGGTGACCTGCTTCTCGAACGGCCGCTGCTTGATCTGGTACAGCTCCTGGATCGTCTGCGGATCCTCCAGATTGGCGCCGAGCCCATACACCGTCTCCGTCGGAAAGGCCACCAATCCCCCGCGCCGGAGCACCGCAGCCGCCTCGCGGATGAGCTGAGGATCCGGCTCGTGCGGGTCCACCTTCAGAACCCTGGTCCGCATCGCTGCACCCTTCACCCTGCGGCTCTCACTTCCGGCCCCCCACCGCGCCCTTCACCATCTTCATCGCCCGCGCGCCGATGTCCCGCCGGAACTGCTTGCCCTCAAAATGAACGAGCTCCACCGCCTCGTATGCCCGCGCCAGCGCCTCCTCCAGCGTCGGCCCCATCCCCACCGCGTTGAGGACCCTGCCCCCGCTGGTGAAGAGCCGTCCCTTCTCCCGCCTGGTGCCCGCGTGGAAGAGCAGGGCATCCGGCACCTCCGCGGCCCGCTCCAGACCGGTGATCTCCCGGCCGAGATCGTACCGCGTCGGATAGCCCCCCGAAGCGAGAACCACGCAGGCGCAGGATCTCGGATCCCACGCCAGCGGGACCCGGTCCAGCTTCCCCTCCAGGCAAGCGAGCATGAGCTCGACCAGGTCGCTCTTCAGGCGCGGCAGCAGCGCCTGGCTCTCCGGATCGCCGAACCGGACGTTGAACTCCAGCACCTTGGGGCCGGCCGCCGTGAGCATGAGCCCCGCGTAGAGAACGCCACGGAACGGCGTCCCCTGCTCTGCCATCGCCCGCACCACCGGCTGATAGATCCGGCGGCGGATCTCCTCCATCTGGCGGGCGCCGACCGCCGGAACCGGCGAGTACGCCCCCATGCCGCCCGTGTTGGGGCCCTGATCATGGTCAAAGGCACGCTTGTGATCCTGGGATGGGTCCAGGAGCGCCAGATGCTGTCCGTCCACCAGGGCCAGCACCGAGGCCTCCTCTCCTTCGAGATACTCCTCGATCACCACCTGGGCCCCGGCCTCCCCGAAGATCCGGTCCTTCATGATCTCAGTCACCGCCTGGATCGCCTCCTCCCGGGTCTGCGCGACCACCGCTCCCTTTCCCGCCGCCAGGCCGTCGGCCTTGACCACCACCGGCAGGGCCGAGCGCTGCACCGCCGCCAATGCCTCCTCGACGTCCGCAAAGATCTGGAACTCCGCAGTGGGCACCCCGGTCTGGCGCATGAGCTCCTTGGCGAACGCCTTGGAGCCCTCCAGCCGGGCCGCGGCCTTGCTCGGCCCGAAGATCGGAACCCCGCGCTCCTGGAAGTAATCGACCATCCCGTGAACGAGAGGCCCCTCGGGTCCGACCAGCACGAGGTCCACCTTGGAGGAGAGCGCGAAATCGGCCAGCGCCACTGTCTCCTCCGGCTTCAGCGGAAGGCACTCGGCGATCTCGCTGATGCCGGGATTGCCGGGTGCGGCGAAGAGCTTCTTCGTCAATCCGCTCCGGGCCAATTTCCAGACCAGGGCATGCTCCCGCCCCGCACCCCCCACCACTAGGATCCTCACCGCGCTGCTTCCATCTCCAGAATTGTCACCGCGCCCTCCCCATCTCCAGCCCGCGCCTGCCCCGGACCACCTCGCCCACCACCCAGCTGGCCAATCCGCGCCGGCGCAGGATCCCCTGGGCCGATGCCGCCGCCCCCGCGGGCAGGACCAGAACCATCCCGATTCCCATGTTGAAGGTGCGGAACATCTCCCCCTCTGTCACGCCGGCGGCCTGAATCGTGCGGAAGATCGGCGGCACCGGCCAGCTCCCCTTCCGAAGAACTGCCTGAACACCGCCGGGGAGGATCCGAACCAGCTTCTCACGGAACGACCCTCCCGTGATGTGAGCGATCCCGTGCACCGGAACCTTCCGGCGCAAGAGCTCCAGGACCGGACGGACGTAGATGCGCGTGGGCCGCAGGAGCCCCTTCGCATGCCGCCTCTGGGTCGCCGGCGAGAGCGCTTTCTGCACCAGCGTGAATCCGTTGGCGTGCGGGCCGCTGGAGCCAAGCCCCAGAAGCCGGTCCCCCGCGCGGATCCGCTCCCCGGTGATGAGACTCCGCGCTCCCACCGCTCCCACCGCAAACCCCGCCAGATCGAAATCGCCCGGCCGATACAGGAGCCCCATCTGAGCCGTCTCTCCGCCCAAGAGGAGGCAGCGGGCCTCCCGGCATCCCGCGACGATCCCGCGGACAATCTCCAGCAGGAGCGCTGCATCCAGCCTCCCGGCGGCGATGTAGTCCAGGAAGAAAAGCGGCTCCGCGCCGGTGCAGAGCACGTCGTTGACATTCATCGCCACCAGGTCCACCCCCAGCGGCCGGACCCACCCGGCCCGCTGCGCCGAGGCGCGTGGTGGGGCATCCGCCAGCGCCAGCCGCTGCGCCAGGAGCAGCTTCGTTCCCACCCCGTCCGCCGATGCGACGAGGATCGGCTCCTCCGGAAGCAGGCCCCTCGCCCTGAAGAGCCCCCCGAAACCGCCGATCCCCCGCACCCATCCCGGCCGGCGAGTCCGATCCGCCAGCGGCCGCACCGATCGGATGAACCGGCCGGCCAGCCCCACGTCCACACCGGCCTTGCGATACGTGGCGGCCCGCTTCATCGCTCCGGCTGGCGCCTCCGCTCTCACTGCGCCTGCACGGGATGCGCCTCTCCCGCGAACTTCCGCTCCAGGATGTACTTGTCGGCCTCGGACCCGAAGGGCAGCGGGTACTTGCCGGAGTAGCAGGCGGTGCAGTAGTTCTTCTTCGGGCCGCTGACGGCGCTCAGGAGCCCCTCCAGCGAGAGGTAGCCGAGCGAATCCACCTCGAGGAACTTCCGGATCTCCTCGACCGAATGCGTGCAGGCGATCAGCTCCTTCTTCGTCGGGAAATCGATCCCGTAGAAACAGGGGTGCATGATCGGCGGACAGGAGACCCGCATGTGGATCTCCTTCGCGCCGGCGGCCCGGATGCTCTTCAGGCGCGTCCTGCAGGTTGTCCCCCGGACGATCGAGTCGTCCACCACCACGACCCTTTTCCCCCGCAGCACGGGGGAGACCGCGTTGAACTTCACCCGCGCCTGGAACTCCCGCGTCTGCTGCCGGGGCTGGATGAAGGTGCGCCCGACGTAGTGGTTGCGCGTCATGCCGAACTCAAAGGGGATGCCGGACTCCAGCGAGAAGCCGAGCGCGGCCGAATTGCCGGAATCCGGCACCGGGATCACCACGTCGGCGTCGGCCGGGTGCTCCCGCGCGAGCTGCCGGCCCAGCCGCTGCCGGACCTGTTGCACCGAATCGCCGAAGATGACCGAATCGGGCCGGGCGAAGTAGACATGCTCGAAGATGCAGTGGGAGGGCGCCGCCGTCTTGAACGGGCGCACGCTGCGCAGGCCGTCGCGGTTCACGATCACCGCCTCGCCCGGCTCCACCTCCCGGACCGCCTTCGCCCCCAGGATATCCAGCGCACAGGTCTCCGAGCAGAGGACGGTCGCCTCTCCGAGCGTTCCGATCCAGAGCGGGCGGAAGCCGTTCGGGTCGCGCACGCCGATCAGCTCGTCCTCCCGCAGGATCACCAGCGAGTAGGCGCCCCGCAGCTTCAGCAGGGTGTCGCTCAGCGCCTCCTCGAAATGGGCGTACTCCGGAGCGGCCAAGAGATGCAGGATCACCTCCGAGTCAATCGTCGTCTGGAAGATGGAGCCGCGCGCCTCCAGCTCGTCCCGCAGGAGCAGCGCGTTGATCAGGTTCCCGTTGTGGGCGATCGCGATGCCGCCCCGGGAATACTCGACCTGCAGCGGCTGCGCGTTTTTGAGAAGAGACGAGCCGGTGGTGGAGTAGCGGGTGTGGCCGATCGCCGCAGGCCCCTTCAACCGGGCCAGCTCCTCGTCGGTGAAGACATCCTCCACCAGGCCCATCCCGATGTGCTTGGTGAGCAGCTTCCCGTCGGAAGCCACGATGCCGGCCGACTCCTCCCCCCGGTGCTGCAGGGCAAACAGTCCCAGGTAGGTCAGCCGCGCGGCATCCGGGTGCCGGTAGATGCCGAACAGCCCGCAGTGTTCCCTTACCTCGTCGCTCATGGAATCATCCGTGCCTTTCAGCCCATCGGACACCGTTTCGGAAAACCGCCAACCCCTGCCCTTCCCCGCTGCGCCCCTCCTTCGCCCAGCGCGGATGCTGGAGGGCGCTCACATGCCGCTCGGGGTGCGGCATGAGCCCCAGGATCCTGCCGGTCGGGTCGCAGAGGCCGGCGATGCTCCCCACCGACCCGTTCGGATTCCACGGGTAGCCGGCCTGCCCGCCCTGGGGGTCGCAGTACTGCAGAACGATCTGCCCGAATCCGAGCAGGTGCTCCAGGGTGGTCAGGTCCTTGGGGACAAACTTCCCCTCCCCGTGGGCCACCGGCAGCTCGAACAGCTCCTCCATCCCCTGCGTCCAGACGCAGACATTGAATTCCGAGCGCAGCCACACCCACCGGTCCTCGAACTTTCCTGAGTCGTTCCCTGTCAGGGTCGCCTCCGCCGGCTGGCCCAGCTTTCCCCCGGGGAGGATGCCCGCCTTGACCAGCACCTGGAACCCGTTGCAGATCCCGATCACCAGCCTCTCCTTCTGCAGGAAGGAATCCAGCTCCTCCCCCAGCCGGTGCTGCAGCTCCGAGGCGAGGAGCCGTCCCGCGCCCAGATCGTCCCCGTAGGTGAACCCTCCCGGAATCGCCAGGATCTGGTACGCGTCGAGCCGCCTCTTCCGCTCCTTGAGCTCCTCCACCCACACCAGCTCCGGCTCCGCCCCGGCCAGCCCGAAGGCATGCGCCGTCTCGTAGTCGCAGTTGGTCCCCGGCGCCTTCAGCACCGCCACGCGTACTTCAGCCACCGCCAGCCCTCCCTCGCTGGTGCACCGGGACGGCCATCCTCACCATCCCTGGAACGGCCGTTCCCAGGCATGGCGCAGCTTCTCCAGCTCCGCCTCCACAATCACCCCGCCCTGCGCATCCTGGACCCGAAAGAGCGGCTCCGCCTGGAACTGGCCGATCCGGAAGATGGAATGACCTGACATCGCCTGCTCAAACGCCGCCGCCTGCTCCCCGGAAACCTCCACAAGGATCCGGCTGGCAGACTCCGAGAAGAGCAATTCACAATCGGTACGACGTACCTCCTCCGAGGTACGTCGTACCGCCATTGGTTTGAGATCGATCGTGAGCCCCACCCCTCCCGCAAAGGCCATCTCCGCTGCCGCCACCGCCAGTCCGCCCTCCGAACAGTCGTGCGCGGCCACCGCCAGCCCGCGCCCAATCGCCTGAGAGAGCGCCCTCATCTGCGCCGGCGCGCGGGCCATCTCCACGCGGGGCACCTGGCCGCCGCTGACACCGAGCAGGCTCAAGTAGGCGGAGCCCCCCAGCTCCTTGCGCGTGGTTCCCACCATATAGAGGAAGTCACCCGGCCGCTTGGCCTCCATGGAGATGGCCCTGCCCGCATCCTCCATGACCCCGATGCCGGAGATGAGCAGGGTGCCCGGGATCTGGATCGTCTTCTCCCCCACCCGGTATTCGTTGTGCAGGCTGTCCTTGCCCGAGATGAAGGGTGTGCCGAACGCCCTGGCCGCATCGGCGCAGCCGAGCGCGGCCCTGACCAGCGAGCCGAGAACCTCCACCCGCGTCGGATCCCCCCAGCAGAAGTTGTCCAGGACCGCCAGCCGGTCCGGGTCGCCGCCCACCGAGACCACCTGGCGGACCACCTCATCCACAGCCAGCGCCGCCATCCAGTACGGATCGAGCTCTCCGTAGCGGAAGTTGATCCCGTTGGCCAGGATCACCCCTTTCGCAGAGTCCAGGCGGGGCCGGAAGACGGCGGCATCCGACGGCCCCAGCCCGATCGGCTTGAGCACCGAGCCGCCCTGCACCTCATGGTCGTACTGCCGGACGATCCATTCCTTGCTGCAGGTGTCCCAGCGTCCGAGCAGCCCGAGCAGGACCGCCGTCAAATCCCTCGGCTTCGGGATGACCGGCTCCACCGGCCGCGGGCTGCACCACCGGGCCGGCCGCGCTATCTGAGGAACCCCATGGTGCAGGAACTCCATCTTCAGCCGGCCCACCGGCGCACCCCGGAAAAGGAGCTCCAGCTCGCGCGTGTCGGTGAATCGGCCGATCGCGGCGGCCTCCACTCCCCGCTCCCGGAAGAGCTGCAGCAGCGGCTCCAGCTTCTCCGCCGGGACCGCCATCACCATCCTCTCCTGCGATTCCGAGATCCAGATTTCGGCAGGGGTGAGCCCCGCGTACTTGAGCGGCACCTTCTCCAGCTCGACCCGCGCCCCGCAATCGGCCCCCATCTCACCAACCGCGCTGGAAAACCCGCCGGCCCCGCAGTCGGTCACCGCGCAGAAGAGATCCCGGTCCCGGGCCTCGATGAGCGCATCCGTCAGCTTCTTCTCGGTGATCGGGTCCCCGATCTGGACGGCAGTCGCGGAAACCACCTCCGATTCCGGCGCCAGGGAAATGGAGGAGAAGGTCGCCCCGTGCACCCCGTCCCGGCCGGTCCGGCCGCCGGCCACCACGATCACCATTCCCGGCGAAACCCGCTTCTCCACCTTTCCGACCGGCAGGAGCCCCACGTTGCCGCAGTAGACGAGCGGGTTTCCCACGAACCGCTCGTCGAAGAGAACGGCGCCGTTCACCGTCGGGATTCCCATCTTGTTCCCATAGTCCCTGACCCCGGCCACGACCCCCTTGATGATCCGCCGGGGATGCAGCACACCGGGCGGGACCGACGCCGGCGGAAGGTCCGGCGGGGCAAAGCAGAAGATGTCGGTCGAGGCGACCGGCTTCGCGCCGCAGCCGGTGCCCAGGATGTCGCGGATCACCCCGCCCACACCGGTGGAGGCCCCGCCGAAAGGCTCCAGAGCCGAGGGGTGGTTGTGCGTCTCCACCTTGAAGCAGA
>CAYFHV010000010.1:0-25071 GCA_964343105.1 uncultured Planctomycetia bacterium | reverse complement strand
CTCTGGGCGGAGCCGGCTGCTGCGCAACCTGGGTGGCGCTGAGCTCGAGCAGGGCGAGGTGAAGGTTCTGGACGTGCCGGCGCTGGTCCGGCTGGATGAGGAGCCCGGCGCTGCGGTCATGACCCCCGAGGGCTTCATTGACCAACTGGTGGACGAAGCGGCGGAGGCGCTGAATCTGCCGAAGGGCGGTGACCGGGTGAAGGCGATCCGGGAGGCGCTTCGCCTCAAGCCCGCTTCCTTTATTGTGGAGCCGCATGTGGTGACCGGGATGCCGGGTAGACTGATCATGGTTGAGCTGGCCGACGGGAGCCGGCGTGTGTCACAGGGGGCGATGCCTCAGGAGCGGTTGGAGAAGCTGCTCCGCGGGTTCGTGGCCGGCGATGATGATTCGCTCACCCGGCAACGGGTGGCGAGCTTCCGCCAGGCCCTCGGCAGGAAGGGTGCGCTGGCGTTCGGCGTCCGGAACGAAGCGCGCGAGCTGGTTGGGTTCATTGCCGGATATCCGGATGCCAGCATCCCGGGTGCCTTCACCTATGCCTACTTGGCGGTCGATCCTGCCGTGCAGGGCGCCGGCGTCGGCAAGGCGCTCCAGGAGACGTTGATCGAGCGGGTGCGCGGCCTGAACGGTGCGGACGGCCAGCCGCTTTATCATGTGCTGACCGGCCATACACCGGCGGACGAGACGCCGCGGCCGTTTGAGGGATGGCTGAGCCGGCTGGGGCAGACCGAGGCCAACAGCTTTGGCCAGCGGGTGCCTGGCTACTACGCCGGCGGCAAGCACGACGCCGATTACTGGGCGATTCCGCTGCGGGAGAGCCCGCAGGCCGGTGAGATTGCGGAAAGGCTGACGAGACAGGCCACCGCCGGCGTGGTTGGCAGGGCGGGCAAGCAGTTCATGGCCGAGCTCCTGCGCAAGCTGGAGCCGATCGTGCCGGCGAAGGATCGGGCGCGTGAGGATCTGGCGCTGGTGCTGGAGAAGGCGCTCAGGCGCATGGGCGAGCGGGGCGAGAAGCTGGATGAGACGAAGCTGCAGGAGCTCAAGCTCTTCTTTCTGGAGAAGCCGAACCCGGAGACGATCAACTGCGCCTGCGCCGCGATCAAGCATTACCTGGAGGCCACACCCGAAGCGGCCAAGCAGGCCGCTGGGGTTTCCATCGAGGAGATCGCGATCCTCGTGGTAGCGGAACTGCTGAAGGGCGCTCCCGCCAAGCTGACCGACCTGGAGAAGGGGAATCCCTACTTCCGCCTGGTGAACGGGCGGCCGCAGCTGGACGTGCTGGCCTCGGTGATCGAGCGGGTGCTCGCCACCTACTTCGGCCAGGAGACGGCCACGATCCAGCCGGAGAGTTTGGAGGCGCTCACCGCCTCCGGGCAGGCGGCGGTGCTGCGGGGCTTCGGAGAGGACGGACATCCCCACTTCTTCGTCATCGGGCGCGCCGATGAGACACGTCCCGCGGTCCATGTCCGCGAGTCCAACGGCCTCGCCGGCCCGGTCCTGAATGAGAAGGTCAAGCTCTACTGGGGCTCCCAGTTCGCGGCCGGGGAGCTTCCGAATGTTGCGACGGTCGGCAAGGCGGTGGCGGATTCACTGGTCCGCACGGGCCACGCGAAGCCGGTGATGAGCGCCGGTGTCGTGGGCGGAGGCCAGCCGATCATCAAGCCGGAATACATCTTGGCTGCGGAGGAGCAGCCGCCGCTCGTGGCCCCGCCGCCTGCCGGACCCACGCCGGGAGCGGGCATCGAAGAAGTGGGCGAGGAGGAGGTACCCACGCCGAAGAATGTGGATGCGTTGCTGCGCCGCATCGCTGAGAGGCACTTCAAGGACGGGGTCACCGCCTCCAGGCTCGAGAAGTTCATGGGCGAGGTGCGGGAGAGGGTCTACACGCCCGAGACCTACGGATTCGGGGCGGCGATCAATCAAAAGGATTCCTACTTCAAAGCGGTTCAGCTTCCGGACGGCCGGGTGCAGATGTTTGTGGTGCTGCCGAGCGGCCGCGAGGTCTTCTGCTGGGACTGCTTCGAGGCAGCGACGCGGATCGCGGCGGTTCTGGAGGAGTATGGCTTCAAGCCGGTGGTTGTCTTTGGCAAGAACGAGAGGTTCGACGGCGACGTGGCGGTTCAGGTGGAGCTGGGCGGCAAGATTTATCTCTTGAGCCCGGTGCCCACTGTGGACATGCTTAATGCCGAGCTTTCCAAGAGGCAGGTGGTGCCTGTGGAGGAGATCGGCAAGACCGCGGCGGTCCGGCCGTTTGCGATCGCGATGGGAAGCGCGAATCTCACACCCGGCCCGATCCAGCCGCAGCTTCGGCCGGTGCAGGCGATTGAGAAGGCAGGCCTCGAGCAGCAGGGGGCCAGCGAAACGATCCTTCGGTTCTTAGGGCTGGATCCCACCCCGGACGGTCTCCTCTACAGCTGGCTGGAGAAGCGGGTGGTCGGGCACACGGTGCTGAAGGACCGGATCTCCCTCATGCAGGTGCTTGTGCCCGAGACCAGTCGCGCGGGTCTGGAGGCAGCGCTCAGGCAGGTGGATCCGGAAGACGAAGAGGCGGTGACGGACGTCATCCAGCAGTACGGCAAGATCGTCACCCGGCGCGGCCACATTGACGCCCGGTTCATTTCCGGGATGCTGCTCAAACCGGTTCAGCCGAAGGTGGAACCGCTGATGAGAGTCCTGCCGGCGACCCGCGGGGAGCCCCCGGAGGCCTTCCCCCTCTCCTATGACGCCCCGCCGCTGCAGAGTCTGCTGCAGCGCTGGGCGACGGCCTCGGACGAGACCGTGCAGCGGGAGGGGCCGATGATCGCGGTCATCTCCGGCCGGGCGCGGGAGCTTTTGGATGAGAGCGAGCGGCAGGCGCTGGAGCGGTACCTGGCGAGCATGCCGAGGGAGCTGGCTCTGCGGACCGTCCTGTTCGGCTCCGGATGGCAGGATGTCTGGGAGAGAAATCAGGCGCTGGTGCTCGTGGATGGGGATCGGGGCGCCCTGTTCCGGCGGCTGGCGGGGATGGTGAAGGATCCGGCGAGCGCCACGATCCAGGTGATCGGTGAACGTGGCTGGGATGATCCTGAATCCGGCTGGGCGAAATCCCTGGCGAGGGAGCACGGGTTCAATCCGCGGCGGGTGCGGTTCGTGGATGACGTCGCGGACATCCGCGGCCTCATCCTGGCGCTAGGGCGAGCGCTGGGCGTGCCGAGGCCGATGATCAAGAGAGATTTGGAGGAAATCCTCGCGGAGTTGGAGGCTCTGCGGGTCGGGGTGTAACGATGGAAGAGAAACTGCGACAGGAGTGTCGAGGCGGCGAGGCGAAGGCGAATGTGCTTAGTGACTTTTCAGGCCGTTCGCCAAACGGTGGGGAGCTAACGAGCCAGTTTCCCGCTCCAGAGCTCGGCCAGGAAGGCCCGCCAGGGAAGGATCTCGATCCCTCCCTCGGTGCGGCGGGGCTGCTTCTCCAGGCAAACGACGATTCGGCGCTTCACCGGGCCGTCCTCTCTCAGGGCGTGCAGGGCGCGCAGATCTCCCTCGTGCACCCGGGCCGAGCCCTTGATTTCAATCGCCGCTTCCTTGTCTCCCAGGATGAAGTCCACCTCCTGTCCGGTGCTGGTCCTCCAGAAGGTCAAGGGAAGATCCGGCGCCCGGTAAACCTGGTAAGCCCTGAGCTCCATGAGGAGGTAATGCTCGAAGGCCTTTCCGAACTCGGCGCTGCCCAAACGGGGCTGCCGGCGGGCGAGGTGGTTGGCCACTCCGACGTCGAAGAGATAGAACTTTTCGGTCACGATCATGCGTCGGTTCCTGGACTTCTTCCACGGAGACACCCGGAAACCCAGATGGGTATCCTCAAGGATCTGGAAGTAGGTGCGTACCACCTTGTGCGAGATGCCGGTCTCTCTGGCGATGTTGGTGTAGTGGATGAGTTCACTGCTGGTGATGGCGGCTACCCGCAGAAACTCGGAGAAGGCAGGGATGTTTTGGGTCAGGGCCTCTGCGGCGATCTCCTCCCGCAGGTAGTCCGCCACATAGGCGCGGAGGTCCTCCAGAGGGTTCGGCGAGAGAAAATGGGGCGGCAACAGCCCGGAGATCATGATCTGCTCCAGGTCCAGACCCTCCACTTCCTGAACCGTGAGGGGCACCATCTGCCTCCGCCAGGCGCGGCCTGCCAGGAGATTAGCGTGGCCCCTGCGGAGTTTCCGCGCGCTGGAGCCGGTGAGGAGAAAGGAAATTCCCCGGTTGGCGATGAGCCAGTGCACCTCATCCAGAAGGGCGGGGACCTTTTGGACTTCATCGAGGACCAGCAGGCCGCGGTGGTTCTGGTACCGTTCCCGCAGGAGGGCCGGCCGGGCGGCGTATTCGGCGAAGACGTCGGTCTTCAGGAAGTCCAGCACGGTTGCCTGGGGCAGGTGATGGGCGATCCAGTAACTTTTTCCAACCTTGCGGGGTCCCCAGAGGAAGGCGGACTGCCCCTCCGGCAGGCGCAGGTCCAGGAGCCGTTTCACAATTTTTCCCACATCGGGAAGTTTATCCGGATATTTTACCCTTGTCAAGCCATACCGCAAGGCCGGTCGGATGACCGGCGCATGCCCGAGGGAGGCAGCGATGAATAACCCGCAAGGTGAGGGCATCCTGCTCCCGGCCTACACCCCGCGCTGGCTGCCGGTCCTGAAGGGGATCGCGGCGGTCACGGTCTTCGCCTTCACCCTGACCTGCGTGGTGCCGCCCGGCTTTGCGCAAGGCCTGCGGCGCGACGACACCCTGCGCGGCCTTACACCGGAGGAGGCGCCCGACAAGGCCGGTCTCGAGGATGCGCTGAAAGAAACGGTGCCAGGTACCGTTCCAGTACCTGGCACCGATCTCACCGCGCAGGCGGAGGTCATGACGAGGCGGGAGTTTACCTGGGGGGCTCTCAAGAAGGGTGCCGCTGCCACCGTCGGATCTTCACTGCTCGGGCTTGTGGCCACCGGGGAGCTCCAGGCGCAGGAGCTTCCCGCGGAGGCCCGGACTGCGCTGCTCAGCTTCGTCCGGGCTAGGAAAATCACTGGTATCGAGCCGATCATGCCGCCCAATATCCCGAAGGAGCGCCTGGCCAGGGCGGGGCAGAGGTTCAGGGGCCTGGATTTCAACGGCCTCTATCGGGAGTATGAGCCGGGTGATCGGGATGCAATGCTCACCCGGTACGGCCGGATCTGGCCGTACGGGAACGCGGTGGTCCTGCTGGCTCTGCTTGCGTTGGGTGAGAGGAAAGAAGCCCAGGAGCTCATGGACGCCCTGGTCCGGCTGGGCAAGGCCGAGGAGGCGCTGGGCTTCGAGGGCGGCTACCACTTCTCCTACAACACCCAGGGCGAGCGTTTGGTGGACGGGGAAGTGCAGAGAGACAACTTCATCCATCCCATCGCCCCGACCGGCAACACGCTCTGGGTGGTCATAGCGCTCAAGCGGGCGATGCGGGAGCTGGGCGACTGGCGGCATCTGGAGTGGGTGGACGGCTTACACCGGCGCGTGTTCGAGGATATCCAAATCCGGGATGAGAAGGACCTCCGCTACGGATTCCTGCCGGCGGCGCGGTACACGCCGGTGGACCCCTCCCCAGGCGGGAGAGGTCCTCAGAGCGTGGATGACCCCTCCTACATCGACACGATGGGCTACTTCGTCTACGTCCGGAATCCCAACGTTCTCCTGGAGGACGTTGCCACGGAGCATCTCCACGATGCCGTCTTAGCGGCGTGGGAGGCCTACCTGACGAACGAGGCGGCTCCAAAGGGTCAGAGGGGGCGATGGGATGCGAAGCGGAAGGAGCGCTTCCTCGAGAGCTACCGGCTGCTTGTGAACAACCTGCCTCGGCTGTGGGTCAAGGACCATTTCGTGACCGGCATTGAGTTCGATCCAGCCACCCGGCGGCTGAGGCGGAACGACTCCGTTGCGGCCGACGGCGGCTCCTGGGCGTGGGAGCTGCTGGCGTTCGAGGAAGCGGAAGAGATGGCCTGGCAGCAGACCCAGTTCAACCGGAGAAACTTCCGCGTCAGCCTGAGGATCGGCGACCTGGTCGGTTTGCCGGAGGCCACCCAGAGAGCGATCCGGGCCGGCCGGATCGATCCCAAGTCGGAAGTGGTCGGCACCGCCTTCTGGGAGGAGAGTTTCATGGACCGGTTCATTCGGCCACTGGTCCGGGCCAAGGATCCGCGCCGGGCAGCGTGGAGGTGGATGGTCCACCCGGAGGCGACCCTGGGTCAGGACGACTTTCTCCGTCGCTACGCGGAGGTCACGCGGACTGCAGATCGACGGAAGGAAGTTCAGGCGTTTTCGACGGAGCTCTGGCGCGGGATGACCCAGGCGCGCGAGCTGTACGGCGGCCGGCTGCCCAACTCCTTTTGGCCGCGCGTAGACAGGGAGGGCCGGCCAGTTCCGGAACCTCCCCTTTTCAGCAGGCTGGCGAACATCACCTCCGCGGCATGGATGATCCTTGTGGGGCGGGGCGGCCTCTTCTCGGAGCGGAGCGGGATCCGGCTGCGGGATCTTCCGAAGGAGCTGCGGGAGGGGATCCGATTCGAGCCGCCGCGCGGCGGCCTGGAGGAGGAAACGGCCGTGCCGGTGAGCGAGCCGGCTGCGCCAGCGCCGGTGACGGAGCTGACTGCGCCGCTGCCGGCAACCAAGCCGAGTGTCGCTTCGCCCACGGTGAATTTCTGGACAGCCCGGGTGGCGAAGGCGCCTACGCCGGAGCCAGTGACTGAATCGGCTATGCCGGCCAGCGCTGCGGCCCAGCCACGAGAGGCTATGGGGGTTCCCCAGGCGCTCGAACTCTTTCGGTCCACGCGGTGGCAGGCGGTGGTGGATGAGATTGATGAGAGCCTTGGGTTGCGAACGGACCAGGGTGGTCGTGGTGGTCCGCGCAGCCCCCCCACTCCTACTCCGCGCCAGTTGCGAAACACCGCGGAGCAGATCGCGGATATGCTGGCGACGGAGTGGCGGATCAGCACAGAAGCGGAACGGGGGCTTGAGCCGGTGTCCAAACCGGAGTATCGGTCCGCAAGGGCTCGGTTGCTTGATTACATCCTGCGACGGGCTCAGATCCAGCAAGCCTTACCTGACGCGAAACTGCCGATGGAGGTCGGCGATCCAAGGCCGGCTCCGCAGGACACCGGCCCGGGGCAAGCCAGCGACTTGCAGGGAGCAGGCGGGCCGAAGCTGACCCGGCGGGAGGCGCTGAAGATGGGCGCCGCGGCTGCGCTCGCCTTGACTCTGACGGGTATCAGCACACCTGAGGCAGGCGCCCAGCAGCCGGCTCCTCCCAGACCGCCGTTGACGCAGCCCCGCACGGGGCCACCCGACATGCTGCCCGGCGTGCTGAACCAGCCCAACACGGTTTTGGCGGAGCGGGCCAACGGGACGGTCCACGTCTCCAAGCTGAAGGAGTTCTACCACCCGCGCTCCCTGGCTCACCCCAGGAAATTCTGGTCCGCCTACACCGATCAGATTGCTCAGCGGACCGGACAGGCGGCCCAGTGGGCGGCCCGGCAGTTGGATTTGGACAAGCCTGTCCCGGCGCGCGACGAGGTCCAGCGGTCGTGGGATCCGGCGTCCTTTGCCCCCGCCGTGGCGGACGTGCTGCGCAGCTACATCCTCTGGGGCCCCTGGGAGATCGAGGAGGCCTGGTGGCCGGTCATCTTCGAGGGGATGGCCAAGGAGGCCGGCGTGGTCGGGGCCGGTTGGCCGGCCACCCGGCCTCCGCATTCCAGGATCTATCTGGACCCGTACGGCTTCATGTCCCCGTACCGGCCGTGGGCCGTCGAAGGGTTCCTCCGGCTGCGGGAGCTGGCCCGTCGGTATGGGGTCCACGTGGTCCCGATCATCGGCGACCCGAGCATGGGGGAGGACCCGGACCTCGGCCGGATCCTGATGCGCGACTTCATGGCGACGGGAGTTTTCGCTCCCGACAGCGATGGGATCGTTCGCCTGGCGCTCAACATCGAGCCGGATGACCCCGAGGCGTTCAAGGTCAAGCCCGGCGACAAGCCGGCGGTGGTCGCCGAAAAGGAGAAGAAGGAGGGGGAGTTCTGGGAGAACGTGCTGAAGGTGGTCCGCTCGACCCAAAAATATTTCCATCGGCGTTTCCAGCTTCCCTCCTCCGAGGACCGGTCGAGTGTCGAGGTGACGCTCTACGTCCCGTCCAACTTCTACGACCTCATCCGGAACCCGAAGTACAACCTGAAGATCCCGCCCGGCGTGCGATTCATCTTCATGCCCTACTCCAACCAGCCGCAGGAAGTTGCCCGGAAGGCAAGTCAGCCGCTCCAAGCCCTGCAGGAGGACCGGCGTCTTCCGGTGGACCAGCAGCGCCTGCGGGGGCTGAAGCTGGGAGGGGTTGCCGTGGACATCGGCCCGCACGTCAAGCCCGAGGAGACCCTGTTTTGGGATCCGGCCCGGCCTTTGCAGGGTCGGGTGGGGGATCGGGCGGCCGAGGCCGGCCGGCAGGTCCACCAGGCCCTGCAGGCGGAGCCCAGCTTTGAGAGGGAGTACGTCGTCCACACCCACGACATCCTGGGCGACCTGGTTCCCTTCCTCAGGAGCCGGGGACCGAGCCCGGAGGAAATGGCGGATCGGAAGGGGAGGATGAATCTCAATCTATTCTGGAAGGAAGTCCGAAAACTGCTCCAGTTCGCCTCCGGCATACCGAAGAAGCCGCCGCCGGCCCGGTACGGCTCCCAGCCGGAGATCGAGGTCTCCGATGAGCGGGCGCTGGAGGCTCTCTATCTGCAGGCCCAGCGGACCGTGGCCGGGATGATCGCCTCGGGCGGGCTCGCCGCTCACTGGATGGCGGTCTTCGAGACGCTGATGATGTCCATCCGCCGGGGGCGGTTCCATCTCCAGTTCAATGAGGACGCCCTGATGATCGGGCCGGACCTGGGATGGGCGTACCTTCTTGCGAAGATGATCTACAGCCAGCAGTTCGGCCGGCACGCCAAGATCGTCAAGGTGGGCCGCACCTTCGTGGATCCTTCGGTCCAGGGGGAGACGACGACCCTCCCGAACGGCGACGTCGTTCCAGGGTACCTCATCCATTCCGACTCCGACATCCTGGTGGACGGGACCAGCGCGGCCCGGCGCGCCAACGACACCCTGTTGACCCAGCTCCCCGCCAACGGCTACAACATCATCTGGACGGTGGAGGTCCAGAACGTCAACTCCACCCACTTCCGCGGGTACGTGAGGTGTCTGCCGTACACCGGCTACGGCGAGCCGATTGACCTGAACTCCGACCCCGTGGAGCTGGCGCCCGGGGAGCGGAAGACCTACAAATTCGAGGTCACCGTTGACCGGGACGACAACGCGGCCCAGGCCTACGGGCCCGATGGAGTCACCCCCAACGAGACGATCACGGACGCCTCCGAGCGCAGGGGCCGGCTCCACCGGAACGTCCCGATCTCCGAGGGGACTTTCCTCGTCACGGAGACGGACGTTCCTGAGATCGCGCACGCCGTCGGGGTCGGCGCGTTCGACCCCCTGGCGCTGGCCGAGGCGGCGCGGGATCCGCTCCGCAGGGCGGAGCTGCAGCAGCTTGCCGAGCGCCTGATCGCGGATCATCGCTTCTCAGAGTTAGCCATCCAAGCGCTCTCCAGGCCTCTCGGGGTGAGGGTCCAGCTTCGGGCCGACCAGGAGCCGGAGGATCTGATCCGCCCCATGCCACCTCGGCCAGCGCTCGCAGACTGGAACCGGCCGACCGACCTGCGGCATCAGCATGGGATCTCCTACCTCGTCGTGGAGAGCCCGGAGCTCATCGATCTGGTGCGCGAGATCCGCAATCGGCGGCGGCAGCGGTCGGTGGCGAACCTGACGCCGGACGAGGAGGCCCGCCTCTACGAGGATCTGATCGATTCCTGGGCGTTGGGCCGGCCCACTGGAGCGGAGCGGCTCCGGCGGCTGCTGCGGGAGGCGCAGACGCAGGGGCTGAAGGTGATCCTGCAGATCAACGCGGACGATGCCATCTCGACCCCGGCCCCGGTTCCCGTTCCCGGAGGGGCTCCCGCAAGACGGGGCCTCCCCGACCCGCGCGGCGTGCAGGAATTCTTCTCGATCCTGAAGACCGTGACCGAGCTCGAGCCCTTCGGGCTGGACAAGATCCACTCCACGCTGGTCGAGAACTCGGGTCAGCTCACCCAACAGGAGTTGTTCCGGGTGGTGCGGCTCTACGCGAATGCCCAGACACCCTTGACCCTCCCTGGGCAGAGCGGCCTTCCGCGCGAGATCGGGAGCTTCAAGGTGAATCAGGCCCATGACCTCACCGGGCTCCAAGATCCGGCCGCCCTGGCGGCTGCGCTCACGCAGGCGCGGGAGCAGGAGCTGCCGGAGGCGAGGCGCGAGGAGCGCCCGCTCGGAGTGGCGGTGCTGTCGCAGGATCAGCTTCTGCGGGCCCGCGCCGCCCCGAATGCTGGGCAGCTCGTCGAGATTCTCATTGGGCGGCCCCGGCAGGCGACATCGGATGGCCGGCGGCCAGCCCCCGAGGGGATCGCGGATGCGCAATGGCTTGCGGAGCAGATCGTGGAGCCACGTCCCTCTCTCCTGGCGCTGAACGCCCTGCTCGTGGACGCGCTCGATCTCAAGAAGCTGGTGCCCTTCTTCACCGGCCACATGAGCACCGTGGCGGAGCGGCTGGCGCACGACCCGACCCGGGGATTCTACTTCCGTTACTTGGACATGGATGAGGACCGCGAGGAGCCGTACGCCACGGAGTTCCCGTTCTTCACCAACCAGTTCGATCTGAACCAGCCCCTGAACGTGGTGGAGACCGGCCTTGCGCCGGGCCCCCACTCGCTCCGTGTGGAGATAGTCCCGATGGCCGGCATGCCGCGTCTCCCTTCGGAATCTCAGCCGGGATCCCTCCCGCTCCTCGAGCTGCACGGGCAGCCCGGCTTCCGGGTGCTGAATCCGGGCGCCAACGCTGTGTCCTGGGTTCCGGTGGCCGGCCGGAAGCTCCGCTTCAGCGAGGGCCCGCCTGTCCGGAGGAACGTGGCCGGCAGGAATCGCCTGATGGAAGAGCACCGCACGATCCAATTCGAGCAAGGGGGCCCGATTCTTCATCTGGGGCGCAACCGCCTGCTGAACCGGGCAGTGGTTTGGGTGGATCACGCGGCGGCAGGGGCGGCGGCAGTTGCGGCACCCCTGGCCCCGCCGCAGGAGATTGACCAGACGAGGCTTGCCCGGTTGAACATCGGCGGGGCGCAAGTCACGGTCGGGATGGATCGGATCTACGGCCGGGTTCAGATCCAGGTGGACGCCCAAAGGATGGACCTCTGGGAGCTGGTGGACCAAAAGGCGGTCTCCCGTTGGTACGGAAAGGTGCAGATTCCAGCGGGCGGAGGCACCGTGGAGCTTTCCACTGAGCTCAATCGCCGTGTCCCTGTTCTACCCACGGTTCGCCCTGCCGGCGTCGCCACTCCGGACCTGGCGACAAGTCTCCCGGTTCAGGCGCGCGACACTACGGTGGAGCAGGTGATCGGCTACGACCGCCGGCCGGAGGATACGGCACGGGCATTGGCCGACGGGACTCTCACCGTGGCCGCCGCAGCGGCCGCCGTCCGGGCGGTCGACATGGCCGGCCGGACCCTGGAGAAGGCAGCAGCCGAGGTCCGCTCCGACCACCGGTCGGATCTCACGCCGAAGCCGGTGAACTGGTGGGGCTGGAAGGGCCGGCTGATGGGCTTCGCCTGGATCACCGCCCTGACCGGTTTCTTCCTGTTCCTGCTGGCCGGCTTTCCCGTGACCGGCACGTTCCTGGCGGTCGGGATGGCGGTCCTCTTCACTGCCCTCCAATGGTTCGCGGTCGGTATCGCGGCTCTCTTTGTTGTCCGGCTGCTGGCCGAGGGCAAACGCATCCTCTGGCCGGAGCCGGGTGATTCAACCGCCTGGAGCGGATGGAAAGGTCGCGGGGTTCGGCTGGCCCTGCTGATCACCTCCACCGCGCTGGTCCTGACCGGCGTGGCGGCCCTCTTCCTGAGTCTGCCCGCGGTCGAGGCCTTTGTTCTGGGAATCCCGGACTGGGCGGCGGCCTTGGAGATTCCGGTGCTGGGGCCTGTTCTGGCGGAGATCACAGCCGCTCTGGCTGCCCATCCGACCTGGACGACCGCCGCCAAGTTCCTCTTCTGGATCTTCGTGGTTGGGCCTCTCTTGATCCGCTGGATCGTAGACGGCGTGGGGGCCCTCTTTCCTCACGCAGGCAATCAGGTGGCGAAGCTCTCCAAGCTTCCCGATCCGCTCCTCAAGCGGCTGTCCCCTCGGATCGGCGAGCCGATCCGGGACGCGCTGGCCTGGCTGGTGGGGGCGCCCCCGCTTTGGACCGGCTACTGGCTCAAGCGAGTCTCCAACCTCGGCCGATGGGTCGGGCGGATCATCCTGATCACGGCGCTCTTTGTGATTCCGGTCTCCGGCTTAGCGACTCAGATCGGGTGGCCATGGTTGATCGAAGTCGTTGAGACGGTCGCCAGTGCGGCCAAAATCGAGGCCACGGCTATGACACTCGGCACCTTCCTCTTCTGGTACCTGCCTCAGTGGGTGGCGAGCCTTCCGGTTTCCGATCCGCTGGTTTGGGGGGCTGTTGCATCGGTGCTGGGTCTGTTGGGGATCCGGTATCTGGGGTCGGTGGTTTGGCGCAGGAGCGTTCAGGAGGCCGACGTTCAGGAGATCCAGTCCCGGACCGAGTACGTCCGCCAGCACAAGGATGAATTCACTAAGCCGCGCTGGTTCGACGAGCTGCTTCGGGGCCCGTTCCTGCGGACGCTCACCGCAATCGGGATTCTGGCCACCCTGGCATTGATCTTCCCCGCCTGGATCGTCGGCGCGGCGGGGATCCCGACGGTCCTGGAGGCGCTGAAGCTCTACGTCGCCTTCCAGGCGCTGAGGGCGTTCAGCGGCTTCATGGCGGGCGGCCGGCTGGAGTGGATCGGCTTTGGGGCGGTTTTCTGGGTGACGTTGATGATCGGGGGGCTCTCCTGGCCGGTCCTCATCTCGGCGGTCATGCTGGCGACCTTCACCGGGGCGGTGGTGCATGGGCTGAAGATCTTCCTGCTCCGAAAGCTCGACCCGAACGACGAGCTGGGGAACCGGATCGACCGGAACAACTGGCGGCTGATCCACACCGGGCTCACGCTGGCCTGGGCGGGCGCTCTGGCCTGGTGGCCCCTGCGGGCCATCGTGATGGCGGCCGAGAACCCCGCCACCGAGCTCGTGCCGGCGCTGACCGGCCTGTTCGGAAAGTTCGGCCCGGCGATCGCTACCCTTATCAGCTCTCCGGTTCTCTACACCGTCCTGGCCGGGATCGCCGGGGTCGGCCTGATCCTCCAGTACGTTCCGGCCCTGCGCATGAAGATCTGGGACCCGCTCTACTACCGGGTGATCGGGTTCCTCCCCGACTGGATGAGCGGGATCTCCCGCCTGCGGACCCCGCCGGCGACCCCGGAAGAGGAGAAGCTTCCGGAGGGTCTGGTGGAGGGGGTCCGCAACTGGTGGCGCAACGGCACCCGCGAGGGGATTACCCGGGAGGAGGCCGAGTACGTCCGCACGGCGGCGATCGACCGCGCCAACAAGACCCTGGCGAAATTCTGGAAGCACCTGCCCAGCGCGCAGAATTACTCCCGGACGGCGCTCACGTGGGACCTTGGCCTGCCGACCATTGACACCTTCATCGCCCAGGGGAAGACCAAGTTCGCGGAGGAGCTGGTCAACGGCCACGCCATCCAGCTCCAGGAGGCCCGCCTCGTGGGATCCATGGACATGGGAGCGGAGGCGATGGAGGGGCTCACCCCGCTTTCCATCCAGGAGATCCTGCGGCGGATGGAGCGGTCCGACAAGCGGGTGGTCACCACCAACATCTCGGTGGCCCCCGAAGGCAGCCCGGGTTACTTCGCACCCCGCTACCACTACTTCTACGGCGGCCTGGGGGTCGTGGTCTTCCCGATCCTCTGGGGCTCGCAGAAGCTGCAGTACACGCTGGCCATGACCTTCCGGTGGGGACGCGGCTGGGAGGTGCCCTACGACGTTATGGTCCTCTACGGCTCCGGGATCCACTCCAACATGGAGAACAACCCGGAGGCCTTCATCAGCCGGGTCATGGGCCGCTGGCTGGAGGGGCACAAGGACCTGGTGGCCAAGATGGTGGGCGGCCAGCTCTTCGCGCTGGACCCCAACGCCTTGAAGCCCCGGGACGTGATGCGGGTCTGGCGCGGCGGAACGGAGGTGGTGGAAGAGCTGGAGAAGTGGAAGAAGGACGACCCGTTTTCCATGGCCCTCCTCAACTACCTCACCGAGGAGGATGACCAGAGCTACGACATCAACATCTTCGACCCGGCCGTCCCGACGCGGCTCAACCCAGTTGCCTACGACCCGGACGACCTGGGGGACTTCAAGATCACAAACCCGGACTCCGGGCAGTGGCTGATCCGGCCGCTGAAGCCGGAGGCCCTGTATCTCTATCCGCCCATCCAGTTTAAGGTGAAGGATGGCCAGCTCGTCCGCGCCGGGGTGGGCAAGTGGAACATGCAGTACCGCGATGACGACGATGACCGCAACATCGGCAGCATGAGCAAGGCCCATGCGCTGACCGCGATCCTTGGGAACCTGCTCAAGCGCTACGAGCTGGTGCCGGAATTCCGGCGGTTCCATGAGGACCCGGAGATCCGGTGGTACCTCAGGCCCCTGTGGAAGAAGTACCATCCGGAGATCGACAAGGGCAAGCTCAAGGACAAGGCGGAGGATCTTGAGGAGCAGCAGTGGCGGGCCGGCCAGCAGACCTACGTGCAGATCGCCGAGCATTACGGGGCTGACGGCGTCTGGCGAGGGCCCGATGCGGCGGGGCTGGAGGAGCGTCTGTACGAGGATCTGGGCCCCCGCTTCGGCCATGAGCCGTTCGAGTCTCTGCGCGGCCGTTTCTTCCAGGCCGGCTACAAGGTGGTGGATTTCATCACCGGGAAGTGGTGGGCCAACGCCTCCAGCTTCGAGGAGCTGTTCGGGCGGGAGGGCCTCAAGACGAAGCGCCAACTGGAAGACCGGAAGAAGGGGGTATTCTGGCGGGATTTCTTCCTTTCGCTGCCGTACCTCCTGGGAGGACCGTGGTTTCTGGTGGCGATTGGCTTGATCGTCGCATCAATGCTTGGCTGGTTCACCGCCCCTCTATGGGTGGTCGGGGGTGGGCTCGTCCTCTCCCGGTGGATCCTGGAGCCGGCGTGGCGATCGGTGCATTCCCTGAGCTACTTCGCCTGGAGGAAGCATCCGATCTCCGCGGGGCTTCACGCCTCCTACGACCCGGTCCACGTCCTGCGCCTGACCCGGATGGCCACGGGCGAGAAGCTGCCACCGCTGCGCGGCACGTACGCCGACGGTCAGGGCTACGACTTCACCCAGGACACCGCCTACGAGCAGATGCGCGAGGAAGGGCGTCAGCATCTGCTGAGACAGGTGGATTGGGTCCCGGGCATGCCGCGGCCGCAGGAGGGGGACCGGGTCACCCTGCAGGAGCTGGTGACCGCCTATGCCAGAACCTTGAGCAGGGAGCAGCGGGATGAGGCAAGGAACAAGCCGACCTTCTTCTGGGTTCCCGGCTGGCAGTCGAGTCGGCTGGACCACTGGTGGAATCCCCTGCGGCTCCTGGAGGGCTGGTCCCAGACCTTCGCGCGGCGGATCCGGCAGGAGATCGAGGCGGCCGGCTGGAGGCCGGGGACCCGGAAGTTCCTGGCGGTTCAGCGGGCGATCCTGGACACGATCCGTCACGAGCACCTGGCGGTAGGCAACGACGAGGCCCGGTACCTGTACGCCGGCAGCTCCTCGCCGGATGTACAGACCCGTGGCGAGCGGAACCTCCGCTCGGAGCTCTGGAGGGAGTCGCCGCAGGGCCTGCGGCTGTTCCGGGTGATGGAAGTGCACGGCGTCATGGAGATGCACGGCGACATCGAGAAACGTGGGGGCTATGCCCGGGAGTGGTCCTGGCTGCCGCCCAACGTGGAGCCGGTCCGGATCACCTCCCGGACGGCTGAGGAGATGGCGAAGGCCGACAACGAGAAAGAGCAGGAGTACTGGATCGCTTTCCACGGCAGGAAGCTCACACCCCGCCTGAATCAAGCCAGGACAGCCGCTGGCGCCGCTCCCTGGGAGGGGGATCGGGCTGGCCAGGCGCGCAACCGCCAGTTTTTCGGCAGCACCCACCTCCAGCCGGACACCGATTCGGTGGTGCGCGTGGCCGCCCAGGCCAGCCAGGACGCGTTCCGGCAGGCGAAGCTGCCTTGGTGGTTGAGGTGGCTGAAGTGGACGGCAAGCCAGGACCTCCGCTACGGAGGCATGATGAAGCTGGGTCCGGATGTGCGCCACCTCGGGGGCTTCTTCGGGGGCCTGGTTGGCCTCCTGACGGCGGGTGTCGGCGTGGCGCTGCAGGAGTTCGGCCTCCTGGCTCTTGTGGGGATTTCCCTGCCGACCGGCCTGGGGTTGGTGGGTCTGTTCGTGGGCTTGTTCGTGGCCGGTTTTGCGCTGGATTACGTGCTGTACCAGATCGCCCATTGGCTCGATCAACTGGGAGTCGTCGGCCGGTTCGTGAACCGGGCGGCCGGAGCGGTTCTCTCTCTGGGCATCGGATGGCTGCTGATCCAAGGGGTGGTCGGCCTCATCACCGTCAATGGTCTCATCGCGAGCGGGCCGGCCCTGGCGGTGGGTGCGATCGTGCTGATTGCGATTGCGTGGGTTTCGATCAAGGCGGCCCTTGCATCGATCTTCACCTACCGGTGGGATGAAAAAACCCACCAGGGCTGGCGCGGGGAGGGGATCCGGGCATTGAGTCTCATCCCGGGCCTGCTGCTTCAGTATCCGGTGGTCAAATGGCCCTACGGAGGAGTGGTGTCGATCGTCCGGACCCTGAAGGGCGGAGCGGTCGGGTGGGGCGGGGTGGCGGCGGTAACCGTGGCGATCCTGCTGGGGGTCACATCGCTGCCGGTGCTTTTCGCCCTTTTTATTCTCGGCGGCTACCTGGGCTGGCTCGTCAGGCGCACTCTGCCGGAGGATGTCCCCTGGTCGTGGGACGCGTACCTGGTGAGCCGCTGGCGGAAGATCCCTCTCTCCAGCTTCCTGGGGTTGGTGGATCATCTCGAGCATCCGCTGGTGGTGAAAACCGCGGTGGCGGCGGGCAAGTTCCATGGGGGCGGTCGGGCCTGGACCCGGCGCTACACCAAGCTGGACGCCACCCCGGTCCCGGCCCTGGTCGCGGTCATGAAGGAGCATGAGCCGAGCTGGACGCGGGTGCTGACCGGCCTGAACCTCATCCGGACGCTGGCCAGGATGTTCGGGCTGGGCACCGCGGAGGACTCCGTGGCGATGGTCGAGCTGGCGCTGGAAGGCAAGGGAGAGCCGGCCCTCCCGGCGCAGGGCTTCATAAACCTGGACGACGAGCAGGCCCGGTACGAGGAGAACCGGGACGACTGGGGCTCTGTCAGCCGCGCCCTTCAGTTCGCTAAGGGGGCTGGGATCTGGCTCTCCATTCAGCGCCTGCAGGAGGGCCGCGCGGCCGGGAGATTGGTGAATGACGTGATGGGGCTTCCACCGGAGGAGCGGGCGAAGATCCTGGCCTCGCTGGCTTATTTCCTGGATCAGTACGATCAGGCCGACACCGGCAGCCGAAAGGGGGCGGGCGTTTACGCCTATCTCTTCACCTCCTTCACCGCGCATCAGCTCGCGATGAAGCTGGTAGGCATCCTAGCCCCGGGAGAGCGGCTGGCGCTGAGCCGGTTCCTGATCAACATGGTGCGTGATCAGGCGCTCGAAGGCGCGCTGGCCCGGCAGATCTTTCAAATGAACCGGGAGCAGCCGGGTAATCCCCTTTATCAGAACGGTTGGACGGTTTTTGACGCAGCCGCTCAGACGGGGAGAGGCACTGTGGCCCGGCCGGACGGCACCCTGGGGAACCTCGCCATCCTGGAGCTCCTATTCGAGGACCAGGGCGGATGGGCGGTGGACCCCCGCATCGCCGTCGGTGCCGCCAAGTCCGCCCGGGAGTTTGGGCTGCGGGCGCTCGAGGGGCTAAGCGAGGTGGTGGATCTGACCACCGTCTTCTCCAGGACCGTGGAAGGTTTCTTCAACAAGCAGGACCTGTGGGCGGTCCAGAGTGTGGCCCGCCTGAGGCCGGTGGTGGATCATCTGGTGAAGATGGGGAAGCACCGGGTCCTGCGGGCCCGCGCCGACTTGCTGAAGGAGGTGCAGGTCACCCGCTCCCTGCCGCAGGGGTCCGCCCGCGGCAAGAAGCAGGTGATCGCGGAGCGCGAGCGGGGTCGAGAAAGACGACGGAGCCGCCGGCAGGCCTGGCAGGCCGCGCATCCGGCTCCCCCGGACGCCGCGGCTGCTGCGCCCGCAACTGCGGCGCCCGCGCCGGCGGATCTCAACACCGACGCCGGGCAGGCCTGGCTTCTCGATCGGCTGAGAGCGAACGGCGTGAATGTGGATCACGCCGGCCGGATCACGATCGTCACGAGGAATGGCGCCATCACCACCGGGAACAACCAGCCTTACACGTTTGACCCGGAGCGGGATCTCTTCCAGGTCCTGGACGCCAAGGGCAGCATCAAGCGCGCGGGCATCTTCAGGCCCAACGCCAAGATCAAGATCGAGGGGAACCTCACCATCGATCCCGGCGTCCTCGTGCTGGACAGGGTTCTGCTCCGCAACGCCGAGGTGCTGGCCGATCTGCCCCCGGATGCCCCGCCTCGTCCCACGGTCCTTGAGCCCGACGCACAGGTGATCGACAGCTCCCTGGTGGGCTGCTGGTGCGCCGGCACGGTCCGGAACTCCCGGCTCACCCGCCGGGCGGTTGCTCCCGGCGAGGTGATCCAGGATGAGACCCCAGACACCCGGCGGGCGAGACTGGCCCTGCTGGTGGACAACCCCGACGACTTTGCACCTGTGATGGCTACCTCCCGCGAACGACCGGACACCGGTCGCTGGGCCCTCTCGAGGGTCGTGCGGGGAGAAGCCATCGAGCTGTTCAACAGGCACCTCCGTCGCAACCCGGATCCAGCCAGCGGCAAATCGCACCTGCCGGCCGACGCCTATGAGCTGGCCAGGCAGCAGATGCGCTACCGGATCCTGGAGAGCCCCATCTCCCTTGGCACGGGCAACGAGCAATGGTATGAGATCGCCTTCCGGATCATCCAGAAGTACTACGCGCCACCCTACCTGCCGACGGTTCAGGATCCGTTCGCCGCGGAGAAGAGGAGCTGGGATCGCCGGCAGGTCCGGGCATTCGCCCAGGAGGCTCTTCTGGCGAGGGTCCGGGCGCTGGATCCGGCGGACCGGCGGGCTGCGAAGGAACTTCTGGACGAGCTCTCCCAGACCGCCGCAGAGGCCAACCTGCTGGACAAGCAGTCCGCGGGCGCTGTGGCCGTCTTCGGCCAGCGGGGCTTCTTCAAGCGGTTCAAGAAAAACATGCAGACGGTGGTCTCCAAGAAGCCGTGGGTGGATGGCCGGTCGGAGCTGGAGCGGCTCGTGCTGGACAGAGCCCCCGGGCTGTTCGTCTATCTCACCGACAACGTGGAGGAGGCCGAGGTGGACGCGGCAATGTGGGAGCTGCTCATGAAGCTCGGGCACCGGGTGATCGTGGCGGCCAAGTCCGGGCCGGCCCGGGGGGACGCCACGGCGGAGGACGTGCGGAACATCGTGGACGGCTGGACGGCGGCGGACGGCACGGCGGTGCCTCCCAACCCGATCCTGCAGCAGATGCAGGCGCAGGGCAGGTTCCGGGTGATCGGAAGCGGCAGCCACACCTACGGCACCCCGCTGGACAAGGCGACTCCTGAATTCATCAGCGCCCTCACCGACCCGAATCTCATCGCCGTGATCGGCAAAGGGCAGGGGAACCTCTACACCACGGTGGCCCGCAATCCGCTCAAGTTCACCTACGTGGCCCTGCTGCTCTCCAAGGGGATCGACGCGGGCACGGTGACCGGCGTCAAGAGCCCGTACGAATTCGTGTCGGCGATCGCCGTGGTTCCCCCGCACCAGCGGGGCACCGAGTTCGACATCACGGGCGAGTACGGCTTCGACGAGTCGAAGTCGCTCAAGACGCTCGTGAAGAGGAACCGCGAGGACGGGACTTACGATAGAATGTTCCAGCCAGGAGGTGGACAGCAGCCGCCCCCGGCCGCTCCGCCCACCCCGCCGACCGCGCCGCCAGCCACCCCGCCGCCCGCCGGCCCCTCCGCCGGCATGGAGGAGGCCGAGGGCAGGGTGGCAGCGTTCCTGAGCGGGCTCCGGGATGAGGCGACGCAGGGGTTGATCCCGGTGGTGATTGGGGCGGAGCTGGAGGCGAAGCATCCGGAGGTGCGGGTGCTCAAGGACAAGGGCTTGCCGGTGCTATTCGCAGCGGGGCTGCAGGAGCATGAGGTGGTGATTGAGCTCGTCACCCGGTGGGATGCGCGGGAGGCGGTGGTCGCCGGGATGGAACAGGAGGCGGGCCGGTACATCGCCATCCTGTCGGCGGCAGGGATCGAGGGCCGGGCGGTGACGCCGGGGCAGGGCAATCTCCTGCTTGAGATCCTGGCGCAAGCGGCAGGACTGGAGCAGTCGGCGATTGCGGCGCGCGAAGGGGTGGGGGAGCTCATGGACGACGCCACGGTGCTGGGAGGCCAGCTCTAATGGTAAGGGATGAGAGTCCAATGAAGCGGTTTACCTCCGCGTTCCTGGCGTTGGTCTTCACGCTCTGGAGTGTCGCGCCGGCTTCCGCCGCCGGGCAGGAGCTGCGGAATCAGGGGCCCGCCTCGTCCGAGGTCCGGGGCGGGCTGGAAGAGCGTCTTCTCGGCCCAATCCAGCCGACGGCCGGCATGGAGGAAGGCACGGCAGGCGCCGGCTTGCAAGAAGTCAGCCCCCCGGAATCATCCCGCGTTTTTCGGGTATTGACACAATTCGAGCTAGGGGTCCCCGTTGTGGAATCCGACCTGGCCGTTCAGCGCGTTTCGATGGGGTTAACCAGCAAAACGTATCTTGTGGAGCATATCCCTTCCAGCAAGCGATGGATCGTGAAGAGACTTCCCGTATCCTTGAACATCGATGCGGCGGATCACAACCTTCGACTGTTGGAACAAATCCAAGCCCCCGCTCAGAGTAGAGACGTGCTATCTTCAAGTTGGCAGCCCGTTCGCTTTCTCAATCGGCACGGCTCGTTGAGTAAGTTCCACCTAGATGAACTTGGCGACGTATGGCAAGTGGCGGACCACATCCAGGCGGTTTTCTTCCGGTCCTTGGGCGAAGTTCCGCAGGAAGACCGTCTTTCAGCGGCAAGGTCGATGGGGGAAACCCTCGCTGCGTTTCAAGGGCTGCTCAGGAAAACCCCAGATGGCGCCTCCTGGAAGACCGCCCTGCCCGACTTCCACAACACCCCCTATCACTTGAACTATTTGGATCAGATCCTGGGCGGCGCGCGGGTGGCTCTGAGTCTCAGCCCCGACCCTTCCAGGACGGTAAGCCTTCAGGAGGGTTTGACTACAGGTGCGGGCTACGGCCCCAGGATCACCGCCTTGCTGGAGAAGATCGGCGGTCGGCGTGCCTTGGCGGATCCCTGGAGCGACCTCGAGACGGCCCCCGCTCACAATGATCCGGAGGTCAGCAACGTCATCTTCCAGAAAGAGGGGAGAACCGGAGATCTGCGGGCTGTTGGATTCTTGGATTTGCTCACCGTTCAGCCGGGGGGCGAGCTGGACGACCTCGCAGACATGCTCCGGTCGGCTGCGATTCCGGTGGGCGAGGAGCCTGCCAGCCTGGATGAGGTCAAGACAGACCGCGCCGTCACGGATGAGATCATCTCGGGCTACCTTTCAAAGACAGCTCAATTCTATGGTGTAGCGAAGGCTGCTCACCTGAGACAGCATATTCATCGTGAGGTCGAGCGTTTCTTCTATGAACTCGCCGTTCGGTATTTGGCGGACTTTCTGGTGGGGAGCCAATACTTCCCGCTAAAGGCCACCGACCGGCCCGATCTTAACCTCTACCGCGCGGAGGTCCAGATGCGCTCCCTGGAGGAATGGGAGGCGACGTTCGGTACCGGTTTGGAACGTGTTTCTGTGTACCGCGAATTTACCCGGGTAGACGGGCTGGGGCTTGGAAAGCCACTCGCCCTGGTGATTAAAGGCCTTCAGGGGAATCTGGCGAGAGGGGGGAGATGGCTGGCCCGTTCAAGGGCGGAAGCGGAAGGGAAGACCGTGTTCCCCCCGATGAGAGACAGGGACAAGGGCATGGTGGCCATCCTGCCGCTTGCGGAAGGGTTGGAACCGAGCCAGGCCCTTTGGAAGTATGAGGGATTCGAGCCGCGCGGTTTCGCCATGCGGGAGGGCACCGCCGTTCTCGGAATCGGCAACGAGCTGCATGTTGTTGATGCTCGCACGGGGGAATTGGTTAAGATCATCCGAAATCCCAAAGATCGCTCGGTGTTGGCCCATGTTCACACCATTGATTTTTCGCCGAACCCGGAGCATCCCTGGAGGGTCCTGATCAGCAGCCTGGGGATAGATCGGATCGTTGAGCTCGATTTAGAGACCGAAGAGATCACATGGGAATGGGACGCCTGGTCGCACGGCTATCCCCAAAATGCATTGGGGCTGAGGATCATTGAAAAAGGGAATCCCATACCTCAGGGAGACAACGTTGTGCGGTTGACGCCCGAGGAGGCGCGCAAGATGATGGTGGAGCAAGGCCGGATTCCTTCAGGGAGTGAACCTGTTTTGGAAGTGGATTTGACGGGGGTCTCCCATCCCTTCGGTCTTGAGACCTGGCAGAGAACTGCCGAACCGAACGGCGCCTGGTACGGCCAGACCGACGAAACGGTTTTTGCGACGCTTTGGCTGCCGGGGCAACTGATCCGGATTGATCGGAAGACGAAGGCTGTTCAGGCCGTTCTTTTGGAAGATCGGAGGGGACTCCATGGGTTCGCTCCTTTTAAAGATGGTTTCGTCGTTTCAGACACCGCAAAGGGGAACGTCCTGCTCCTCGACAGCCAATTCCGGGTGCGGCGCAGTTACGACTTTTCCGAGTTCCCTGTGGAAGGGCGTACGGGATGGACTGCATATGAATGGCTCCAGTATACCCATCCGATCGGCGATGGTTCTTTACTGGCAACGATAGACTCCGCGCGGGCCAAGCTTTTTGTCTGGGATCCCGAGAAGAGGGTCTACAGCGCCTATTCCTATGATCCGGACTGGGCGATTCAGTCCATCTTTCCTGTCAGGGAATCGCCGGGCACCCAGGGAATAGGAACATCTGCCGGCTTAAGGGTGGGAGCGGCCGATAGACTCAGTGGGATCCTGGATGGCATGGTTTCCAAGATACGGTGGTTTCCAGGCATTGCGGAGAGATTAGAGGCGGCTACGAATCCACAACAGAAGCAGGCTATCCTGGCTGAGGTAGAGGATGCCATCCAGTGGATCTCGTCGAACGTTCCTTCGATGTGGTCCGGTCTCCAGCCACACTTATTGTCGTTGTTGCAGGAGAGGGATCCGGCGGTTCGATCCGAAACCCTTCGGCTCTTTTTGCAGTTTGAGCGCCTGGCCAATCGCAAGAGTCAACCGACAGGAACACCGGAGCTTGATCCGCTTGGAGCGAGGTTGGATTCCATCGTCAATGGGCTGAAGAGAGATTGGGACCGATGGGTAAGTCAGGTCGTACTGCCGGGCAACATCCTCGTGACGGATCCAGAGCCGTGGCCGGCCGATAATCCTGTTGGAGACAGGCAGGTCGTGGTCTTTGCCCATGAGGATCGGTTAGCGACGGGCGTTGCATCCGCCGTTGACCCTAAGAAGGCCGAGATTAAGTCCTGGTACAATCCGAGCATCCTGTCGGAGGATCTTCCTGGGTTGGAAATCCCCAATATTGTTAAGGGAATGAGAGGACCTGTTGAGGGGTCTAAGGTATTCAGCAGGCTGATCGACGATTTAGTTCAAGAGGCGTCGAGCCAACGTCCATCCCGTCGGTTGTTGTACGCCATTAACAGTCACCAGGCGAACCTCGGTCAGCCCTTGGGATTCCTGATTGTAGACGGTAAGCTTATCCGTAAGGAAGACGGCAAGAGGGGGCATTACCAGGATAAGTGGCAGTCGCTGGATGGGGAGTTTACCGTCTTTGTCCTGGATCCTCCGGGACAGCGCGGAGTCCGGAAGGTTCAGATTAAGAATGGGAATTTAGTTACTGAAGGGATCACCCATGCGGTGAACGGGCCGGCTCTGCTTGCTTTCGAGAATGAAGAGGTCGTGGATAAGTCGGCACAGATCCACATGGCACCGGTGACAAAGTGGATCATGCCGGACGGAGGCGTGGTTACGAGCCAGCAGGCAGGAGCGGAACGATTTATCCATGACTGGAAGCCGGATGCCGTGGACTGGGATCCCAGTACGACCAAGGCGAGCTTTTCCGCCATCGGCAAGGATCGCAACGGGAAGATCATCTCGGTAGCGATGATTGGAGAGGTAGTGGCTCAAGACATGGCGGTCATCATGAAGAGATTAGGTGCTCAAGAGGCTCTTTTGCTGGACGGCTCCCAGAGCGTCAGTCAGTGGTGGGAGGGTGGGATTCTGCGCAGCGGCCCGTCGCGTCCACACCCTCCGAGAGCGGGAGAAAAGCCGAAGCCTTTGGAGGAACGTCCCATGAATGCAGCCCTTCTGGTATACACTTCTGCCCGAGACGCTGCCGGGTTGGAGGAGGTGGAGGAGGTGTTGCGGATCCTTGAGGTGGGTGCATCGGAAGCCCGGTTGGAGGCCATCCGGAAAGTTCAGCAGTGGACGGATTCCCCTGGAGTTTTAGCCGGTTCGCCGGGCGCTTGGGACCGTTTGGCGACGGCCTTGGTTGCGAATGTCTCGCACCCGGAGGGGTTTGTTCGCTTGGCCGCGCAGGGTACGCTGACGGCTCTGGTGAAGAACAAGATTGGGGTGGAAGCGCTGAGCGCCGCGGTGGCTACTTTGGTGGCGAATCTCTCGCACCCGGAGGGGTCTGTTCGCTTGGCCGCGCAGGGTACGCTGAGGGTTCTGGTGAAGAACAAGATTGGGGTGGAAGCGCTGAGCGCCGCGGTGGCTCCTTCGGTGGCGAAT
>CAYFHV010000009.1:0-27202 GCA_964343105.1 uncultured Planctomycetia bacterium | reverse complement strand
CTGACCGACGAGGCCGACAGGCCGAGGAGACCCCTCTGGGGCCACCCTCCTCCAGGGAAGGCGAGGGGCGGTCCCCCTCGCGCACCCCTGAAGGCTGGGAATCTGTACACTCGCTGGTGCGGGTTCGCCTTCATCGCTCCGGCTGGCGCCTGCGCTCTCCAGTCTTCAGGTCGATCTGCGTGAGAGTCTGTGCCAGCTCGCGGTACCGGCGAATCAGCCGCCTCCTCTGCCAGTAGGAGACCCGGTCGACGTACAGACGGCCTTCCAGATGGTCCACCTCGTGCTGGAGGATCCGGGCGAGAAGCCCCCGGGCCACGATGCTCCTTGGCCTTCCCTCGGCATCCAGGCCCTCAACCGTCACCTCCGCCGCTCGGGTGACGTCCGCAGAGATTCCGGGGAGGGAGAGGCAGCCCTCTGAGGAGGAGATCGATCCCCGTCTGCGCAGGATCCGGGCGTTGAGCAGGATCAGCTCGTCACCGGGCGTTGCCTCCGGATCGGCGACCAGGATGTGCCAGGGGGATCCCACCTGATTGGCTGCCAGCCCGACCCCGTGCGCGCTGTGCATCGCCTCCACCATGTCTCCGATGAGGCGCCGGATCTCCGGGCTCACCTTCAGCACCCGCTGGGCCCTTTGCCGCAGGATGGGGTGCGGTTCCTTAACGAGGGGGAGGATCATCTTCAGCGGCCGTTGCCCCGCATCACAGGGGATCCACGTCCACCGCCATGCGGCAGCCGTGCGGCGGGCGGTTCCGATCGATCACCGGAACGATCTCCTCGAGGAGTCGTTCCATCCGCTGGCTCTTCAGGAGGATCTGCCAGCGGTACTGCCTGCGCAGCCGCGGGATCGGCGCCGGACCGGGCCCGATGGTCTGGAGGACGGAGCCGAGCTGCCGGCATTCCTTCGCGAGCTTCTCGGCGTAGGAAAGGGCCCGGGGCGCCTGGACGGAGCGGATCGTGAAGCAGAGGAGCCGGCTGAAGGGCGGAAGGCAGAGTTGCCGGCGCACCTGAAGCTCCTGTTGGTAGAACCGGAGATAGTCGTGGGACTGGGCCGCCTCGATGGCGTAATGATGGGGGTTGTAGGTCTGGACGATCACGCGGCCGGCCAGCTCCGCGCGGCCTGCCCGCCCGGCGACCTGGGTGAGAAGCTGAAACGTCCTCTCGGCGGAACGAAAGTCCGGCAGGTGCAGCGCGGTGTCCGCGGAGATGACCCCCACCAGGGTGACCCTGGGAAAATCCAGCCCCTTGGCCACCATCTGGGTCCCGATGAGAAGATCCACCTCGTGCCGGCTGAAGCGCCCCAGGATCTGAGCGTGTGCGCCGCGGGTGCGGGTCGCGTCGCTATCCATGCGCTCGATCCGCCCTTGAGGGAAGAGCCGGGCCAGCTCGCTCTCCACGCGCTCGGTCCCCAGCCCCTGGAAGCGGACGTACTGCGAGCGGCAGCGGGGGCACAGGTCCGGCGCCTCCGCCTCGGTCGAGCAGTGGTGGCAGAGGAGCTTGCGGCTGGCCATGTGGTACGTCAGGGGAAGCTGGCACGAGGGGCAGCGGACCGCATAGCCGCAGCGGGGACAGTGCACAAAGGTGGAGAATCCCCGCCGGTTGAGGAAGAGGATCGCCTGCTCGTGCTGAGAAAGCGTCTGGGCGATCGATTCCTCCAGCCGGCGGGAAAAGATCCGATGCCGGGCGGTGACCTCCTGACGCATGTCCACGAGATCCACGCGGGGAAGCGGGACCTCCTCGATCCGGCCCGGCAGTTCGAGCAGGCGGAGTCTCGGCGATCGGCCCGTGGTCTGGTGGAACGTTTCGATCGAGGGGGTGGCGCTTCCCAGAACGACGACGCCGGAGACCAGCCGTGCCCGCTCGATGGCCACCTCCCGGGCGTGGTACCGGGGAGCATCCTCCTGTTTGTAGGAGGGCTCGTGTTCCTCATCGACGACCAGGAGGCCGAGGTTCTGAGCGGGAGCAAAGACAGCGGAACGGGCACCCACGACGACGCGCGCCTGGCCGGCCCGGATCCGCTGCCATTCGTGGAGGCGATGCCCCTCCGCCATGGCGCTGTGAAGGACCGCAACGGCCTCCGTCCCGAACCGGCTTTGAAAGCGCTCGATCGCCTGAGGGGTGAGGGAGATCTCAGGGACAAGGACGATGCAGGAGCGGCCCAGGTCGAGGATCTGTCGGATCGCCTGCAGGTAAACCTCCGTCTTGCCGCTTCCGGTGACGCCGTGGAGCAGGAAGCGATCGTGACGGTGGCGGGCGATCGACTTCTGGATCGCCTCGCAGGCCCGCCTCTGTTCCGCGTTCAGCGGCAATGGCTGGCTTGGGATGGGGGGGGCGGAGGGCTCTTCGGCCCAGGGCCGGGTTCGGGACGTGCCGCGCCGGAGCGGTCCCGGCAAGGAGGCAGCGATCGCCTCTCCCCAGCTGCACAGGGTGGTCCGGGAGATCCAACGGGTCAGCTCCAGCAGGTCCGGCGTCAGGAGGGGCGAGGAATCCAGAAGCTCCGATACGGGGCGGAGCTTCTGGACCTCCGGGCGGTCGGTGAAGCCCACCAGCATCCCGATGACCTCGCGTCTGCCGAATGGAACCCGGACCCGCATGCCCACCTGGGCCTCACCCTGGAGCTGGCGTGGCACACGGTAGTGAAAGGGTGAGCGCACCGGGAGCCAGACAGCTACCTCCGCATAAGATCCGTTCCTCTTCATCGCTCCGGCTGGCGCCTCCGCGATCGGGGCGGAACCGAGGGTTCCATCCCCGACGATCCTCCTACGAGGAAGGCGAGGGGCGGAGGGGAGCAGTCCCACTTCCCACCCGCACGCCCTCGCGCACCCCTGAAGGCTGGGAATCTGGACGGTTCAGGTAGCCAGTGCGCCTTCATCGCAGGAGCGTCAGAACGCGTTGGAGGTCTTCCCAGGCCTCCTTCTTGGCGGCGGGATTGCGCAGGAGATACGCGGGGTGGAAAGTCACGACGAGCGGAATCCCGTTCCACTCGAACGTCCTGCCCCGCAGCGCCTGCATCGGTGCGTCGGTCTGCAGGAGGGCCGAGGTGGCTGTCTTTCCCAGGGCGCAGATGACCCGCGGCCGGATGGTCCGCAGCTGCGTCTCCAGGTAGGGGAGGCATGCGGCGATCTCCTCCGGCTGAGGCACACGGTTTCCAGGGGGACGGCACTTCACCACGTTGGTGATGTAGACCGAGCTGCGCCGCAGGCCCATCGCCTCAATCATCCGGGTCAGGAGAGCCCCCGCGGCTCCCACGAAGGGCTTCCCCTGAAGGTCCTCCTCCCTGCCCGGCCCCTCCCCCACGAAAACGAGCCTCGCATCCAGGGAGCCCTCACCGAACACCACACGGTCGCGTGCCCTGCAGAGCGGGCAGAGCTGGCAGCGCATCGCCTTGCGCCGCACCGGCTCCAGGATCTGCTGCTTGGTTCCCGCCGGACCCCGCACGGTCGCGATCCCGCGTGCATGCATCTGCCGGAGAAGCTGCCGGGCGTCACGGACCAGAGTCCTCAGCTCGGCCGCCGGCTCGTTCATGGGAAGAGGGCCATGCGGGCGACGGCTGAGGCGGCCTCCGGGTGCGCCATCTCCTTCGCGCGCCGGGCCATGGCGAGCAGCCGGGCCGGCCGGCGTCGGAGTTCACCGATCCAGGAGGGGAGCCCGCGCAGACCCTTCACCTGGAGCGCGGTTCCCATCCGCACCATGACCCGGGCGTTGCGGCTCTCCTGGCCGGGGATCGCCGCCACCAGGAGCAGGGGCAGTCCCCTGGCCATTGCCTCGGCGCAGCTCAAGCCCCCTGGCTTGGAGACCATGATGTTGGAGACGGCCATGAGCTCATGCATGTTGCTGACGAACCCGTACACCTTCATGGAATGATGGATCTCCTGGCGCATCCGCTCGAGGCGCTGGAAGAGGTCGGGATTCTTTCCGGCAACGACCAGCACCTGCATCGGTTCCTGGATGCGCCGGAGGGAACGAACCAGATCGCAGACCGGGCCGGTCCCAGAGCCGCCGGAGGCCACGAGCACGGTGAACCGTTCCGGATCCAGGCCCAGCTTGCCGGCCAGGGAGCGCCGGTCGCTCTCCTCGCCGAAATGGGGATCGATCGGGATCCCCAGCACGTGGATCTGCTGGTCGGCAACGCCGCGGCGGATGAGATCCTCTTTGCTGACGGCAGATCCGACGACATATCGATCGATCCCGGGAGCAATCCAGACGCTGTGTCCCAGCAGGTCCGTCATGACGGTGATGAGCTGGGCGGAGAGCCGCCCGCTCCTCTTCAAGTGACCGGCCACCTCCATGGGAAAGAAATGGGTTCCTATGACTACATCCGGCCGATGGGAGAGGAGGATGGATTCGAGGGCGCGTCCGTGCCAGGCGTTGCTGAGGCGATGCAGCATCTGAGACAGGGGTCGGATCGGCTTCCAATCGGTGATTCCATACGCCGCGCCCCACGCGGCGGGGCAGCCGTCGATGAGGCCGATGTAGCCCCGGGTGAAGCTCCATTGGTAGATCGGGTCGGCCCCATCCAGCGCGTTGAGGAGCACCACCGACGTTCCGGGGGCCTGGGTGCTCAGCGAAAAGGCGATTGCTTCGGCAGCCCGCTGGTGGCCGGAGCCGGCGGGCACATGGGTGACGACGATCTTCACCGGATCCCCTTCCGGAAGATCCAGCGGACTGCCTCCGGCAGGTTTCGTGACACGTGATTGGGCCGGGTGGAGAGCTTCCGCAACGCAGAGCGGGGAGTCATCCCGGTGAGCACGAGGATCGTCGTGCAGCCGGCGGACCGCCCCATCTGGATGTCCGTGACGTTGTCCCCAACGACGAAGGAATTCGCCGGGTCGATCGCCAGCCTCCGGCAAGCGCGGCGGATCATCCCGGTCTTCGGTTTTCGACAGGCGCAGTAGGCCTCCGGCTTGTGCACGCAGTAGAAGACGGCGTCTATCCGTCCACCCGCCCGGCGAACCGCATCCTGCATCTTCCGGGTGATCTCTCGAAGCTGCGAATGGGACACGAGGCCCCGCCCCACGCCAGCCTGATTGGAAAGGACGACGACCCTCCAGCCGGCGCGGCGAAGCCGCCGCAGTGAGGACAGAACCCCCGAAAGGAAACGAAACTCCTCCCAGCGCGCGACGTAGCGATGAGGTGGAAGGGCGTTGATCACCCCGTCCCGGTCCAGGAAGAGTGCCGGCCGCTTAACTCGGGTTGGCATCCTGAAGCTCCCAGAGCTTGGCCCACTGCAGGAAGTGGACGAACGCGAACAATCCGGCGAAGAGGAACCCCAGGGTCCCCTCCCGGCGGCCCCCCTTCCGAATCAGGATCTTCCAGAGCAGTTTCAAGGGCTTGACGGTGAGGTTCCACGCCAGGGTCCAACGGCTGACGGATCCCCGCTCCTCCAAGAGCTGCCTCGCCTGGAGCGTCGTGTACCGGTTCTGGCGGTCCACGAACTCCTCCAGCGACCGGAAGGGGTAATGCTCCACCCCAACGTCCAGAACGCCGATCGATCCCTGCACCTCCAGCCGCTCATGGACGCGGCCCTGGTAGCGCGCCCTGCCCCGCCGGAAGAGATGCAGGGAATGGTGATCCCAGCCTCCGAACCGCATCCAATGCCCCAGGAAGTTGTTCCTCCGGCGGAACTTGTAGGCGGCGTGGGGGGCCTGCCCCTTAAGGATCTGTTCCAGCGCCTGTCTGAACTCCGGGGTGACGACCTCATCCGCATCGAGCTGAAGGACCCAGTCTCCGGCCGCTTGATCCATCCCCGCGTTGCGCAGCTCAGCGAAGTTGTCCGGCGTGGTGTTCAACAGGAGCTGGGCACCCGCTTCCCGAGCGATCCTCGGGCTTGCATCAGTGGAACCGCCATCCACGACGATGACCTCATCTGCCCAGGAGACGGATCGAAGACACTGAGGCAAAAGGGCCTCGGCGTTCTTGCAGAGGACGACGACCGACAACCGCTGCGCAGCTCCATTACGGTGCACGGTCGGCTGGCTCATGGCCGCAGCGGCACTCCGGGGTGGAGCCGCCCCTGCCCGCCGGGGATCAGCGCCCTGCCCCTGAGTCTTGAGGTGCCAATATTTGGCAAAGCTCAGGAATTGGTAGAAGCCGGCATAGGCCGCCACGATCAAGCCGGCCCAGCCATCCCGGTACCCTTGCTTGATCAGGAGGCTTCGAAAGAAGCGGTCCAGCGTGCGCCACAATGCCTTGGTCGACGGCATGGCCCGGCCGTCCTTCAGCCACTTCCTCGCCTCCAGGGTCGTCTGACGGTTGAGTTTGGAGAGGAAGTCGGAGAGGTCGCGGTAAGAGAAGTGGATGAGGTCTTGGGTGAGCCTCCCCGAGTCGCCGTCCATGAAGGCGCGCGGGTGCACCTCGCTCTCCTCATATCGGAAACGGTCCTTTCGGAAGAGCTTGAGCTGAGGGCTCGGGTACCATCCCCCGTAGCGTATCCAGCGCTTGCCGAGAAAGTTTCGGCGGGGGATGGTGTAGCCGGGGAAGGTCGGAGAGCCGCTGAAGAGCCGCGTGATCTCCTCGCGCAACTCCGGTGTTACCCGCTCGTCCGCATCCAGGCTGAGGACCCAGTCGTTCCGGGCCTGCGCATAGGCGAAGTTACGGTGCCGGCCCTCCACCTCCATCCGTCGGACGATGACGTGGGCACCGTGCTCTCGCGCGATTCCCACCGTCCGGTCCGTTGATTCGTCGTCCACCACCACGATCTCCCCCGCCCAGGAGACCGAGTCCAGGCAGTCGCGGAGGCGCGACTCCTCATTCTTGGTGATGACTACGACCGAGAGCGGAAACGAAGTTGCCGCAGGAAGTGGTCGCGCTTCCTCTAGCGCGGACCGCGACCGAGAGCGGCACAGGGCCTGGCATGTTTCGGAGATCTCCTTTGCCTCCGGGCGGATCAGAACCTGGGCGCGGTGGAACGGCCGCAGCAAGCGGGCCCATCGGCCGCACGAGGGATCGGCCGTGATGAGAAGGTCGAACGGCTTCTTCCGTTTCGTGAGGAGCCGCCAGAGGGTCTTCCGCATCCGGTCGGCGGAGCTGCTTTCGATGCGGCCGACTTGCGCATGGGAAAGGAGGGAGGGAGGCAGACCGTCCCTGCCAGCGATGAAGGTGATCCAGTGGCCCTCGCGGGCGAGTGCCAACGCTTCCTCCGCTTCCGGGAAGACCTGCCCGGAGAGGGTCCAGAGGATCCTCAGCCGCCGCCCCCAGCGCTCCTCGAATCGGCGGCGGTTCTTCTCGAACTCGGCCTCCCAGCCGGTGAGCTCCCGGAAGCTCACCTTCTCTTCGTGATAGACGTAAGCGGCACAGGCCCGAACGCAGAGGAGGCCTTTGGCTTTCACTCGGCGTGAGAGGTCGTCGTCATCGAAGTTTCCCATTCCGTAGCGCTCGTCCAGCAAGCCGACTTCCTGGAGGAGAGACCGCCGGGCCAGCAGGCAGAAGCCCAGGGCGGTGGAAAGCTCGGTCCAGATCCCCGTCTGCGAGCGGAGCCCCCGCGCGAACGCCTCCAACCCAACGGACCCGACATGGAACCCGAGCGAGTTGCTGGTGGGGTTGACCAAGCCGATGCGGGGCGAGGACTCCGCCACGCGCATCATCTCCGCCATCCAGCCGTCGGTCACGATCGTGTCGTTGTTCAGGATGCAGATCCAGGAGGAGCTCCCGGCGAGGATTCCTTGGTTGACCGCCTTGATGAAACCAGCGTTGGCGGGGTTTCGGATGAGCTCCACGGGCACGGGGGAGTCGGCACGGAACTGCTCCAGAAATTCTCGGGTGGGGGCGTCGCTTCCGTTGTCCACCAGGACAAGGCGAAGCCCATGCCTGCCGCACCGTAGGATGCTTTCCAAGCAGGCCCTCGTTCTCTCCTGCTGATTCCAGATCGGGATCACCACGTCGCAGACACTCATCGCAAACGCCATCCCCGGCATCCCGCTTGGATGGCTTCCTGCGACCACTCCGGCCGGCGGGACGGGACAGGGGTGACCAGGCTTCTCGCAGGCCGAGCGGCCATGGACCCCGCCGCCGGATGGTTCCTCTCATCGAAAGGCGGGGGAGCGAGGCCGAGAGAGAGGCCGGCCGGCACGGCGGGCCGGCCGAGCCGTCCTGGGAACCCCGACCCGGACCGACGGCCGGAAGCCAAGCGCAATCCTCCCGACAGAACCCAGGGCGGGTGAAGAGACTCGCGTGGCCTCAGTGTTTCAGGGGATGATGTCGAGTCCATGGTAGGGGTGGTCTCGAAGGATCGCCGGAAGGTCGTCGGGCGGCATGGGAACGACGCGCGGGAACTTCGGCGGATCCACGGGGTGGATGTTTTCCATCCCGCGGTCTGCCGGCCAGCGCTTCCAGACCTGGTTGAACCAATCGCGCGGGATTTCGTGGGCGTGGCTGAAGGTGCGCAGCTTGTCCTCCATGGCGGAGCTGGAGCGGGCGTAGGAAAAATGGTAGAAGACCGCCTCCTCCGGCGGGAACTCGTGAATCGGCCCCAGGCTGTTCATCTCATTCTGGCCGACGAAGCGGAGCGGGTGCGGCAGCGGCATTCCGAGGATCCGCCGGGCTCTCGTGATCTTGAAGATCCGGCGGGGCCGCCAGGCCTGGATCTGGGCGGGGATCCGGTAGGAGAAGCTTCGCCAGAAGATGTGGCACTTCACAATGAAGGTCCCGGTGCGCGGGTCCTGGGCGATTCGCCGAAGGATATGCTCCAGATGATCGGACCGGTACACCTCGTCCCCATCCACCAGCCAGTAGTAATCCATCCCCTCCTCGAGACAGAGCCGCAGGCCTGCGTTGCGGTGGTCGACCTCAGAGGCCCACAGGCCGCGGACAAGGCGAATCTTGGGGTGGGCCGCCGCGAGCCGTTCGACAAGCCGGCTGGTCCCATCCGGCCTGGAGACGGCACGGGCCTTGGGGTTGTACGCATCGTAGGGGGCATTTCCCAGCAGGAGGAAGGCGCGGTCCACGGCGGGCAGGATGGCGCGCACCGAATGCTCCAGGTACTCCTCCTCGTTGTAGACGCAGAAAACAGCGGCGATCTTCATGCTCAATCGAGATCCCTCTTTCTTCAGCGGTATCGGCCCATGAGGCGGCGGAAGAGAATCTGAACCAGCTCCCAAAAGGAGGCCAGGACATCCCGCTTGAGCCGAACCTTGCTCTTGCCCTGATCCGACCAGGCAATCGGCAGCTCCACGTGCCGCAAGCCGTGGATCCTGGCAATGGTCAGCATCTCGGCGTCAAAGGACCAGCCATCCACCCGCATGCGGGGCAACAGGATGGCGGCCGCCTCCCGGGAAAGCAGCTTGAAGCCGCACGTCACATCGGTCACCCCGGGCGTCACGCAGAGGCGGCAGAGCCAGCGGTAGCCGGAGCTGAGGAACCGCCGCCATACCGATTGATGGGCATGGACGCACGAGCCGGGAAGGTGCCGGGACGCGCATACCAGGCAGGTGCCGTCCCGACACGCCGGAAGGAAGCGGTCGAGTTCCTCGATGGGGGTGGCTCCGTCCGCGTCGCAAAACAGGATAAGGTTTCCCTGCGCGTTCTGCAAGCCGGTTCGCACGGCGGCCCCCTTCCCGAGATTTTTCGCGTGCCGGATGAGCCGCAGACGGTGGTTCTGCTGAATCAGGGCCTCGACCCGCTGGGGGGTGCCGTCTCGGCTCCCGTCATCCACGACCAGAAGCTCCCAGGCATACGGCTGCCGGTCCAAATACGCGCAGGTTGTCTGGATGGCTTGCCCGATGCGGGCGCCCTCGTTCAGCGCGGGGATCACCACAGACAGATGGGGTCGCATCGTGTCAGCGCCTTTTCCGGAAGAGGACGACCGGCGGCGCCTGGCGGTCCGTGAGAAACCGATGGTAGCCGGGATCCGGTCGGTTCTGCCATGGGATGTCCGGCGCATCGAGAACCCGTTTCTCGTACCGCGACTGGATCTGACGGAAGTATTCGCTCTGCTCAAACCCCTCCGGGAGCCAGTCCCGGCGGAGGACCACCCAGTCGGGGAACGTGGGTCGGAGGAAATCCTCAGGGTCGACGATCGGCTCAACAATGAGGTCGGTGTAGAAGAGGATGACGTGGTCTTCGTAGGGGATCTTGATCGTCTGTCCCGGCTGGGCCTCTGCAGTCAGCTTCTCGACCACCGCGTCCATCGGGCCCCGGTAGCGGCGGGTGATCTCACCCAGGTACTCCAGCGGCAGCGATCGGATCCGGGCCTCCGGGGAAGAGAGGCGCTGCCGAACGGATGGGATCTGGGCCGCCAGGACGTTCACACCGGAGTAATGAACAAGATCCGTGAGGAGAATCACCGCTGCCAGGATGTACCCCGCCGCCCGCCAGGTCCCGAAGACGGAAAGAAGCAGCGTCGCCTGGAACAGCATGAGCCAAGGGATGAGATTCACCAGATACCGGAAATGCCGCTGTTCAGGGACAAGGATCAGGAAGAGCAGGCCCACGGCCAGCAGACAGGCCGCCAGCCAGGCCGGCTTGTCTGGCCTGGCGCCCATCAAGACAGCGAACCGCCGCCGGAGGGCCGGGATGAACGCCAGGAGGAGAAGCCAGAAGGGGATCGGCAAGAGATATTTGTTGATCTGACGGAAGTAGAACTGGGCGTGGTGCCGGATCTGGTTCCAGGAAAGGTCGCCCTGAAGCTGGCCCATCTGAAGCCAGAGAGCAAAGGGGGCTGTGCAGGCCAGAACGAAGATCCCGACCGGCAGGAGAGCGGCCCACTTCCGGCGCGGCGCCCGCAGGATTGCCAGGTGCAACAGGAGCGCGGCCGCCACAGGGGGCAGAGCGCCCTGATTCGTGTGGAAAAGAAGGACCGCAGCCAGGCCCAGCTCCCATCGAGAACCTCTGCGCTCCTTAAGGAAGCGCAGGTACGCCCAGACGGCCCACAGGCCGAAGAAAATCGTCGGGGCGTAGTACCGACACTGGCGCATGTGCAGGAGGAACGGCACGCAGGTCAGCAGGAGAAAGGCGGTCCATCGCGCCAGAGACTGGTTCCCCAGCAGCCGGCGGACCAGCCGGTAGGCAAGCCAGATGGAAGCCAGGCCGAGCAGCGCAAAGGGAAGTCGTGCCGCGAAGGTCGTTGTGCCCAGAACCAGGAAGGAAAGAGCCGCCAGGTACATGGACAGCCAGGTGTGGTAGGTCCAGGCCCCTCCGGAGGCCAGCGGCCAACTGGGGTTGAGGCGATTCCCGCCGTCGTCCCCTTTGGGGTAGCCGAATCGCAGGATGCTTTTTCCCAGAACCGCGGTTTCCGCTTCGTCCTGCCAGAGGCAACCGTTGTCCAGGCGGGTCAGAAGGAGCACCGCCGCTAGGCAGAACAGAAGGAGGAGCCAGGGATCGAACGAGAAGCCCTTCACGACAGGATCTCGTGGACCGCATGGAGAACCTCCTCGACCGAGAGGCCCTTCAGGCAGGCGTTGTCCCACGGGCAGGGAGGAAATCGGAAGTTTCGGTAGCAGGGCCGGCAGGCCAGCGACCTGGCGACGACACGGTGCCGGTCGGAGACGAGGGGCCCGTAAACAGAGGCATCCACCGGTCCGAACAGCGACACGGTTGGGGTCCCTACCGCCTCCGCCAGGTGCATGGGCCCGCTGTCGTTGCCAATGATCAGCCGGCAGGAACGAAGAAGCGCCGCCAACAGGGCCAGTGAGGGCGTCTCCATGACCCAGGCGCGGCCTGCCGGCAAGGCCTGCTGGAGCTGGAGGCAAAGGGGCCGCTCCCTTGAATCGCCGAACAGCAGAAGCTGTGTGCCCGACCGGTCCAGAAGATTGCCGGCCAGCTCGGCGAAGCGCTCCACCGGCCACTGTTTGAAGCTCGCCATCGGGCCCCAGCTGATTCCGCCGCCTGGAACGAGGCCGATCCGCTGTGCCTCTTCCGGGATCCCGAGCTCCCGCAGCCGACCCTGGGCAGCGGCCTGGTCATCGGCGGTCAGCGGAAGAGACAACTCGGGCCGGCGGGGCGCAGGGATCTGCAGCAGCCAGAGCAGGTCGGTGTAGTAGCGCCAGACCGGTTGCGCATCGAATCCCTCCAAAGGGAGGCGGTCTGTCAGGAACCTTCCTCGCCGGCGGAAATCGAAGCCAATGCGCCGGGGGATGCCCACCCACCAGCCCAGGAAGGAATACTGCCAGCCCAGAGAGAGATCCATGAGCAGATCGAATCCTTCCCGACGGATCGGTGCCAGAACAGAGCCCAGAAACGACAGCCCCTCGCCGCGGCTGCGGCGCCACCGCTCTTTGAATTCGTCCTTCTCGAAGACAAAGACTCGATCGATGATCGGCCAGCGTCGGACGATCTCCTCCGTCCGCCGGTTGCAGAGGTACTGGAGGGAGGCCTGCGGGAAGGCATCTCGAAGAGCATACCCCATGGGCAGGGAGAAGAGGACGTCGCCGATCCCAAAGGGGTTAGCGAGGAGAATCTTCATGATGGCGAAGCATCTCCAGAGTCGCTTCGGCTACCTGCTCAGGGGAGGGTGCAATGAGCACCCGATGCCCTTCCCCCAGAGGCCTCCAGCGCTCCAGCTTCTCGCCATGCTGCCGGGGTGCGACGACCAGGGTGGGTGTGCCCACGGCGGCGGCCACGTGGACCGGACCGCTGTCATTCGAGATGAGAAGGGAGCAGCGCCTCAAGAGGGCGGGAAGAAGCGCCAACGGCACCTGCCCTACCAGGTCGGCAGCCAAGGGGCCGATTCGACTTTTCCAGGAATCCATCTGTACCACCTCTTCCGTTCCACCGAGGATTAGGAATGGCCCCTGGGAGCCCGCCAGGGAACGGAGGAGCTCAAAGAAGGCATCCAGCGGCCAGTTCTTCGCAGGGTCGCTGGTCCATGGATGAACGGCGATCGGCGGGGGAAGGCCCGGCCGAAAGAGCCCGTGCTGCTGCAGGAGCCGATCTGCCTCAATGAGACGATGGGAGTTCGCCGGCAGGCGAAGTTCGCAGGGGACTGGCCTCGTGCCCAGGAGACGGACCAATTCGAGATTGAACTGGGTTTCGTGCAGCCGACGGCTGGCCTTGCTGTCCGACATGGAGCGGGTCAGAAGGAACCCGCATTTGCGCCTGTAACCGACCCGGATGGGGATGGCGGCCAGGAAGGCGGCGACGTGAAAAAGGCGCGTCGGGTTGAGGATCACGGCTGCATCCGCCTTGAGGCACCGCAGCTTCGGGGCCCAGCGCAGGATCTGGATCCAGCCGGATCCCGAGTGATGGGGGAACGGGATCAGCCGGTCGATGTCCGGGTGATCCCGAAGCAGGGGGATGAGCTCTTCCCGCAGGAGAAGGAGGACCTCCGCCTTCGGATAGCTCCGGCGGATCTCGTGTACGGCGGGCAGGCTCATCAGGAGATCCCCCATGCGATCGTTTCGAATGATCAGGATGTTGCGATAACTCAACGGACGAGGAGGCTTCGATACAGTTGGTTCAGGTCCTGGCCCAATCGCTCTAGGGAGAAATGTTCGTGGGCAAAGTGCGATCCGGCTTGTCCCAGCTGCGCGCACCGCTCGGGATGTTCCGCCAGAAAGAGCAGCGCCTGGGCCAGGGCTTGGGCATCGTCGGGAGCGACCAAGAGCCCCCGGGTGCCGATTTCAAAGGAGCCCCGTGGAATGGCGGAGGATCTTCCCTCATCCTGCAGGAGGCCGCGAACGCCCCCGACATCGGTGGCGACGATCGGTCGCCCAGCAGCCATGGCCTCAATGAGACTCACCGGGGTGCCTTCGTTCCTGGAGGTGAGGCAGACAATATGAAGAGCGCTGTAGATCGATGGAAGATCCATTTGCCATCCTGTGAATTGAACAAGATCCCGCAGGCCCATCCGATCCGCCTGGAACTCCAGAGACTGCCGCAGTTCACCATCGCCGATGACCAGGAAACGCATGCGGCTGCCGCCGTTCCCCTGGGAGAGAAGCCTGATCGCTTCAAGAAAGAGGGCATGGTTCTTCACAGGGACCAGGCGTCCCACCAGACCCACCGCAGGAGGTCCCTCGGAAGGAGGCGGGCCAATGGCCCTCAGGTGCTGCAAGGGCAGCCCCAGAGAAATGACTCGGATCTTTTCCTGCGGGGCAACACCCAGTCTTACCAAATCCTCTCGGAGAAGGGGGCTCACCGCGATCAGGCAGTCGGTAAAAAGAGCCAGCCACCGTTCAGCGGTCCGGAAAACCCAAGAGGCCGCAGGCGAAAAATAACCAGTGAGAACATGGCCATGGAAGGTATGAATCATCACCAGGCGTTTTCTACGCAGAAGTCGGTAGGCGATCCCCGCCAACCTGCCTAGGGCCCCTGCCTTGGCGGTATGGGTATGGAGAACCTCGGGCCTTTCGGCGAGGAGCGTCCGAAGCAAGGTGATCCATGCGGAAAAATCCTTCCAGGGCTGAAGCTCTCGCCCCATCGAAGGGATGCGCATCCATCGGATCTTTCTCTGAGAAAGCAGATGCCCCATGTTCCCTTCCAGGGTCTGCGGCTCACCGATCAGGAGCAGGGTCTCCCATCCGAAGCGGTCAAGCTCCTCTGAGAGGGCCACCACGTGCTGCGCAGGGCCCCCAATGTTCAAGCGGGTGACAACCCGAACGATCTTAGGCACGGGAAGGATCCGTCCGCTGGAGGCAGCCTACAGCGGTACCCAGGGCCACACCGGCCAGGGTCCAGAAAAGAACCGCTTGCCGCAGCGCGTAGAAATTCGTATCAAAGGTCGACTGGACCAGGAAGGCGATTCCCGCCGCCCCCATCCCCGCCAGAACGGGGAAGAGAGGATCCTCCACAGGAAGCGCTGATCGTATTGTGCGCCAGAGGACAGTAAACCAAAAGGCGAGAAAGAGCAGGAAAACGAGAAGCCCGGGGATGCCGATCTCAGCAGCCGTCTGGAGAAAGCCGTTGTGTGCGTAGGCCGGCCCGCTATTGGGCTCCCCCGAGAAAGAACCGTAGTTGAACATGAAGGTGTTGAGGCCCACCCCCGCAATCGGTCGCGCCTGGATCATGTGCCATGCGGTCCGCCACATGACAATTCTGTCTCGAGACCCCGCATCCGCGAAAGCGAAAAGCTCTGAGATGTGTCCTTTTCGGATAAAAAGGAAAGCCGACACCACAAGAAGGAGCCCAACGGCAAGCCATCCCACCGGTTTTCTTCTCCCGTAGAAAAGAGTAAGAAACGCGAGCGCCGCCGCCAAACCCAACAGGGCCCCGCGGGAATGGGTCCAGGCCATTCCTCCCAGGAAAAGAAGCACCAGTCCCCACAGCCCGATCGAACGCCTTTGCCCACCCAAGGCCAAAGACAGAAGCAACGAAGCAACCACCATGAGGAACGTGGCCAGATCGTTTGGGTTCTCGTAGGGACCGACCATGCGACCGTGCAAAAGAGGTTTCCACAAAAACGGATCCAGCGGGATACCGGGGATGAGTTTCAGCACAATCACAAACTCCTGAAGGAGACCCCAAGCCAGGACCAGGCAGCCGGCCGTCACCAGGGCCCAAAGACTTCTGCGCGCGACTGCAGGATTCTGGGCAACCTCTGCAGCGATCACGAAGAAGAGGGCATACTCCAGTGTCTTTCGGACAAGGCCCCGCAGACTCAGGATGGGGTTGCTGCTTGCGGCAACGGAGAGGGCGCAGAAGAAGAGGTACGCCAGCAGCCCAAGAAGCACCCCCCTTGCCAGCGGGGAGCGCCACACACCGATGGCCTTTTCTGGATCGGCGCAGACCCATCCGAGGAGCCATAGAAGAAGGAGGATGGGAAACAGGATTTCGATGGCAGCCTTGGAGAAAGGGATGAGGAAAAGCAACACCACAATAGCTCGCTCTGCTGCCTTACGAGCGACGGGCGCCCCCGGAAGGGTCATTCGTCGGGAGGGGCCTCGAGGGAGAGGGGTGAGAATTCAGGGGCCAAGGCGTTGATCACCTGAAAGGCGGCGCCGTTTTCCTCAGAGTAGCTGCGGATCTGCTGGATGAGATCCTCTGGGGGGCGGCGCATGGCCACGTAGATGTGGCGGATGCGAAAGCTCTTCACCACCCTGCCCAAGTCGTGGCGGGATCCCACAATGGGAACCCCATGGATGCGCCCTCCCATCTTCACTGGATCATCGTCCAGAAAGCAGACCACCCTTCGTTTCTCCTGAAGGTCCTGCCGGATGGCGCGCAAAAGCAACTCCCCCGTATCTCCCGCCCCAACGATGAGAACCGGTTGCGTCCCTTCGATGGCGGAGGTGATCCACTCGTGCAAAAGGCGTTCGACGACTCGGCTGGCGATCACCGTCACAAAAAGGAGCAGGCCATCGATGATGAAGACAGCGCGGGAGTATCCCTCGAATCGCCACAGGTAAAGGAGCGTCAATGCCGAGAAGACCGATCCCAGGAGAACTGCACGAAAGATGTTGACCCCATCGGAGAGGCTCGTGTATCGGCGCACCCCCTGGTAAACCCCGCAGGAGAAGAAACAGAACATCTTGATTAAGATCACCCACGGCAGGGACTTCAGGATGAGAAACTCCAGGTAGGGGGTGATGTTTCCCTCAAAGCGCAGCGCATGGGCGATGACGTACGAAGCGCAGATCAAAACAAAATCGACGCAGACCTCCAGGATCCGCTGCTTGTGGAAGAGCATGGTGGAAACGAACGTGACTGGCATTCCCACAGGCACGGGAGGAGCTGCTTCCCCCGCATAAACCCGGACCCGTGCAAGATACACCCCCAAGAGTAAAAGAAGCACCACCGTCAGCAGCCAGACCCCGGTGATGGCAAAGGAATTCTGGGCAGGAAGCAGAATGCTCAAGGCCCCGAAGGTGGCCGACAGGCCGCAGAGAGCGAAGACCACCTGGCGCGTGTTTAAACCAAGGATCCCCAGCCGATGCGAGAGATGATCCGTGCCTCCCTGAAAGGGGTGCCTCCCATGAAGGAGGCGCTGGATCGTCACATAGAAGGTGTCGAAAATCGGAACCGCCAAGAGAAGCGTGGGCAGCGCCAAGACTCCAACAAGGCGAGTGGGTTGGCGCCAACTCTCCATCAGGGTCATTGCTCCCAGACCCAGTCCCAGGAGCTGGCTGCCGGTATCCCCCATGAAGATCTTCGCCGGGGGCAGGTTGTATCGCAGAAAGCCAGCCGTCCCCCCCATGAGGCTCACGGCCATCACGGCGATCAGGGGTTGACCGTTTTGCAGCGCCTGCCACGTGCACAAGCCTGCCGCAATCAGTCCAATCCCGGCGGAGAGTCCATCCATGTTGTCCATGAGGTTGAAGGCGTTCATGACAAGGACAAGCCAACCGATGGTAAGAGGGATCGTCAGCCACGGGAGGGGAAACGGAACATGGAGTTGGGCCAGAACAACCAGGCACCCGGAAATGATTTGGGCCACAAGCTTGGTGTAAGGATGCAATCGCCGAAAATCGTCGACCAGGCCCGTCACGAGCATGAGGAACCCCGCTGCCAGAAGCCCCCACATCCGGGGATCTCTGGGAATGGCCCAGGCGGTGACGGCCAGAAACGCCGCGGCGATCGGCAGCCCGCCCAATCGGGCGATGGCCCGGTGCCCCCACCGATCAGGGGAAGGCCTCGCTACACAACCCACCGCCACCGCGAAAGAGCGCACCAGCGGGGTTGCGGCAAGAGAAAAGAAGTAGCTCGCCGTTCCAAAGAGAAGCACCTGGGTCAAGGCGTCCCCCATCATCCCACCCCCTGTTTTTCCGTCACCCGCTGGGGCTGGCTGCGGCAATGCTCAATGATATCGAAGAGAATGTCGTTCAACTTGTAAGTCGGTGCAAAGCCAATGAAGCGCCGTGCCTTCGAGATGTCCGGCACCCGGCGGGGCATATCTTCAAAACCCTCCTCATACGCCTCATCGTAAGGAATGAAGGAGATCGATGAACGGCTTCCAGCCAGGGCGATCACCCGCTCGGCAAGCTCTCGGATGCTCACCTCCTCCTGGCTGCCGATGTTGAAGGCCTCCCCCGCGGCCCCCGGAAGATCCATCAGGGCGCACAGGGCCACCACCGCGTCTCTGACGTGAAGGAAACAGCGGGACTGTTTGCCATCCCCATGGACAGCCAGCGATTCCCCCTTCAGGGCCTGCTGAACAAACCGGGGGATCACCATCCCGTAAGCCCCGGTCTGCCGGGGCCCCACCGTATTGAAGAGCCGCACAATGACGGTCGGGATGCCTTTCTCCTTCCAGTACGTGTAAGCCAAAATTTCATCCACCGCCTTCGCCGTTGAGTAAGACCAGCGACTCTTCAAGGGGGACCCCAGGATGCGATCCTCATCCTCCTTGAGGGGGCCGTTCAGGTTCTTCCCGTAGATCTCGGAGGTGGAGGTGATGAGCACCCGCTTGCGATACCGATAGGCCATCTCCAAGACGATTTCGCTGCCCCGGATGTTGGTGACGAGCGACTGGAGGGGATTCCTCACAATGAGCTCCACACCGACCGCAGCAGCCAGGTGAAATACGACATCCACCCGCTCCACCAGCTTATCCACCAGCGTTTCGCTGAGGATGGTTCCGGTGACCAGGTGAAAGCCGGGATGCTGCGTCAGGTGCAGGACATTCTCCAGGCGGCCTGTGGAGAAATCGTCCAAGACGGTCACTTCTTTCCCGGAGGCAAGGAGCGCTTCGGCCAGGTGTGAGCCGATGAACCCCGCCCCACCGGTCACCAGTGCTTTCATAGGATTCATTTATTATATCGCAGCGGTCGCGCCGATTCTCTCCATCATCTGGCGAGCGTAAACCGGATAGGAGTCCAGCGCCTTCCAGGTGTCCATCCGATCCAAACGTTCTCCAATGATGTGATGCCCTGTCGTGATATTAAGGTGCAAGATCTTCCGGGAAGAGCCGCCGATGTACTTGGCCCGGTGGATTCCTCCGGCATCGAAGAGAAACAGGGTCCCCTTCGGCCCTACCGCATCAAAGAGGGGCCAGCGGTGCTCTGCGACGATGCCCTCTGGGCGGTTCCCTACAGGCCAAATCCGTCGGTGGGAACCCGAGGCGTACTCCATGTGAGTGTCCTGCTTGGTCACATCGGATACCAGTAACATGACGCTCAGTTGGTGCAGATAATCGGTATGCCAGTTCGAGTTGGTATTGGGAGTCGCCTTCCCATCGTAAGAAATTTTCTGTAGAAAGGGCTGATTCCGATAGTAGGGCTGGCGCCGGTAGTAGTTGTAGATGACGCCGGTCAGATACGGATCGAAAAATAAGGGCGTCAGCGTAGGATCCTTGAAGGAAATCTTTGCGCCGATTTCTGTCCCATACCGACGGTAATCCTGCTTATTTGCATCAAGGACAAAGAGATCCGGGTGGAGAAGCTTGACCTTGGAGAACCCGTCCGGACGCTCCAAGGGAGCGAAATAGGCTTGATCCAGGTATTCGGCAACCTCTTGAAACGCCTTTTCTTCAACCCGGACAATCCCATCTCGGCGCAAAACCGCTAACCACTGCCGCCCTTTTTCAGAGAGGGGGACGGCAGGCCGAAGGAGGTTCGGGAAGGTGTAGCGCAGCACCTCCACAGACCAGGCGACCCGGATTTTCAAATTCAACCACTGTTTCGAGAAATGCGATTGCGTCGCTTCAAACATGAGGAATCCCGGTCTCCTGTTGTTTGAGCCACAGAACTTCACCCTCGTCCCCTGGGTTGCGTGGAGCCGCCAGCTGCCGCAGCCAAACCTCCAAGGTCAGCAACAACCACAACCGATGTCCAGCATCTTCCCTGCCGGAAAGATGAAGCTCCATAAGCTGCTGAACAAGGGGGTATTCCAGATATCGGTACAAACGGGCGGCCCTGGGCCCCAAGAGGTCCTGAAGGGATGTGCGCCACGACCCTCGAAACCATGTTCCCAAAGGAACCCCAAAGCCCATCTTTCCACGATGCTGAATGGCCGTCGGCAGAAGATCGGAGAAGGCGCGCCTGAGAAGGACCTTCGTTCGAAGGCCCTGTACCTTATACCGATCCGGCAATCGGGCCGCGAATTCCAGAAGTTGCGTGTCGAGAAAGGGAGAGCGCATCTCCAACCCATGCGCCATACTCGAGCGGTCCATTTTGACCAAAAGATCATTGGGGAGATATTCTTTGAAGTTAAGATACAGCAGTCTTGAAAGAAGTGACCAATCCTCCGAACGCTTCCACCACATCTCAAGCGATGGATGGAGTAAAGGCCCCTCTTTTGAGGAACCGAAATAAGAGATCCAGCGCCAGTAACGTTCCGGCAAAGGCAGCGCCGCCACCCCGGAGAATCGCCGCGCTCGAGAAATGAAGGACCTCTCCGAACTCGATGGCAAGCCGCCGAAAAGCCAAGCAAGGCCCCTTCGAAGCACGAGGGGAATTTTTTGCGTCCAGCAGGCTGCTACAAAACGGGTGTATCCTGCAAAGACCTCGTCGCCCCCATCTCCGCTTAAAGCGACCGTCACGTGCTGACGAGTCAGTTTCGATAAAAGATACGTTGGGATCGCTGAAGAATCCCCGAAGGGCTGGTCGTGATGCCAGACCAATCGCTCCAGGAGGCCGAAGGATTGGGGTGTCACGATAAACGTGGTATGTTCTGTTCGAAATCTCTCCGCGGCGATCTTCGCGTAGCGGGTCTCATTAAAATCGGGGTCTCCTTCAAAACCGATGCTGAAGGTCTTCACCGGCCGATCCGGAATAAGCCTTGCCATCAACCCCACAACGATGGTCGAATCGACCCCACCACTTAAGAAAGCCCCCAATGGGACATCGGCGACGAGGCGCCGGCGAACCGCCTCTGTAAGAAGCTGCCGAATCCTCTCTTTGGCCTCTGGGAGAGTAATGCCTTTCCGTACTGGTGTAACTGGTGTAAAGTCGATGTCCCAATAGGTCTCGGACTGTGGATTTGGCTCTGCCTCGTGGAATCGAAGAAGACTCGCAGGTGGAACCTGGCGGATTCCCCGGTAGCAGGTCTCGCCTGTGGGTGGGTATCCCAGGGCCAAGAGAAATGGAAGCGTGGATTCGTTGACTTCGCAGGGGACATGCCTGTGTGCTAACAAGGCCTTTATTTCCGAGCCAAAGACAAGACACCGGCCGTCTGTCCAGTAGAAAAGCGGTTTTTTTCCTAACCGATCGCGTGCCAAGACCAGTTCACGACGACGGGCATCCCAGAGGGCAAGGGCAAACATCCCATCGAGCCTCCGGATCGCCTCCGAGCCCCACTCCTCGTAGGCCCGGAGGATCACCTCGGTATCCGATTGGGATCTGAATTGGTACCCCAGGGCCACGAGCTCCCTTCGGAGTTCACGAAAGTTGTAGACCTCTCCGTTGTAGACGAGCCAGATGGTGTGATCTTCGTTCGCCATCGGTTGGCGCGCTAAAGAGGAAAGATCGATGACCTTTAGCCGAGCATGCCCAAGCCCTACCCCTTCCTCCGGCTCCACGGCACAGAACTCATCTGGTCCACGGTGTTTCAATTGGCAAACCATGAGGTTGAATTCCGAGGGGGGGAGGGGCTCCCTATCCCAGTGGAGGACTCCTACGAATCCACACATACCTCGACACTCTCCGGGAAGGGCTCCTTCAAGAGGTTGTAGAGGGTCTTACCCACGTACGTCACCTGCTCCATGGTCAGTCCCCACCAGAGAGGGAGCCGAATCAGTCTCTCGCTGATTTGTTCGGTGTTCTCCAGGGATCCATAGGTCCGGCCGAACCTTCGCCCCGCAGGAGACAGATGGAGCGGAATGTAATGGAAGAGGGCATGCACGCCCCTCTCCTTCAGTTGTTCCAGGACGCGCGAGCGGTCAAAGGCTCGGTCGAGGAGAAGGTAGTAGAGATGTCCATTGGGGTGACAGCCCGGTGGAACGATCGGCCGACGTGCCTTGCCTGCCAACTCCAACCCGTGAAGCATCTCGTGGTACCGTTGCCATATTCTCCGGCGATCCTCCGTCACCTGCTCGGCCTTCTCCAGTTGGCCCCAAAGGAAGGCAGCTGCAATCTCGCTGGGAAGATACGAAGACCCCAGATCAAGCCACGTGTACTTATCAATCTCGCCCCGGTAAAACTGTCTGCGATTGGTCCCTTTCTCCCAGATAATCTCCGCTCGCTCGACCAGAGCGGGATCATTGACGAAGAGAGCTCCACCTTCTCCGCAGAAGGCATTCTTCGTCTCGTGAAAGCTGGTGGCAGCCAAATGTCCAAGGGTCCCGAGGGGCCTTGCCTGGTAGTGAGACAAAAAGCCCTGGGCAGCGTCCTCGATGACAAGGAGATCGTGGCGCATGGCGATATTCAGGATCTGTTTCATTTCGCAAGGGACGCCTGCGTAATGAACCACGACGATCGCCCGGGTCCTCTCCGTCAGGGCGGACTCGATCTTTGTTTCATCCAGATTCAGGGTATCCGGGCGGATGTCCACAAAAACAGGGGTAGCGCCCCGCAGGACAAAGGCATTGGCCGTGGAGGAGAAGGTATAGGAGGGCATCACGATCTCATCTGCCGGCTGTATCTTGGCCAGGATCGCTGCCATCTCCAAGGCAGCGGTACCCGAATGAGTAAGCAAGGCCCTGGCGCAACCAAGCCTCTCCTCCATCCAGGCCTGGCATCGGTGTGTAAAGAGGCCGTCTCCCGAGAGGCGGTGGCTGAACACAGCCTCTTGGATATACTCCAGCTCCTTCCCCACGAGGAGGGGATGGTTAAACGGAACGCGCAAGGGATTCCTCCTCTCCCAGAATGGCAAGCCCAAAACCTGCTTTGCCGTAGTCGTTTCCGTTGTACACCATCCGCAAGGTCCCTTCGTGGTCAAAGACATGGGCATAGCAAACCATCTCGGAGTCCCAGCCGGAATCCGACGCTCCGATCCCCACCTCTTCATCCTTGCGCGTCCAGTACAAACCGTCTTTGGATTCCGCGTAACCGATCCGGTAGCTCTTTCCCCGGGTGGAGTACCACATTCGATAGAGGTCGCCGTTTTTGATCACGCAGGGACGTGAGATGGCGTATTCCTCAGCCGACTGAAAGTCAATGCAGACGATCCCTGTCTTCTTCCACCGGAGGCCATCAGGTGATTCGGCGTACTTGATGTGGTAGTAGTGCTTCAGGTTTCCTTGCTCCAACCTCCATTCCACACAGGCAAGATACCACATCCGCCAGACTCCCCCTTCCACCAAAACACAGGGGTTCGTGGCACCGTAGGGATCACAGGTGTCACGGTCCAGGATAGGCCCTGCGGAGAACTTGCAGTAGCTTGCCCCTGCGTCCTGGCTTATGGCAAGGCCCGCGGAGTTGCGAAAGGGGACTGTGACACCCAGATTCCATCCCACATAGTAGAGGAACTTTTTTTCCTGAACAGTCACCAACCACGACATCATGGCTCCTGAATCGTCGAAGGCTCCGGGCTTGCCCACCCTCACGAGAGGCTCCGGAGTGAGATATTGGATCTGGGAAGGCTCTTTGAGGTCGAGTTCAAGGAATCCAATTTGAGAACGGTTCTTCAGATCCCGCCCTGTAAAGTAGACCCGATACCGCCCTCCTTCTGCCCGCTCGGCAAACGGAACTGCCGCATGGGAGGCGTTCCAGTCGTACTCCCCTTGTGAGCAATACACGATACCCTGCTTGACCCACTTCACCTTGATCAAAAACCCCTCAGTTGGGCGCTGGTGAGCCGCGCGGGGGGTGTGCCGTCCGCTGCGAAGACCTGGCGAGGGCGGGTATCCTTAAGGACGAGTGCTCCGGCTCCGATGACGCATTCGGGCGCCACCGTGATCCCGTCTCGAAGGGTGGCATTGACTCCGATGAAACAGTAGGGACCCACGGTGACGTTACCTGAGATGACGGCATGGGAAGAGATAAAACAGTGGTCTCCTAGTGTGGAATTGTGTCCGATGTGGTTTCCGCTCCAAAGGATACAGTCGTTGCCAATCGTGACGTTGGGCTGTAAGACGTTATTCTCCAGAATAAAACAGTTGTCCCCGATCGCTACCTCTCCAAAATAGACAGCCCGGGAGCTCACATAACGGATGAGGCGATAGCCCTTCTCTTTGCACTGATGGTAGACGGCTGCCCTTGCCTTGTTGACCTTCTTGAATCCGATGGCAACAAACATGGAAAACCGCTTCGGGTGGAAGCTTTCCTCCACCCGTTCAAAAGGGACTACCTTGCGTCCCAGAAAGGATTTCTTCCTCAGGTACCTCTCATGCACGGTAAACCCTGCCACCTTGTAGGGGCTGTCCTGGGTCAGGTACGTGAAGGCCAACCGTGCGAAGTCGTCCAAACCAAAGAGGACCACCTGAAGAGGGGAGGGACGTACCAAGCGCGATCTCATCGACTCCCACCGGCCTTCCGAACCAACAGAGTGAACTCGTACAGGCCATAATCATGCAGGAGTGCCACCTCCTTGGAAAATTGGGTCTTACAATGCGCAAAGAAGAAGCTGGGATCCGCGTAATAGAGATCCGGACGCATCCGGTCTGGGTCCGAGTAAAGAGTCAGTAGATTGAAGGCAAAACCGATGTGACTGAGGGCGTTGATCTTCTCTAAGGTAGCCAGGATGTACTGCTTCCACTCCTCCTCATGCGCCTTCAGCTTGACGTTGAAGATCCCGCTGGCCACCGTGTAATCCGACGGGACGAGAAGAGATTCCTCTTCGAAAAAGCGACAGGATCTGTTCGTCTGATGAAGGTGTCTTGCCTGTGCGATCATCTGGGCAGAGATGTCGAAACCCTGGTAGTCAAACGAGGACACCTGCCCCTCCAGATAGGATACCAATGCCCCATAGCCGCATCCGTAATCGATAAGAGAAAAGGGGGCTTTCCCACTTCGGATCTTGAGGAGTTGCTCAAATCGCAGGGTCTGGGACTCCTCCGAATTCCAATCCACCCCGGCCGCCGTAGGCCCACCGCTTTGAATCTTCCCATCGTAATAGCACGAAACGGCATCTTGGATCTGGCTGAATTGGGATTGCATATCAAACCGGGAGAGGTTCCCGCGGCACCTTCGGAGAGTTAGAAACCACCTCCTGCACGATGCAGGGCCTCTTCTTCACCTCCAAGAAAATCCGCGAGAGATACACACCCACAATTCCCACAGCTAGAAGATTTAAGCCTCCGAAGAAACAGATCGCTGCTAGTACCGAGGCCCAACCTGGGACAAAAGGGGCATGGAGGATCACCACTTGAAATACCAGCCACGAGATTTCCAGGAAGGCAAGGAGGCTTAAAGCCGAACCCAAGAGGAAGAGGACCCAGAGGGGCCGATCAGAAAAAGAGGTGATAGCGGTGACCCCCTCCGAGAGCCTTTTCCTCAGCGAATAGGAGGAAACCCCTCGGTGTCTCTTGTCCCCCTCCACCACTTCCTGTCGGAAACCGGCAAGTCGCATGACGCCGCTTAAGAAAATTTCGCTCTCTTGATGGGCCTTGAGAGATTCCACAAAGGGCCGTGTCATCAGCCGCGCCATCATGCAGTTGACAGGGACCTTCGTTCCCGAAAGGAGGTTGAACAGGGAGTAGAAAATCCTCCCAGAGACCTGCTCAAACAGTTGGCCCTTCCTGGATCGCTGAACCGCATAGACTACCCCCGGTGGATCCGGAGAGGAGCGTATCTTCTGGTAAAGGCCCTCAAGCAGCTCCGGAGGCTCCTCCAGATCGCAATCAATCAAGAAAACAAGGTTCCCTTGAGTATAGGAAAGTCCTGCCATGATCGCCCTGTGATGCCCATAGTTTCTGGCGAGGCGGACCAAGCGAACGGTGGGGTCCTTTTTAAGAAAACGCTCTGCCACAGTAAAGGAATCATCGGGAGAGCCATCATCCACAAAGACGAGCTCAAAGTCCTCGGTAATCCGGGAGGCGACGGCAACGGCACGGCGGTAAAACTCCTCCAGGTAGGGAGACGATTGGTACATCGTGGTCAGGATACTAAGAAACATCCGCGCTCACCTGTTTTGGTTTTGCACCGGCTTCGGTCGTGTAATCAGAGCGGATTATCACGGGAAGGATGATCCAGCGGCCATCCACTCGAGACCAGTCCAACGGCTGCTCTGGATCAATGGGAGCTACTCCATGCCGGATACAGGGAGACAGGACCATGAGATCCCCCATCTCGGTGTAGGGATCCATCCGAGTAAGCTCCTCCCCTTCTGACTTCCGGAAGTAGAGACCGCCAGTTTGAAAGTCTTCCCCTGGGTGAGAAGCCTGAAGGATCGTCTGAATCAGGGCAAAGGGACTCGTCGGGTCCATGTGTTCCACCTGGTAACCTCCTCCCCGGGGATACTGGTGCGCCACGATCCGAGAGATGACCCCCTGGGAAGGGATGTTGTCGTAGTAGGCCTCAGGGGGTGCACCGGCCAGTCGGTTTTTAATCTCAAAAATCTCCTTGAATTCTTCAAAGAGAGAACGGTTTGCATTCCAACGATGGAAATAAAAGCCGTGCATCTTTGCCCGAACATAGGAGTGAGGATACTCGTCGTTGATCCGATGGTAGTCTGGGCAGCCATCGAGACAAGAATACCAAGAGGGGCTAGAGGACTTGGAGAATCCCTGGAGGAATTGACGAAACCTGAGGATCTTCTCCTTTGGGGCGAAATCCTTTACTACATAGGCGTCGAATCTCCGGATGGAGTCCAGGAAGCCCTCCGCATCGCAGCGGACCCGTTCAAGAAACTGTTCCCGAGTGAGGGTAATCACCATGATGCGCCGTTTCCCTTTGGAAAACTTTTCATGTACCGGCTGGCGTTCGGTCCCTCGTTGAGGAGAAGGTCAATGATGCTGACACGATGCTCAAAGGGGGGGAACAACTGGTGATACTCCGGATAGCCTGCGTAGTCGAAATAGGAAAGCTGAATCCCGGCTTTCGTAAATTGCTCTGGATCCATATAGCTGCGTGCAGAAGGACCAGAAAGGTACACCGAGGCGTTGGCCTGTTTGCAGAGAGAAACCAGCCTCTCCGTCTTTCCCTCCACCAGCCGATAATCCCCCGACCAGGAAAGCTTGGTTCGGATTCCCAAGAGATGACAGATCGTCTGAAGGAAGACAAAGTTGACGCGACTTAAGTACCTCTCTTGACAGTTTCGATACAGCTCCTCCAGAGCCTCTGTGTAGACGCTCCGGAAGAAAGGGGCCTTCGAGTAGCTGTGGGTGATCGTTGCCCAGTGTTGGCTGTTCCATCCGGTATCACTCACGACCGTCTCGTTCATCTTCTGGCAGTACTTCCCTTTTGCCTGAACCGGTATCGTCAGCCAGAGAAGCCCCCCCTTCGTCTTGATGGCGTTTCGGTTTCTCCAATCCCTACGGGTATACTGCACGTCATCCAGGAGGATGAATTCATCCACACCC
>CAYFHV010000008.1:0-27955 GCA_964343105.1 uncultured Planctomycetia bacterium | reverse complement strand
GTTTCTATGGGCGCGTGGTTTTAAAGCCCCATTGGAGGCCGGCGGTGTTGGCGGGTTTTCTGATGTTGATCAGCGCTACTCTCGACATGATGACGGTGGGGATCACCGTGCCCCTGATGGACGTGCTCACCAATCCGGCTGGAGGCCGCGGAAACCCCATCGTGCGCTGGGTGGCCGATGCCCTTGATGTGCAAAGAGGCGCCGACCTAGACCATCGTATCGTCTTTGTCCTGTTGGCCCTGGCCTGCCTTCTTTTTGTGATCCGAAGCGCCTTTCACCTCCTCCATCGGTACGTGACGATTCTGATGGGCTTAAGGCTTCGTCGCCACCTGAAGGCCGCTCTCTTTAAGCGGTTCCTTCAGGCGCCTTACCAGATCCTGACCCAATGGCCCCGAGGAACCGTGGTCCAGCGGGTGAACGACCCCGCCGACGCCATCTCTACCGCCATTGGACACTTGGGGAATCTCTTCTCCTCGGTGATTCATTGCGCGGTGATGATTGGATTCCTGATGGTTCTGTCCTGGTGGGCCACCCTGGCTATCGGTCTTTCCGTTGTGATCGTCCTTCAGGGATGGCGGCGATTCTCTGGACCTCGGGCTGAAGCCCATGGGCGTACCCTTTTTGAAACCCGGGGAGAGCAAAACAAGATAGAGGTGGATGCGATCGATGGGGTGAAGGTGGTCAAGGCCCATGGTCTGGAGGAAAAGATGGTGGGTCTTCAAGGCGCCTTCCTCCGGGCCGAGGTGAAACCCACCTCCTCCCTGGAACTGTTTAGCCAGTGTCCCACCCTGGTCAATGAGGTCAGTGCCAGTCTTCTCGTGCTGGGCTTAGGGGCCGCGACCTTTTTGTTTCCTTCCCTGGGCCTGAGGTTCTCCATGTTGGTGGCCTTCTTGTTGGCTATTCGAAGAATCGCCCCGGCTGTCTCATTGATCAACCAAGCCAGCATCGCTCTGAGCAGTCTCCGGCCAACCCTTCAGGTCGTGGAGGAGGTGTTGTACCGCTTACCTCAGGAGCGAACCGGAGGTCAAGGTCTGGGCCGAATCGGTGAGATTCATTTCCATCGGGTCTCTTTTTCCTATCGGATGCGACCGGGTCACCTGGTCCTTCAAGAGGTTTCGGCGGCCCTCAACCGAGGAACCGTCACGGCCCTTGTGGGAGCCACCGGTGCTGGAAAAAGCACCCTAGCCCACCTCCTGTTAGGGTTGCATGAGCCGAATTCCGGAGAGATTCTTGTCAATGGAAGGGAACTCTCTCGGGTCGACCTTTCGGCCTGGCGGAGAAAGATCGGGTACGTCTCCCAGGACATCTTCGTCTTTAACACCACGATTCGAGAGAACGTCGCCCTCTGGGATGAGGTGCAGATGCCGGAGATCGAGAGGGCTCTGCGCGTGGCCCAATTGCACGATTTTGTTACTTCCCTGCCGGATGGATACGACACCGTCGTGGGGGACCGAGGCTTACGATTATCCGGGGGACAGTGCCAGCGCTTGGCCATCGCCCGGGCGGTCCTTCGACGTCCCGAGGTGCTGATCTTCGATGAAGCGACCAGCGCCTTGGATAACCTCACCGAGCGGGCTGTCTACGATGCGATTCAGGCGATGCATAAAGACGCTATCATCCTTGTGATTGCCCACCGTCTGAGTACCGTGAAGGAGGCAGATCAGATTCTCGTTTTAGAGTCCGGTCGCATCGTGGAGACCGGCTTCCACAGTGAACTGATTCAAAGGCGAGGGCTTTACGCAAGGCTCTATGATTCCGATGAGAAAGGTACAGGCGACGGCGCGGAGGCTGTCGGCTCTGATCAGAAGCTCAACCGTACTCTTGGAGGAGTGGCCTCCTGATGCTGACCATTGTCATTCCAACCAGGAACCGTTCAGAGTTCTTGATTCGGTCGCTTTATTATTACGCCCAACGGGGATGTCCGTATCCCTTCCTGATCGGTGATTCGAGTGAGGAGGACCATTGGCATCGGACTTCGCAGGCCCTCCACTGCCTCGCAGGTCAATTGCGCATCGTTCATCAGAGGTTTCCCTCCTATCAGGGTTACCCTTTTGGGATGGGATTGATTGAATGTATGAATGACCTCTTAAAGCAGGTGGAGACGAAATATACGTTGTTTGTTGCGGATGATGATTTTGTCATCCCTGGTGCCCTGGAGGAGGCGGTTCGTTTTTTACAGGAGCGCCCCGGTTATAGTGGCGTGATTGGAGAGGCCGGTTTTTTCACCGTTTCTGGGAGGGCACATGGGGAAATCCTTGAGGTTTGGCGCTATCCTCAGTTCACCCTGGACGGATCCACTGCCAGGGAGCGGCTGCTGACCTATTTCAGGAACAGCATCGCCACGGAGCATGCCGTCAAGCCGACGGATCAGATGCGCGCTGAATGGCGGGCGCGTTCGGCTCTCGAGATGGATACCCGATTTGGCGAATTGCTTGTCTGTTCGCTCGGGGCCATCCAAGGGAAGGTCCACAAGCTTAAGCGACTTTTCCTATTTCGGCAGAATCATGAAACGATGGTTTCTCGCGAGGTGCCGACGATCATTGAGTTGGATTACCTTACGAGTCCTGACTTCGTCCGGCGATATGAGCGTTTTCGCGATTGCTTAGCGCAGGCGCTCTCCAAGGCGGACGTCATACCCTTGGAGGAGGCTCGGGAGATCGTCAAGGAAGGGTTCTGGTGGCACCTTGCTTCTGGTTTGTTGGCCAAATGGAACACATTTTATGGGCAGAAGAAAGGGGTGAAGCAACTGGGCCGCTTACGAGAATCTGTGCGTGCCGTCTCCTCGCTGCGCCGGTCGTGGCGCACGGCACGTGTTCTGTTTCCCCGCAGACGGGACGAGATGTCGTTGCCTGCGCTGCTGCAGTTGACCTCGCTCTATCACGCGGATTTCATGCCGATCTACGAAACGGTGACCGGACCGCAGGTGCCGGTCGAGGCCCCTGGAGAGTTATCGCATGCGACTGGTTAGAGCTCGAAAAGGTGGTTTTGAGGCCGGCTCCAAACAATATCGAATCCTGATCGTCGGCTGCGGCGAGCTGGGAAGCCGCCACCTGCAGGCGGTGGCAAAACTCTCCGAGGTGGAGGAGATCCAAGTGGTCGATCCGAGATTGGAAGCGCTGCAGTTTGGGAAGGAGCGTCTGGGCGAGATCGAGCGAGGGAACCCGGGAATGACCGTCCGGTGGCTTTCCTCTTTGCAGCAGGTTTCCCCGGGCAGCGACCTGTGCGTTGTGGCAACCCGGGCCAAGGAGCGTCCTCTCTTAGTGCGGGAGGCGGCTGAACTTTTGGGGGTCCGGTTGTTCCTCCTGGAGAAATCGGTAGCTCCTTCGATTGGGCAGGTCGAGGAATTGCGGGAATTCATGGACCAGAGAGGCCTTTCGGCCTGGGTGAACTTGAAGACACGGTGCTATCCTTTTCACCGGAGGGCGAAAAAACGTCTGGATTCCAGGGAGCCGCTCGTCTTCTGCGTACTGGGGGGGAACCTAGGGCTGGCCAACAATGGGATCCACGCCGCCGATCTTTTTGCCTTCTACACCGGCTCGACCCAGATCGAGGATGCCGGTTCATCCATCGATCCGATCCTCCATCCTTCCAAGCGCGAGGGGGACCTCTTCGATCTGAGCGGAATCCTGCATGGGATCACCGAGAATGGAAGCCGCTTCGCTCTTTCCTACATGAGGGACACCCCTGTTTCGGAGGTTTGCTCGCTTCAGTCGCCTCGTTATCGATTCATCGTGGATCATTTTCAGCGATGGGCTTATGAGAGCGACGCCGACTCAGGATGGCAGTGGCGATCCGTCCCCTTTGAGGGAGATCTCCGGGTGAGTGTCATGACCCAGGGGTTTGTCCGGGAGATCCTCGCGGCAGGGGCGTGCGGCCTGCCCACCCTGGAGGAGTCTTTGATCTCGCATCGTTTCATCCTGGAGGGGTTGAGACCGCATTTCAATCGTTTGATGGAGCGAGAAGGCGACTTATGTCCAGTTCCGTGATGCCCAAGGCGCTGGTCACCGGCGGCGCCGGTTTTATCGGCAGCCACGTCGTGGAGCAGCTGCTCGCGGAGGGTCATGAGGTGAGGGTGTTGGACAACTTCTCCACGGGCCGGCTGGAGAATATTGCGCACCTGGAGGGGAACCCTCGGATGCGGATTCACCCTGTGGATGTCGCAGACTACGACGCGATTTGCACTCATTTCCACGGCGTGGACTGGGTTTTTCATCTGGCTGCCCTTGCGGATATCGTCCCCTCCATTGTACGGCCGAGGGCCTACTTCCGCTCCAATGTGATCGGCACGGAGAGTGTCTTGGAGGCGGCGAGGGCAGCGGGTGTTTCCCGGTTTCTCTACGCGGCCTCCTCTTCCTGTTACGGGATCCCGGATCAATTTCCGACGCTGGAGACGGCGCCCTTGAGACCTCAGTATCCTTACGCCTTGACCAAGGCCATGGGGGAAGAGCTTGTTTTGCATTGGGCGCGGGTCTACAAGATGCCGGCCCTTTCGCTGCGACTGTTTAATGTCTTCGGCCCAAGGGCCCGAACCTCCGGAACCTATGGGGCGGTCTTTGGGGTGTTTCTGGCGCAGAAGTTGGCGGGGAAGCCCTTCACCGTTGTGGGGGATGGGTGCCAGACAAGAGACTTCACCTTTGTCACTGATGTGGCGCAGGCCTTTCTCTCGGCAGCGGCCTCTTCTCTTACCGGCGAGATCTTGAACGTCGGGTCGGGCAACACCACCTCGGTCAGGACCCTGACCGAGCTTCTAGGGGGACCGGTCGTCACCGTTCCGAAGCGGCCGGGTGAGCCGGATTGCACCTTCGCGGATATCTCCAAGATCCGCCGGCTCTTGGGTTGGCAGCCGCGTGTCTCATTCGAGGAGGGGGTGCGGCAGATGTTGAAGAGAATTGAGGATTGGCGGCAGGCCCCCGTCTGGACGCCGGATTCCGTCGCGCAAGCAACCCAGGAATGGTTCCAATACCTTTCTCCTGTGGAGGTGTCGTGACAACAGCCGTTTCTTCCAGCAAGGTCAGATCGCTCGCTGAGCTGTCGGAGGTCATGGAGGAGGCCAGGAGGCTGGGCAAGAGGATCGCCCTGTGTCACGGGGTCTTTGACCTGCTCCATCCGGGACACATCCTCCATTTCAAGCAGGCCCGGGAGAAGGGTGACATTCTGGTGGTGACGGTAACGCCGGACCGATTTGTGAAAAAGGGCCCCGGCCGTCCGGTCTTTCGAGAAGGGCTGCGCCTGACGACGATCGCCGCCCTAGGGGATGTGGACTATGTCGCCTTGAACGAGTGGCCCTCAGCGGTAGAAACGATCAAGCGCCTGAAGCCCCATGTCTATGTGAAGGGGAGCGACTATGCCAGTCCCACGAACGACTTCACGGGGCGGATTGTCGATGAGGAGAACGCCGTCAAGTCGGTAGGCGGAGAGATTTTCTTCACGGACGGGGAAGCCTTCAGCTCCAGCCATCTCATCAACCGTTTCTTCAGCGATTATCCGGACCAGACGCGCGCCTACCTGGAGGCCTTCCGCAGGCGCTATGGGGCCCAGGAGATCCTTGGGCGCCTCAAGGGGTTGTCGGACCTCCGGGCATTGGTGGTGGGGGAGGCCATTCTCGATCAGTACTGCTATTGCATCCCCATGGGCAAGTCGCCCAAGGAGACGATCGTTTCCACCCGGTTTACCACGGAGGAGCATTTCGCTGGAGGCTCCTTGGCGATCGCCAACCACTTGGCCGGCTTTTGCCGGGAGGTGTCGTTGGTCACCGTCTTGGGAGAAGATGCCGCGCAGATGGAATTCATCCGATCCAAGCTGAAGCCCAATGTGCAGCTCGAGGCAATCCGCGCCCACGATCGACCCAGCATCATCAAGCGCCGGTATCTGGAGCCCAGTTTCTTGACGAAGATGTTTGAGGTCCAGTACTTGGATGACACCCCGCTTCCGGAGGAGTTGGAGGAGAAGGTCCAATCCCGCATGGGGCGTCTTTTGGAGGGGAGTGATTTTCTGGTGGCGGCCGATTTCGGCCATGGGCTCATGACACCGAACCTGCGGAGGTTCGTCTCCTCAAGCGGCAAGTTTCTGGCCCTGAATACCCAATCGAACAGCGCCAACCTCGGCTTTAACCCGGTCACCAAATACCGGCGGGCCGATTTCGTCTGCATCGACGAGCCGGAGCTCAAGCTCGCGGCCCAAACAAAATATGGGGATCTCACCCCTCTCGTGGCCGAGGTCCGGGGAAGGCTCGATGCCCAATGCATTTTGGTCAGTCGCGGAGCGAACGGATCGGTCATCTTTCCGGCGGCGGGGAGCGTGGTCGAAACCCCGGCCTTGGCCGTGAAGGTGGTGGATCGGACCGGGGCGGGCGATGCCCTCTTTTCGGTCGCCTCGGCATGCATGTTTCAGGGCTTCCCGATCGACATGGTGGGTTTTATCGGCAATTGCGTGGGGGCCTTGGCGGTCGAGATTGTCGGCAATCGGGAGCCGGTGGATCCGGTTCTTTTGTACAAGTTCATCACGAGTGTCCTTCGATGACGGAGCGGCTTTTCCGAAAAATCGCTGTCACAGGGGGTGCGGGGTACGTGGGAAGCGCTCTGGTGCCGGAGCTTCTTTCGGCCGGCTATGAAGTAACGGTCTGTGATCTTTTCTGGTACGGGGAGGATGTATTTGACGGCTGTACCTCCCGCTCAGGATTGAAGCTTGCCAGGCTCGACATTCGGGATGAGGCGGCCTTGACCCGAGCGCTGCAGGGTATGGATGCGGTGATCCATCTGGCCTGCATCTCGAACGACCCTAGTTTTGAACTGGATCCCCGATTGGGGAAGTCGGTGAATTACGATGCCTTCTTCGGGCTCCTTCAGGCGGTTCGCAGCAACGGCGTCAAACGGTTTATCTACGCTTCAAGTTCCAGCGTTTACGGGGTGAAGCAGGAGCGGAATGTCACCGAGGACGTCCCCCGCGAGCCGCTGACAGACTATTCCAGATACAAGGTCCTGTGTGAGGAGGCCTTGCAGGCGGATGGGTTGGATGGGTGCGAGTGGGTGATCGTGCGTCCGGCGACCGTCTGCGGGTATGCGCCGCGGCTCCGGCTCGATTTGACGGTGAACATCCTGACGGTTCACGCCCTGGCCAAGAAAACGATCACCGTCTTTGGAGGCGCTCAACTACGGCCCAACCTGAACATCCGGGACATGGTGACCGCCTACCGGCTTCTTCTGGAGGCACCGGGCCGGCTCATCCACCGCCAGATCTTCAACATCGGCTACCAGAACAAGGCTGTCGCCGAAATCGCCGAGATTGTTCGGCGGCAGGTGGCGGATCCGGATGTCAGGATCGTCGTTGAGCCGACGAACGACCTGCGTTCGTACCACATCAACTCGGATAGGGTGAAGAGGGTCTTGGGCTTTAAGCCGCGCTGGACGATTGAAGCGGCGGTCCAGTCGATCTGCGAGGCGTATCGCGCTGGGAGGATCCCGGAGCCCTTGGCGAGCCCGCGCTATTACAACATCAGGACGATGCAGTTGACCAAGCTCCCGGAGGTTTTCGTTGGCTGAGTCGGCTGGCTCCACCGTCGCGAAGCCGCCACGGATGCGGGTCCGGTACTCGTACCTTTCGCAGCAATTTTCCGACCCGGAGGAGATCCTTCAGGCAATTCGCCGGCACCTGCTCACGTGCAACTTCACCCTGGGGCCGGAGGTGGAGGAATTTGAGCGCTCCTTCGCTTCTCTCATCGGGGCCCGATACGCCGTTGGGGTTGGCTCCGGCACAGAGGCCTTGACCTTAAGTCTGCGGGCGCTTGGGATAGGCCACGGGGATGAGGTGATCACGGCGGCGAACACCTTTATCGCGACGGTGGGCGCCATCCACGCCGCCGGGGCGCGTCCGGTCCTCGTGGATGTGACCCCTTACTTCACCATCGATCCATCCCGGATCGAGCGGGCCATAAGCCCCCGTACGCGGGCGATCATCCCGGTGCACTTAACTGGCGAAGCAGCCGACATGGAGCCAATCCTGGAGATCGCCAGGCGCCGGAAGCTCTTCGTGGTGGAGGATGCCTGCCAGGCGATCGGGGCTGTGTACCGCGCGAAGGCTGCGGGATCCATGGGGATCCTGGGCGCCTTCAGTCTGCACCCCCTGAAGAACTTGAACGTCTGGGGGGACGCCGGCGTGATCGTCACGGACGATCCGAATTTGAATGAGCGGCTGCGTCTGCTGCGGAACCATGGATTAAAGAATCGGGATGAGGTGGAGATCTTGGGCGTGAACAGCCGGCTAGACACCGTTCAAGCCATTGTGGGGAATTGGCTCCTGCCTCAGGTGGGGGAGATCACCAACCGCCGCATCGCCAACGCGCACTTTTACGACCTGGCCTTAGAAGAGATCGGTGGAGAGATGGCCCTTCCTCCTCGTCGGCCTGACGTTCGCCGCGTATTTCATCTCTATCAGATCTATGCGCGCCATCGGGATTCGCTGTACCGGTTCCTTCTGGAAGGCGGCATCGAGGCAAAGATCCATTACCCGGTCCCGCTGCCTCTGCAGGAGGGCTTGAGGCATCTGGGTTATCGAAAAGGAGATTTCCCGGAGACGGAGCGGCAGGCTGCCGCCCTGATCACCCTCCCGGTGGACCAGCATTTGACCCAGGAAGAGTTGGGGTATGTCGTGGAAGTTGTACGAGAATTCCAACGAAGCGGGGCAGGGGAATGACCTTTCTTCAGACCGAGCGGGAGCCGAAGATCCGGGTTCCGTACACCGATTTCCCGGCGCAATTCGAGGAAGACCGCGCGCAGATCCTTGCCGCCATTGAGCGGGTCCTTCAGCGCGGGGATTTCATCCTGGGGCGTGAGCTGGAGGAGTTTGAGGCGGAGTTTTCTGCTCTCTGTGGCGTCCGGCACGCCATCGGGGTAGCCAGCGGAACCGATGCGCTGATCCTGGCCTTGAAGGCGCTGGGGATCGGGCCCGGAGATGAGGTGATCACGGTGCCGAACTCTTGGATCTCCACCGTCTCGAGCATCATGCACGTGGGCGCAAGGCCGGTCTTTGTCGATGTCCGGGAAGATTTCAACCTGGACCCCGAAAAGATCGAGGCAGCGCTGACCACCCGTACGAAAGCGATCCTGCCGGTGCATCTCACCGGGCGATGTGCCGAGATGGAGGCGATCGTTTCACTCGCCCGCGCCAAAGGCCTCCGGGTGATTGAGGACGCTGCGCAGGCGGTGGGTGCTCGCTTGAATGGCCGGCCGGCGGGTTCCTTTGGAGATCTGGGTTGCTTCAGCCTTCACCCCCTCAAGAACCTCTCAGGGATAGGGGACGGGGGAGTGGTGACGACCGACGACGATGCGCTGGCGCGCCAGATCCAGCTGCTTCGTAACCATGGATTAAGGAATCGGGACGAGGCGGTTCTGTGGGGTTTGAACTCCCGCTTGGATACGGTACAGGCTGCGGTTGTGCGGTGCCGCTTGAAGAGGCTCCCCGAAATCACCGAGGCTCGGCGCCGAAACGCCCAACGGTATCGGGGACACCTCTCCAACGCGGTTCGATGTCCGGTGGACCGCGTCGCTGAGTACGCCATCTATCATCTCTTTATGATCCAGTGCGAACGGCGGGATGCGCTGAAAGAGTTTTTGGCCAGGCGGGGCATCGACACCCGGATTCACTATCCCACCCCGATCCATCTGCAACCCTGCAGCGCGTCGCTGGGCCTGCGCCGTGGAGATTTTCCTGTGGCCGAGGCGCAGGCGAATCGAATCCTGTCGCTCCCCGTTCACCAGGCCTTGACCGAGGAACAGGTGGATTGTGTGTCGCAGGCGATTCAGGAATTCTACCGCGGATGAAAACCATGGAGGCCCAAAGGCTGCGGGGTCCTTCCGGGAAGGAGGAGCCCTCCGCCCAGACGAAGCTGCAGCTTTACCGTACGATGCTGCGAATCCGATTGGTGGAAGAGCGCATCGGAGAGCTGTATGCGGAGCAGGAGATGCGCTGCCCCTGCCATCTGTACATTGGACAGGAAGCGGTGGCGACAGGGGCCTGTGCGCATTTGGGAAGGGAGGACTTCCTTTTCGGAACCTATCGAGGTCACGGCATCTACCTGGCCAAGGGGGGGAGTTTAGGGGCGCTGATCGCAGAGCTGTACGGGAAGGAAACAGGTTGTTCCCATGGCCGCGGGGGTTCCATGCAGCTGGTGGCTCCCGAGGAGGGTTTGATCTGCACCTCCGCCATCGTGGGAGGGACCATCCCGATGGCCGTTGGCGCGGCACTCTCCGCACAGATCCGTGGGTCGAAGCAGATTTCCATGGTGATCTTTGGCGACGGGGCAACGGAGGAAGGAGTTTTCCACGAGAGTATGAACTTCGCCTCGCTCAAAGGGCTCCCCGTCGTTTTTGTTTGCGAGAACAATTTCTACGCGACGTATTCTCATCAATCGGCGCGTCAATGTGCCGATAATATCTACCAACGCGCGTCAGCGTACCGGATCCCCGGGGTCCGAGTAGACGGCAACGATCTCCTCGCTGTCTATCGGGCTGTTGGAAGGGCAGTCCATCGGGCAAGGGCGGGACAGGGGCCCTCTCTGGTTGAATGTCGCACCTACCGTTGGCGCGAGCATGTGGGGCCTTTAGACGATACGGATCTGGGCTATCGCAGCGCAGGGGAAGTCCGGGCATGGATGGCCCGCTGTCCGGTGAAGCAATTCAGGGAGCGCCTTTTGAGAGAGGAAACGTTGACGACGCAGATGATTCAGGAGATGGAGGCGCAAATCCATCGAGAGCTGGAGGAGGCGGTTGCCTTCGCGAAGCGGTCTCCCATGCCGGATGTTCTTGAACTGGACCGGGGGGTTACCTTTTGCCCATGAGTGTGCAGGCCCCAACACTTTCCGGTGCCGGTCTTTCCGAGCTGCAGGCCATTGCGCGGCAGATCCGAGGCAGAGTCATTGAGATGTCCCATAAGGCTCACACGCCGCACCTGGGTTCGGCGCTCTCGTGCGTGGACATCCTGGTGGCAGCCTACTGGGGAGCCCTCCGCGTCAATCCCCAAGATCCGGAAGCCCCGGAGCGGGATCGGTTTATCTTTAGCAAGGGCCATTCCGCCACGGCCCTGTATGCCACCTTGGCCACTCGTGGCTTCTTTTCAACGGAACTCCTCGAGTCCTTCGCGGAGCCCGGGAGCCACCTTGCAGAGCAGCCCAGCCCGGGATGCGTCCCAGGGCTGGAGCTGGCCACGGGGTCTCTTGGCCATGGCCTCTCGGCCGGTCTGGGCATGGCGCTGGCCGGCCGCATCCAGAAGCGCAGCTACCGCGTGTTCGTGTTGATGAGCGATGGGGAATGCAATGAGGGGTCGGTATGGGAAGCAGCGATGCTGGCACCCGTCCATCGGCTGGAGAATGTCGTTGCGATCATTGACTACAACGGCTGGCAGGCGACGGCACGCACCGAGGAGGTGATGTGCCTCGCGCCGCTTCGGCAGAAGTGGGAGACATTTGGATGGAGCGCCACGGACGTGGATGGTCATGATCTTAAAGGGCTGGTGGATACCTTAAGGAATGTGCCGGATGGCTCTGGAAAGCCGGTCGCCGTGGTCGCCCATACGGTAAAGGGTAAAGGGGTATCGTTTATGGAGGACGATAACAACTGGCACTACCGCATTCCGGATGCGGGCGAGCTGCAGACGGCCAAACAGGAGCTGGGCCTGGCGTGAGAAACGCCTTCGCGGACGAAATGACTTGCCTCGCGGCCAAGGATGAGCGGATTGTCCTGCTTGTCGGCGACATCGGCAATCGGCTGTTCGATACCTACAAGGGCCGTTTCCCTCAGCGGTTTATCAACTGTGGGGTGGCGGAGGCCAATATGATCAGCATGGCGGCTGGAATGGCCCTCTGTGGACTGCGGCCTATCACCTATACGATCACCCCCTTCAACACGAGCCGATGCCTGGAGCAGATCCGGGTGGATGTCTGTTACCACAACGTGCCGGTGATGATCGTCGGTGTGGGAGCTGGGCTCTCGTACGCCTCCCTGGGTGCGACCCACCACTCCTGCGAAGACATCGGTTTCCTCCGGATGCTGCCGAACATGACGGTGATCTGTCCTGGGGATCCTGGTGAGGTACGGCTGGCCCTACGAGCAAGCCTTCGCCACGAGGGGCCCGTCTACCTGCGTCTCGGAAAGAAAGGCGAGCCGGTGATTCATCAGCAGGAACCAGAATTTGTGATCGGGAAAGGGATCGTTGTACGCGAGGGCAGCGATGTGTGCTTCCTCAGTACAGGCAACACCCTGCCGGTGGCATTAGAGGCAGCGGTGGAGCTGGAGCGCAGGGAGGTATCGGCGCAGGTGGTGAGTCTCCATACCGTCAAACCGCTGGACGAGCTGCTCCTCTCACAGGCTTTTTCCAGGTTTGCCGTTGTGGCTACGGTCGAGGAGCACAGTCTCCTGGGGGGATTGGGGGGATCTGTAGCGGAATGGCTCTCAGACCAGCCCCCGCAACGGGCCCGACTTTGCCGAATTGGAACCCCGGATGCCTTCCTCCACGAAGCAGGAGAGGAAGAGTATGCTCGGGGCCGTTTTGGGCTCACAGCTCAGGCGATTTCCAAACGGGTGCTCGCCTTGCGATGAAGACCGCTACGGCTGTCTTGGTGGAGACGGGCAAACCTTTGGTCCTGGCAGATCTGGAGATCCCACCCTTAAAGGCGGGGCAGGTGCTGGTGGAGATCGCCGTCAGCGGAGTCTGCCATACCCAGATCTTGGAATGTCGGGGCTGGCGCGGGAAGGATCCCTATCTTCCCCACTGCATGGGACATGAAGGCGGCGGGATCGTGCGGGAGGTGGGTCAAGGGGTAGGGAAGGTGGCGGTGGGGGATCGGGTGATCCTCTCGTGGATGAAGGGCTCAGGAGCGGACGTCAACAGCACCGTTTACCTCTGGGATGGCCGTAGCGTCAATGCGGGGGGTATTACGACTTTTAGCCGTTATTCCGTGATCAGTGAAAATCGCCTGACCATCATCCCGAGCGATCTCTCTATGCACTGGGTAGCGATGCTGGGGTGTGCCGTTCCTACAGGACTGGGAGTGGTCTTCCACACCGCTAAAGCCCAGCCGGGCCAGAGTATCGCGATTTTTGGGATCGGGGGTATTGGACTTTGCGCTGTCGCAGGTGCCGGCATCGCAGGTTGCACGCCGGTTATCGCGATTGACATCCGGCAGGAGAAGCTCCCGCTTGCCAAGACAATGGGTGCCACCCACTGCGTGGATGCGAGCCAACGAGATCCGGTGGAAGCAGTCAAGGCACTTTGCCCAGGAGGGGTGGACTTCGCCATTGAGGCAAGCGGTCAGCCGGCTGTGATGATCCAGGCCCTTTCCAGCGTTCGCCGTCAAGGAGGGGCTGCGGTGGTGGTCGGCAATGCCCGCCATGGAGATCGGCTGAATCTGGATCCCTGGGAGCTGAATCTGGGCAAGCGCCTGTGGGGCACCTGGGGCGGGGACAACGTGCCCGACCGAGATTTTCCGCAGTACGTGAAACTCTTGAGTTCCGGCAGACTGAACCTTACGCCGCTACTCTCCAGGATCTATGCTTTAAGCGAGGTCAACGAGGCGCTCAGCGACCTGGAGGCCGGGAGAGTGGTGCGTCCCCTCATTGACATGACGATCGGACAAGGATAGGCCGTGCTCATCGGGATGGACTTTGACAACACCATTGTCTGCTATGACGACGTGTTTCATAGAATTGCGTTGGAGCAGGGGTTGATTCCGCCTCAGCTTCCGATCGGCAAGGGCAGCGTCCGGGATTACCTTCGCCAGATGCAAAGAGAAGAAGCCTGGATTGAGCTCCAAGGTACCGTCTATGGCTCGCGGATTGAGGAGTCCGATCCATTTCCCGGTGTCGTAGAGTTCTTGGCTCGATGCAGACAGAAAGGAATGGGTGTGTGTATCATCAGTCATAAGACCCGCAACCCCTTTCGAGGGCCCCTCTTTGATTTGCACCAAGCAGCGCACCAGTGGCTTGAACACCATAGTTTCTTCGACCCCTCGTGGGTTGGTCTTTCGCGAACGCAGGTCTATTTTGAGCTCACCAAGGAGGAGAAGCTCAACCGCATCGGAAGTTCAGGGTGCACGCATTTCATTGACGATTTGCCAGAGTTTCTGTTGGAGCCCAGTTTTCCTCCCCAGGTCAAGCGGATCCTCTTTGACCCCAATGGGAATGGCTCCTCTGGCCAGCGGCTTCGGCTAGGGGATGCCTCACCACGGCCCTCTGGCCAGCGGCTTCGGCTAGGGGACGCCTCACCACAGCCCTCTGGCCAGGGCCGGCCGCTCGCTCGAGCGACCTCCTGGGAGGAGGTTGGCCAGATGATCTTTGGGAAGGGTGTCCTGTCGTGAATTCTCAGGATCTTCTGCAGCCAACGGCGAGGCTCCTGGAAGCAGCGGGGCTGCGAGGCGATTTTCATTTGCTTCCCTTGGCGGGAGGCGCCAACAACAAGGTTTTCCGGGTGGAAGTGAATGGCCGCGGTGCGTTGCTGAAGGCGTATTTTCAGCATCCGGAGGATCCTAGAGACCGCTTGGGGGTGGAGTTTGCTTTTTCTCGTTTTGCCTGGGAGCACGGGGTGCGGTGCATTCCGCGTCCGCTCGCATACGATCCGGTTCATCGGCTGGGTCTCTATGAATTTGTAGAGGGACGCCGGATCCAGTCGGAGGAGATCACCGAGGGGCTGGTTCTGCAGGCTCTGGAATTTTACCGCGCCCTGAACCGCGAAAGGGGCGGCCCAGATGCGAGAGCCTTAGCCGGCGCTTCGGAGGCCTGCTTTTCCATTGCCGAGCATCTCACGTGTGTCGAGCGGCGTCTTACGGCGCTGAAAAAGGGTGAGGCCTCCTCCCCTCTTCATCAGGAGGCCCTCTCCTTTATCCAGAAAGACCTTTCCCAGGCGTGGGAGCGGATAGAAGAGTCGGTGGTGAGGGGGGCGCAGGAGCATGGATTTTCCCTGGGAGAAGAGATTCTGGCCGAGGAGAGGAGGCTCTCGCCGTCCGATTTTGGATTCCATAATGCTCTTCTTGCAGAGGATGGGCGCCTTCGCTTCATCGATTTTGAATATGCGGGATGGGACGATCCTGCGAAGACGGTTTGTGACTTCTTTTGCCTGCAGGGCGTCCGGGTGCCTGAAGTCTACTTTAGCCTGGTTGCCAAGAGGGTTGCTCACGATCTGCCGCAGCCCGAGAGGCAGCTAAAGCGTATCGACCTGCTGATTCCCATTCACCAGATCAAATGGTGCTGCATTCTGTTGAATGATTTCCTCCCTGCAGGGCTTGAGCGGCGCCGTTTTGCTGACGAGGATCATCGTCACGCTGGGCAGAAGCCCGTGGTGAGGCATCCACTAGCCGAAGCCGCTGGGCAGAAGGCCATCCAATTGGAGAAGGCTCGTACGGCTCTCAAGGGCTTGCGGGAAAGAGATCCCCATGGCGTATGTTGATTTTGTAGGCAGGCTTCACAAGGCGACCAAGCGGGACTATCTCCAGCGGGTCCTCGAGCACGACAAGGCCACATGCGCCGAGGTGGCGGTTCAGTGGGGCAAGGACTACTGGGATGGTGACCGGAAGTATGGCTACGGAGGCTTTACCTTCGATGGGCGTTGGCGGCCGGTAGCCGAGGATATGGTGAGGCACTATGGCTTAAAGCCGGGGGATCGTATCTTGGACGTCGGCTGCGGCAAGGGATTCCTGCTGTATGAGTTTACCCGGGTGCTCCCAGGGCTTGAGGTGGCGGGCGTTGATATCTCCCCGTACGCGATTGAGAACGCAAAGGAGGAGATAAAGCCATACGTCCGCGTTGGGAATGCGGCCAAGTTGCCGTACGATGATCGGTCATTCGACCTGGTCGTTTCGATCACCACCTTGCATAACCTGTATCTCTGCGACCTCTGGAGTGCCTTGAAGGAGATCGAGCGCGTAGGGCGAGGGGCGAAGTACGTTGAGGTCGAGTCGTACCGGAATGAGAGGGAAAAGGCCAACCTCCTGTACTGGCAGTTGACCTGTCGTGCCTTCCATACGCCGGTGGAATGGGAATGGTTTTTCAAGCAAGTAGGCTACATGGGGGATTACTCCTTCATATTCTTTGAGTGAAAAAGAGATGAGCGAGAAAACAAAGGCACCCACCGTTGTCATTGGCAGCAACTGTTTTACGGGATCTTATTTCGTTGACATCTTACTGAGGGACCCGCGACATAGGGTGGTGGGCATCAGCCGTTCTCCTGAAAAGGGGGCGCTGTATCTGTCTTACAAGGCGCGGGAATCGAAGAATTTCCAGTTTTATCAGATCGACATTGTGCGACAACCGGGAGTCCTTCAAACGGTCCTGGACGAACTTCAGCCGGCGACGGTCATCCATGTGGCGGCCCTCAGCGAGGTGGAGCTGAGCAACTTCAGCCCAGTGGAATATTTCCAAACGAACACGGTGGGAGTAGTCACGCTGTGCAACTTCTTGCGGACCCGATCCTATTTGAAGCGATACCTGCACATCTCTTCTGCGGAGGTCTACGGCCCCTGCGACGGGCCGGTCAGGGAATCCCATCCGTTTTACCCGAGCACCCCGTATGCGGCCTCGAAGGCAGCGGCGGACATGTACCTTGCCACCATGGCGAAGAATTTTAACTTTCCCGTGGTGACGATTCGCTCCACGAATGTCTATGGCAAGCACCAACAGCTGTACAAGATCATCCCGCGCACGATCATCGCCATCAAGCAGGGAAAGAAGATCCAACTCAACGGCGGGGGAAAAGCGATCAAGTCCTTCGTCCATATCCGGGACGTGGTTCGCGGGGCCTTACAGGCGATGCAGGCGGGAAGGCCGGGGGATGTCTACCATTTTTCCGACTCGAAGGATCAGACGATTGCCGATGTGGTCCAACGGATCGGCAAGCTGATGGGAAAGAGGTTTGAGGAGATAGCGGAGCCGGGGGAAGGCCGGCTGGGCGAGGATCCCCGCTACGATCTGAATTGTACGAAGGCGAGGGCCGAGCTCAGATGGGCCCCCACCATTGCTCTAGAAGAGGGGTTGGCCGAAACGAAGACCTGGATCGAGGAGAACTGGGAGCAGATTCATAGAGAACCGCTGGAATATGTACACAAACCCTGAAATGGCGAGGTGCGCTCTTTGCAAGAGCGGCATGGTCGTGGAGCTGATTGATTTTGGAATGCAGCCGATCTGCAATCGCTACCTGGCTCCTCCAGCTCATGGAGAGTTCAAGCATCCGCTGGCGGTCGGGCAGTGCCAATCTTGCGGGCTGATCCAAATCAGCCGGCCATTTCCAGCGGCCGAGCTGAGGCCGGTCTATGATTGGATCACCTACGTGGAGCCGGAGGATCACCTCGACCGCCTGGCGCAGATCCTAAGCCGACTGCCGGGACTCACCTCCTCTTCGGTCTTCTGCGGTATGACCTTCAAGGATGATTCGCTGCTCACGCGGATGAAGGGGCTGGGATTTGAGACTTGGCGGATCGATCCGCAAAAGGATCTAGGGATCGAGGATTCTGGGGCAGGGGTGGAGACGGTTCAAGACCGATTTGGCCCTGAGGTGAGCCGGCGGATCGTTCAGGGCCGTGGCCGGGTGGATGTGGTTGTGGCCAGGCACATCCTCGAGCACGCGCATCGCCTGGAGCGGTTCGTGAAGGGACTTAAGGAGCTTGTAAAACCGGAGGGGTATATCGTTGTTGAGCTGCCCGACTGCTCCCGCTCCTTGGAGACGGGGGATTGTACTACCCTTTGGGAGGAGCATGTTCTGTACTTCACCCCGGAGACGTTTCAGAGGGCTTTTGCTTTCTGCGGATTCTCGCTCGTCCAGTTCGAGCGTTTCCGCTATCCCTTGGAAGATTCCCTGGTGGGGATCGCACAGCTGGCCCAACGACTGACGCCATCGTTTCCTTCAGAGGAGCTTCTGCGGGATGAAAGGAAGCGGGCGGATCTCTTCTTGAGAGGTTTTGGCAGTCACCGGGATCGATTCAAACGGATTCTCTCTGAGGAGCGCAGGCAAGGGGGGAAAGTCGCCCTGCTGGGTGCGGGGCACTTAAGCTGTGCCTTCATCAATCTGCTGGATCTGAAGGACGACATCGATTTCGTGGTGGATAACGATCCCCACAAAAGAGGATTGTTGATGCCCGGTTCCCGGCTGTCCATCTGGGATTCCAGCGCCCTCTTGGGACGCAAGGTGAAGCTTTGCCTTTTGGGGGTGAACCCCGCCAACCAGACGAAGGTGATCCAGAGGCATCGGGATTTCCTTGAGCAGGGCGGAAGCTTCCTGTCCATCTTTCCTGGTGGGGGGACGAGGCCGGTCGAGGAGTCTTTTTTTGGGAAGGCGGTCGCATGTCCATGAGGAAGATCAATGACGAGGTCTTTTATTTTGAGGATCCGATCGTCCTGATGGGGCGCCGGGAGATTCAGTTCCTCAAGGAGAAGGTCGGCTCCAATGAGCGCAGGCGGATACGGCTGTGCGCGCACGGGAGCACAGAGGACCCGGTCCATGAGATGTTCGTCACCCTGACGAAGGAATCCTACATCCGACCGCACAAGCATTTAGCCAAATCGGAGTCGTTCCACGTCATTGAGGGATCGATGGATCTGGTGGTTTTTGATGAGGAGGGGGAGGTGACCGGTGCGATCCCCTTGGGGGCTTATCCGACGGGAGGGGAATTCTATCACCGGTTTGCGGGCCCTTCCTTCCACACCCTGCTGATCCGCTCCAACATCCTTGTATTTCATGAGACGACGAGCGGGCCTTTTAAGAAATCCGATACCCTCTTCGCCCCCTGGTCACCGGAAGAGCACGATCAGAGGGCGGCGCAACAATTCATGGATGTTCTGGAAAGGCGTGTGGAGAGATTGGTATCCCTCGGGAGGAAAGGTTGAAAAAGAAGCTCTACTTCGCAGATCTGACGCACACGGCGCAGGGCATCGGCGCGCCGACCTTTCCTTTGGGGGTCAGCTTTGTCGCAAGCTATGCCATTCAGGAATTAGGCACAGAAGATTTTGTGTTTCGCCTTTTTAAGTTCCCAACCCAGTTAGAGGAGGCCATTCGGACAGATCCGCCCGATATGGTGTGTCTCTCCAACTACAGCTGGAACTTCGAGCTCGCCTATAAGTTGGGAAGCCTCGCCAAACGCTATTCTCCGAGGCTCATCCTCCTCATGGGTGGACCCAACTTCCCCATTGAGGCGGAGGAGAAACTCGCCTTCCTCAACAGGCGTTCAGCCATTGACTTCTACATTGAACTGGAAGGTGAACTAGGCTTCGTGGAGCTCGTTAAGAAGTTGGGGGGCACCCATTTCGACGCTGAACGACTCAAAGGGCGAGGGGAATTGATTAAGAACTGCAGCTATCTTTCTGAAGGACGTTTGTTTTCCGGCCCAGCCTCCCGCATTGATGATATCAACGTCATCCCGTCGCCTTACCTCACAGGATTATTGGACCCCTTTTTCGACCTGCCACTGGTCCCCATGGTGGAGACGACGCGCGGCTGCCCATTCACGTGTGCGTTCTGCGCTGACGGGATCGCCATCAAGAGTCGGGTCAAGCGCTACGACACTGCCAGGACGCGGGAAGAGCTCACCTACATCGCCGAACACGTGAGGAACAGCGAAGAGATCATCGTCACGGATCTCAACTTTGGCATGTATAACGAGGATGCGACAACCTGCCGGTACATCGCTGAAATCCAAGAGAAGTACCATTGGCCGGCTCTTGTGAAGGCCTCGGCAGGGAAAAACCGGACGGAGAAGGTGATCGAGGCTGCCTCCATCCTCAAGGGGACGTGGATGATCGGTGCCGCCATTCAGTCCGCCGATCCGGAGGTGTTGAAGGCGATCAAGCGTAGCAACATCTCCAGTAAGACGTTTGAGAAGTTCATCGAGTTTGGGAATAAGCTAAGCCCCGACGCCACCACTTACACAGAGATCATTCTCGCCATGCCAGGGGACACCAAGGAGAAGCATTTCACTTCGTTGCGCTTTGGGATCGATAACAAAGTCCACAGCATGCGCATGTACCAGGCCATGCTCCTCGTGGGAACTGAGATGGCCTCGCAGAAGTGTCGGCAGGACTATGGGCTCATTACACGGTTCAGGACCATTCCCGGATGCGTCGGGATGTACGAGTTCTTCGGGAAGGAGCATCCTGTGGCAGAGATCGAGGAGATCATCATAGGCAACAACACGATGCCCGTAGAGGATTACCTCGAGTGCCGGGTGATGAACCTCTTTGTGGAGACGTTTTACAACAACGCCCTCTTTGAAGAGGTCTTCAACATGCTCCGACCGATGGGCGTGCCGGCCTTCGATTTTCTGTTGTACATGAAAGATCACCACGAGCTCTATACCCCCAGGCTGCAACAGATCATCGAAGAGTTTATTTACCAAACCAGCAAGGATCTCTATCCCACGCAAGAAGATGCCGAACACGTCGTGCTCACACCAGACGTGATAGGGCGCTATATCGGCGGGGAGCTGGGGATCAACGAGCTCCTGGTTCACAAGGCGCTCCTCTACATGGAGCTAGAGGATATCTCGAGCCTGTTGTTCACGGCGGTGAAAGAAGTCTTGAAAGAGCGGAGCCTCTTCACCCCACGGGTGGAGGAATACCTCGGGCAGCTCCGCCGCTTTGTGATCGATCGCAAACGCGCCATTGACCAGACGGAGTTGGTTCTTACGGATTGCTTCACGTACGATTTCGATGCCATCAGCAACCTGAATTATGAGATCAATCCAAGCACCTTTCCCACCACGGAGCCGCTGGAATATACCTTCTTCCATGATGAGCATCAGAAAAGTCACATTGGGAAACAGCTTGCCGTGTATAAAAACACCCCCATGGGCCTGGGGCGTCTTATTCAGCGCAGCAATCTAAAGATGATGTACCGGCGTTTTCAGTGCGCCCGAAGCCCCGCGGAGGTTGCTGCAGCGACATGATGAAGATGAGGAAGCCCCGCCTTCGGCGGGACATCTCTGTGCAAGAGAGTGAAACGGGGAGGAAGCCCCGCCTTCGGCGGGACATCTCTGTGCAAGAGAGTGAAACGGGGAGGAAGAAGCACGGCTTAATTGTCGGGGGGACCAGAGGCATAGGGCAGGCCTTCGTGCGAACATTGGCGCAAGCAGATCATGTTGTCTCGGTGATTGGTCGCCGCCTTCCATCAAGAGCGGATCGCCGCACGCCCCATGTCCATTATTGGACGGCGGACCTGTTGGATGGCGATCGCCTTTCAACAGTCTTGACGCAGATCCTGGGCCGCCATGGGAAATTGAACTCTCTCGTTTTCTTTCAACGGTATCGGGGCAAGGAGGACGGGTGGGCGGGAGAGATAGAAACGAGCCTGACTGCGACGAGAAACATCATTGAACGCCTGGCCGGGGACTTCAGCGATGGGGGAGGGCGCTCCATTGTGATTGTGAGTTCTGTGGCGGGCCATTTTGTCGTCGGGGAGCAGCCGCTCAGTTACCACGTCGCCAAGGCTGGTCTCAACCAAATGGTTCGTTACTATGCTGTTGCGCTTGGGCCGAAAGGGATACGGGTGAATTCCGTCTCTCCGAGCACCGTGATCAAAGAACAGTCGAGGCACTTCACTTCGCAACAGGAACAACTCCTGAATCTAAACAAACGGATCATTCCCCTCGGCCGGATGGGAACTTCTGAGGATGTTGTCCAGGCGATCGAATTCCTCTGCAGCCCGAAGGCGTCCTTTATCACGGGGCAGGAGATCGTCGTGGATGGGGGGCTTTCTCTTCGTTCGCAGGAGTCGCTGGCGCGTGAGCTGATCCCAGGAGGGAGGCTCCGATGAACAACGCCATTTCGCGACGGAGCACCTGTCGCCTGTGCGATGCGGATTCCCTGGAACTGGTCCTGCCGCTTACACCCACTCCCATTGCCGATGCGTATGTGGATCGGGGGCGTCTCGCAGAGGCCCAGGAAGCGTATCCGCTCGACCTGTTTTTGTGTCGGGCCTGCGGCCATGTCCAGTTGCTGGATGTGGTGAATCCGGAGATTCTGTATCGGGCCTATGTTTATGCGACCTCGACCTCGTTGGGTCTTGTGGAACACTTCCGGAGGTACGCGGACGATTTGCTGGACAAGATAAAACCTGCTCAGGGTGCGCTTGTGGCTGAGATCGGCAGCAACGACGGTTCACTGCTTCGGCGTTTTAAGGAGCGAGGCCTGCGCGTCCTGGGGATCGATCCTGCGCGGGAGATTGCCCGTAAGGCCACGGAATCGGGTGTGGAGACCCTTCCAGATTTCTTTACTTCTTCTCTTGCCTGCCGGATCAGGCGGGAACATGGGCCCGCCGCCATTCTCACGGCGAACAACGTGTTCGCCCATGTCGATGATCTGTCCGATGTCGTAGTCGGAATTCGCCAGCTGCTGGCGCCCGAGGGCCTCTTTGTCTTTGAGGTTTCCTATCTCGCGGACATTCTCCAGAAGAGGCTTTTCGACACAATCTATCATGAACACCTGTGCTACCACTCGGTTCGGCCGCTCGTTGCGTTCCTGCGCCGACATGGGATGGAATTGATCGACGTTCAGAGGGTCCCCACCAAGGGGGGATCTTTGCGTGTCACCGTGCAATGCGCGGGCGGTTCGCGGGGCGTCTCCCGCACTGTTGGGGAGCTGATCGCTCTGGAGGAAAGGCTTGGGCTAGCCCGGCCCGAGACCTTCCATTTCTTTGCGGAGCAGCTAAAAGGTGTGAAGGCCGAACTTCTCCGCCGGCTTCGGGAGATCAAGGGCAGGGGCAGGAGCATAGCCGGTTACGGCGCCTCCCACACCGTCACGACGCTTCTCCATCACTTTAATCTGGGCCCCTTCCTAAGTTTTCTTGTGGATGACAACCCCGGAAAGCAAGGGTTATTCAGCCCCGGGCATCACATTCCTATCCTGCCCCCGCAGGCCCTGTATGAGCGAAGGCCGGAGGCGGTGCTGATCTTGGCGTGGAACTACTCCGAAGCGATCCTGGCCAAGCATCAGCCTTTCCTCGCCCAGGGAGGGCGTTTCCTCATTCCGCTGCCTAATGTGGAAGAGAGAGGGGCTCAACTTCAGGAGGTAGGATGAGTCGGACCTTGTCCTTTTGTGATGCAATCAATGAGGCATTGCGCCAGGCCATGGAGGCCGATCCCAGGGTGATTCTCATGGGAGAGGGGGTGGACGATCCCCGGGCGATCTTTGGCTCCACCCGGGGTCTGCAGGAGCGCTTTGGCAAGGCTAGGGTTTTTGATACCCCACTCTCAGAAAATGGAATGACCGGGGTGATGGTGGGAGCGGCCCTGACAGGGCTTCGACCCATTATGACGCACCAACGGGTGGATTTTCTGCTCTACGCGATGGATCAGATTGTCAACCATGCCGCCAAGCGATGCTACGCCTCAGGAGGCAAACAGTCGGTGCCGATGACGATTCGGGCGGTTGTGGGACGGGGCTGGGGGCAGGGGCCACAGCATTCCCAGAGCTTGCAGGCGATCTTCATGCATGTTCCAGGGTTGAAGGTGGTGATGCCGGCCACCGCTTACGATGCCAAAGGCCTCCTTCTGGCCTCGATCGCTGATCCCAATCCCGTGATCTTCATCGAGCACCGCTCCTCCTACCCTCACACCGGAGAGGTTCCGCAGGAGTATTACACGGTTCCTTTGGGGGAAGCGGCCATCCGTCATGCCGGCGGTGACGTGACCCTGGTGGCCGCCTCCTACATGGTCTCTGAATCTTTACGAGTGGTGGAGGCGTTGGAGAAAGAGGAGATCGGGGTGGAGGTGATTGACCTTCGCACGGTGAAGCCGTGGGATGAGGCTTGTGTCATCGAGTCGGTCAAGAAAACGGGCCGACTTGTGATCGCGGATACCGGATGGAAGACAGCCGGCATCGGGGCGGAGATCGCTGCGCGGGTCTGCGAAGTGGCCTTCCCCTCCTTGAAGGCGCCCATCCTTCGGGTGGCTCTCCCGGATATCCCCACACCGACGAGTGCGGTGCTGGAGGGGGCTTATTACCCTGGCCCAGGAGAGATCGTGGCGGCACTCCGACAGGTGGTAGGCGAGAGGGCACCAAAGTCCGATGGGTTAAAGGAGTTTTCTGTGCCAAAAGACACCACGGCCCACACATTTCGGGGACCTTTTTAAGGTGGAGAAGGGGCTTTTTGCGAAGGTCGATTACGAAAGACTCGTGGCTGCCTATCAGGAGAGCCTGACCACGGTCTTAAGAGGATTTCGACCCGACGCAGAGTTGGAATTCTTGGAGACATGGGTCCATGAAGAGGACCATGTCAAGTCGCTCCTCAATATCGCGGAGGCTGCGGAATGTGCAGGCCTATCCGGGGTGTCGATCGCCATCGGCCCGGCCACCCTCCGGACACTGGAGTTATCAAGGCTTCAGGAGGCGGTGGCGAGGATGGGAGAAGTCTCCATTGAGCCAGCAGGGGAGGGGATCAATTTCCGAGTCCGCTTCGGCGAGGCACACCCTTCACCACAGGGAAGAGATCTTCCCTCTCAAGCGTCTCTTCCCGAGGAAAGGCAACAGACTTTCCTCGGAAGGGTGGGCTCCTCCCCCATCCGGAGAAGTTCCAGTGACGGCGCCTTGCATCCGGTCTACCGGGATCGGTTACAAAGGGCGCTTACCTCCATTTCCCATGAGGGTCCTCTTCAGGCGGAGGAGGGCTTCGTGCGAGTGGGGGTCTCTGTGGGCGGGGTGACCTTGATGGCCCTGATGGACCCTGCAAGTCATCAGGTGAAACGCGCTGCTTTTGGGGGGGCTCCTACGGATCTCCAGCGAGGGTTGTTGGAGCTTCTCTGTGGCATGTTGGAGGGAAAGCCGATTCAAGAATGCTCTGATCACGCAGTCATCCGGCTGGAGTATGTCCTGCGGGATCACTCACAGCCTCCTCCGGTTCCTGGGATCCTCACACCCCAGAATGCCGACCCTGCCTTCGCCCTGCCCACTCGATTGGTGCGCAAGCTCTTGGCCGAATATCAACGAAAGAGGAGTGTCGGAGACACACAGAACTTCTATGACCAGCCGGCATCGGCGCACTGGTCTGGATTGTCCCAGAGCCAAAGGATCGAACAGCTGGAAGCCGCTCTTTGCAGGCACCCTGCAGGGTCCGGGGTAGATCTGGTTCGCCTGGAGGGAGTCAAGCGAGCTGTTCTTAAATTCCAGGAGGAGCTGGAGAGCAACACGAAGCAAGAACGGTTGCTGAAGTTGGAGGAATTCTTGAAAAGGCTGCTCGAGCCGACACTGGAGTTGTACATGGAGCCGAAGACGGACCAGAACAGACCGCGTCAGGTCAAGGGGGTGCAGTTATGACGACGATCCGGCACACCAGCCACGAGGAGGCCTCTGCAGCAAAGGATCTCACGACGCGTCTCATCCTGGATGGAACCAAGATCGGATGGCATCTGGATCGGGTGGGCGCCTGGGAGAAGGGAGAGCGGATCGCTCCCATCACGATTGATATGGCCTTGACCCGGGCCTGCAACTACGCCTGCAGCTTCTGTTACGCCATGCTCCAGGAGAACGACCGACAGGTGATCACCACGGAGGTGATGGTCCGATTCCTGGAGGACTGTGCCGGAATCGGTGTCAAGGGGATCAGCCTTGTCTCCGATGGGGAATCCACCCTTTCTCAGGCGTTTGTCCCCAGCATCCAACGGGGCCATGCCCTGGGGATCTCCATGGCCTCTGGAACCAACGCCTTTGTCTTCAACCGCCGCAAATTGGAGGAGATCTTACCCCATTTGACTTACCTGCGGGTGAACTTCAGCGCGGGAACCCGAGATCGGTACGCCCAGATCATGGGGGTCAAGCCGGAGTACTTTGATCGGGTGGTGCAGAACATCAAGGACATGGTGGAGATTAAAAGAAGGGACAGGCTCCCCGTCACCATCGGGATGCAGATGGTCCTGATGCCTCAGGATGCGGATCAGATTTTGCCCTTTGGCCGTCTTGGAAAGGAACTCCGGCCTGATTACGCGGTGATCAAACATTGTTCGGACAACGAAGACGGAAGCCTTGGGGTGGACTACAGCAAATATCCACAACTCTACGATCTGCTCCATGAGGCAGAGAAACTGTCCGACAGCGAGTATCGGGTCGTGGTGAAATGGTCCAAGATCGAGTCGGAAGGCAAGCGCAGCTACCAACGCTGCTATGGGGCGCCGTTCCTGCTGCAGATCTCTGGATCGGGACTCGTTGCTCCCTGCGGGATGCTGTTCAACGAGCGGTACAAGAAGTTCCACATTGGCAACATCGTGGAGCAGAGGTTCAAGGAGATCTGGGCCTCGGATCGGTACTGGCAGGTGATGAATTACCTGGCCTCCCCACAGTTCAACGCTCAGAAGATGTGCGGGACCCTCTGCCTGCAGCACAAGGTCAACGAGTACTTGGACGAGACCATGAAGGGGCGCCTTGAGCCGGAAATCCCACCAGGGCCTGTTCCGCAACATGTGGACTTCGTTTGATGCCGGGAACCCGTAAGCCTTTTTGGATGAGGCGCATGGCTTTTCGATTACTGTCGATCTTGATGCTCCCACTCTGCCTGCCTCTTGCCTTCTTCTTGAGAATCGTGCTGCGGGTGCTCAAACCCTGGGTCCATATCCGCTTTGTCCGATGGTCCTCCATGTCCCTCGGGATCTGGGCGATCCCCACCGAGGCATACCTCTGCCAACGGGATGCGGGGATGCACCCCAGGCGCTCTCTGGATCTTTTTTACCGTTACGACCGCAACGCCTTTGCGTTGAAACGCTCTGTGCGCCGGTCTTCCGCCATCTGCAACAAGCCGTTGGACAAGATGTTCCGGTCCCACATCCACCTCTGGGAGGGGGCCCGATTCCTCGATTATTTAAACCGTTTGCTGCCTCGCGGCAGCCAAGAGTTTATCTTCAAGATGCCGGAGCCGTACGATCAAGAGGGCCTTCTGGAACGATTTCCCCCCCATCTAAAGTTTACCGAGGAGCAAGAAGCCCAAGGCCAATTGGCCCTGCGCAGCATGGGGGTCCCGCCCGGTGCCCCTTTCGTCTGTTTTCATGCCAGGGACAGCGCCTATCATGCCCGTTGGCGCCCTGGGCTGGAGCTGTTCTACCATGGAGATCGGCAATTGCTCGATGACCGCAACTCTTCCATCCAGAACTATCTCCTGGCAGCCCAGAAGCTCACCGAGCTTGGGTATTTCGCGATCCGCATGGGCAAGTACGTGGAGGAACCGATCCATCCGGACAACCCCCGGATCATTGACTATGCTTCGCGCCATCACTCCGACTTCATGGATATCTACCTGTCTAGCCGCTGCGCCTTCTTTATTGGTCATAACTCTGGCATGACGAATCTGCCGATCATCTTTCGCCGGCCCATGGTATTCGTCAACGTCGCACCCTTCTGCGAGATTGTTTACTGCAGCTCTCCAGAGAGCATCTTCATCCCGAAGAAATATTACTCGAGGAAATTCGGGCGGTTCCTTACCTTCCAGGAGATTTTATCGAACCCCATTCTCTTTCGGTTTTTTATGACGAAGTATCGTGATCTTCCGGAGATTCGCGACGAACTGCAACTGGAGCTAAAGGAGAATACCCCGGAGGAGATTGCCGAACTTGCCCTCGAGATGCACGAGTGCCTCCAAGGGACCTTCCAGCCTCCCGAAGGGGATGAGGTCCTGAGGCGCCGGTTCCTCGAGATCCTGCGCCTCTTTTCCAGGACGCTGGATCCGGTACATGACCTTCGATCTTTAAGGATCGGCTCCCATTTTTTGAGGGGCCATGAGGAGTTCTTGGGGGAGAGGGACAAAGAATGCCTATTGGTCTAGTGAAAATGTCTTATGTCGCAGCGCGGCTTCGATGGCGGACTCATCTCTTCCGAGATGGTGACCGTGAAGCACGTGTTGAGCTGGTGAAGCACGACCTCTCAAAGTTGATGGGGTTTGTTTCGTGGCCGCTCCTTTTGTTTCTGGCGATCCTCTTAAGAGTTGCCTTAAGGGTGCTCAAGCCGTGGGTCCA